>DATFGA010000101.1:0-8367 GCA_035249775.1 Nocardioidaceae bacterium | reverse complement strand
CGGCCGGGGCCACGAGATCGCGTGACATGCAGGGGCCGGACCCATCAAGTGCCATCGCGAGCCACCTCGTCCAGGTACGACGTGACGAGATGCAGTTTTTCCCGTCCCAGAACATGCGTCTTGTCACGTCGTACCGTCCGTGGTGCCGATCCGAGCAAAGTCACCCCGCACCCAGCCGTACGTCGTCCCGCCGGCCTGTTGTGGGCCGACCAGAGACCGCCCGTCGCACACACCAAGGGCCCCCACGAACCTGCGTAAGGCAGCGCGGGGGCCCAAGCTCGACCAGCCAATCGAGCGGCGGTGCGTTCAGATGGCGACGGCGACCTCGGCCACCGTGCCCTGCTGGGCGATGACCTTCTTGTCGACGACGTCGGCCTTCGGGGCCAGCGTGCGCAGGGTCCACTCGCCCGGCGCGGCGAAGAACCGGAAGTGCCCGGTGACCGAGGTGGGTACCTCAGCGGTGAACTCGCCGGTGCGGTCGAGCAGCCGCACGTAGGCATTGCCCACGGGCTCGTCGCCGCGGGTCACGATGCCCTGGATCACCGACTCCTTGGCGACGTTGACACCCTCGAGCGAGACGCCGCCCGCGGTCGCGCCGCACATCAGGCCTCACCCGGCTCGTCGCCGAGGGCGATCGGGACGCCGATGAGGGAGCCGTACTCGGTCCACGACCCGTCATAGTTCTTCGTCGACAGGTCCCCGAGCAGCTCGTGCAGCACGAACCAGGTGTGCGACGAGCGCTCGCCGATGCGGCAGTAGGCGATGGTCTCCTTGTCCCAGTCCACGCCGGCCTCGGTGTAGAGCTTCTTCAGGTCCTCGTCGGACTTGAAGGTGCCGTCGTCGTTGGCCGCCTTGCTCCACGGCACGTTGGCCGCGGTCGGGATGTGACCGGCGCGCTGGGCCTGCTCCTGCGGGAGGTGGGCCGGAGCGAGCAGGCGCCCGGCGAACTCATCAGGGCTGCGTACGTCGACCAGGTTCTTGGTGCCGATCGCCTCGACGACCTCGTCGCGGAAGGCGCGGATGTTGTTGTCCGGCTCCTTGGCGGTGTACGTCGTCGCCTCGCGGGTCGGGATCTCGTCGACCAGCTCACGGCTGTCGAGCTCCCACTTCTTGCGGCCGCCGTCGAGGAGCTTGACGTCGTCGTGGCCGTAGAGCTTGAAGTACCAGTAGGCATAGGCGGCGAACCAGTTGTTGTTGCCGCCGTAGAGGATCACCGTGTCGTCGTTGCTGACGCCGTTCTTGCTCAGCAGCGCCGAGAACTGGTCCTTGTTGACGGCGTCGCGCCGGACCTGGTCCTGCAGGTCGGTGGTCCAGTCGAACTTGATCGCGCCCTTGATGTGGCCCTTGTCGTAGGCGGTGGTGTCCTCGTCGACCTCGATGAGGACGACCTTCGGGTCGTCGAGGTGCTGCTCGACCCAGTCTGCGTTGACGAGTACTGTCTCGCGGCTCATTGATTAACCTTTCGTTGCGACCGGGACGTTGCCGGCGCGGTTGTTGGCGGTGACGGTGGTGTGTGACGTGGGGACGGTGCGACGTACGAGCAGGTAGACCTCGCAGCCGAGGCAGAACCCGAACGCCGCGTTGAGGAAGGCCGCCCCGAGGGCGAGCCCGGTCGCGATCCCGCCGAGCAGGGTCGCGCCGGACAGGTAGCCGACCAGGGCGACGACCGCGAACACCAGACCCACGGACTGCGCGAACCGCGGCGGGGCGGCGTCCTCGAGCTCACCGGGAGTGCTGAGCCGCGGTCGGACCAGGGCCTTGAAGAGCCAGGCGTACGGCGTGCGCTGGACTCCCGCTGCGGCTCCGATCGCGAAGACCGCGGCCTGTACGGCGAGCAGGGTGACTGCCGTGGAAGACGGCGCCGCAAGCAGGACCGCCGCGAGCACCACGGTCGTCAGCGTTGCTGCGAACCGGGGTCCCCGCGGATCGATCTGGGGGCGGACTGACATGTCTGGGATCTCCTGCGTCGGATCGTGCGCTCTGGCACGGGACTTCGGGCGGCCTGATGAGGGCACGGGCACGTCGGAGGCACAGCATCGCTACGGCGCTGGGGCCGGCGGAGGTGGTGCGGGGTCAACCCAGGAAGGGGTCGCGACGTCCCGTCAGGACATTCGACACAGCGACGAGCGCGTGCGGCAGTGGTCCACTGCGCGGCGCTTTGTCAGCATGGTCGAGGACATGGGAAGAGGGTAGAGGGCGGCAGCGGGGGCGCGGTAACTGCCGTCTCGCGATGTGGACCGGTGTTCCATCATGTGGTCAGACCTCGAGCGCGTTGCTGAGGCTGGCGAGCACGGCTTCCTTGCGCGGAGCGCCGCTAGCACGACTGAGCTCGCGGCCCTCGCGGTCCAGGATCAGCGTGGTCGGCGTACGGGTGATCCCGAGCCGGCGGACCAGCTCCAGGTGATGCTCGGCGTCCACCTCGATGTGCTCGACGCCGGGGACCACGGCCGCCACGTCCGCGAGGATGCGCCGGGTTGCTCGGCAGGGCGCGCAGAACGCCGAGGAGAACTGCAGCATCGTCGCCCGCTCACCGAGGACGTGGTCGATGTCGGTGCCGTCCAGGACGCTCTTCGCCGGCGCCTCAGGGTTCTCGGCGGGCTTGCTCGCACCGCGGACCGGATCAGTGACGCGCACCTCGTGCGTGCCGCGGAACCGGCCGTCGCTCACCGCGCGATACGCACCGAACCCGCCGGCGAGCACCAGCACGGCAAGCAGGATCCAGGCGCCTTGGGTCACAGTAGGGCAAACCATCGGATCCGCCGATGCATTCCCGGCCGCCCCACGACCGCCGCAGGGCGCGAACCCCGAGCGAAACCGTGGGGCCCCCGGCCCGTCACCTGCGACGGACCGAGGGCCCTTTCTACCCCCTCGCCAGCCTGCCGTGGGAGGGCGGCGGCTGACTCGGGGCTGTGGTTCGAGGCCCCACACCGGGTGGGAGCTCGGTGTGAGGCCTCCGCTGTGCTCCCTCCACGGAGCAGACCAAGCGGTCCCCGGCGCAGTCGACTCATGCTCTGAGGACCCCTGCGCCTCAGAGTCGCTTAATCCCCATCCCCCTGGCCCGATTGAACGGACGGCTTCTGGTTCCCGCGGATCACCGGACCATGAGTTGATCTCGGTAAAGAAATCGCCCGGATAACGAACGAGTTGCTCAGCCGCCGGCGAACGGGGGCAGCAGCTCGACGGTGTCGCCGGGGCGTACGACGACCTGGTCCGGTTCGGCGGTCCCCACCGGCCGGTCGCCGATCAGGATCGAGCAGACGCTCACCACGTCCTTGAACTTCGGCGAGTCGAGATGACGGAGCCGGACCGTCTCGAGCACCAGGTCGAGGGTGGTCTCCGATGGGGCCTCGACCGTATCGGTCTCCACCCCCGCGGCGGCGCGGGCGGCCGCCCAGTAACGGACCACGATCGGCCGCGCGATGGACTTCTCGGAACCGGACTCGCTCATGTTCGGTATCCTGCCCTATCGCACAACGCCTGCCGCACCGGCGTCCGTGCCGCAGAAACGGCTCAAGGGCGAGTCGCCGATGACCCTCCTCGAGGAGGTGCCATGAGCACCCTGCTCCTGCTGACCAGCGCACTGCAGCCCTCCGCTGAGGTGCTGCCGGCCCTCGCCCTCCTCCCGCACCAGGTGAAGATCCTCCCGGCCGAGGGCAGCGCGCTGCTCGAGGCGCCGGACTCCGACGTGGTCCTCGTCGACGGGCGGCAGGACCTCGCCCGGGCCCGGGACCTGTGCCGGCTGATCCGCACCACCGGCTCTGACGTGCCACTGCTCCTGGTCGTGACCGAGGGTGGGCTCTCCGTGGTGGCCGCCGACTGGGGCATGGACGACGTCCTGCTGTGCACCGCCGGACCGGCCGAGGTCGAGGCCAGGCTGCGG
The DNA here is from genome assembly GCA_035249775.1 of Nocardioidaceae bacterium. Lineage (GTDB taxonomy): Bacteria > Actinomycetota > Actinomycetes > Propionibacteriales > Nocardioidaceae > Nocardioides_C. The sequence goes on along the minus strand of DATFGA010000101.1, from coordinate 4,487 downwards.
TTGTCGGTGGGCCGGCTGGCCGCCTCACGTGATCCCGACGACCCCGAGGCGCACGTGATCCGTTCCGGCGAGGTCACGGTCGACGAGGCGACGTACACCGCCAAGCTCGGCGGACGACCGCTCGACCTGACCTTCAAGGAGTTCGAGCTGCTGAAGTACCTCGCGCAGCATCCCGGCCGGGTGTTCACCCGCGAGCAGCTGTTGCAGGAGGTCTGGGGCTACGACTACTTCGGCGGCACCCGAACTGTCGACGTGCACGTGCGCCGGCTCCGCGCGAAGCTGGGCCCGGAGAACGAGATCCTGATCGGGACCGTCCGCAACGTGGGCTACCGGTTCGTGCTGCCGCCGAAGGAACGGTCGGACGTCAGGGCGTGACCGGCGTCGCGACGGGTCCGGGGCGCTGGGTGGCTTCCTCGACTGCGGCTGGAGCCGGCTCGGGCTGCGCGACGGGCGGCGCGGGCATCGGCTCCGACAGCGGGATGGCGAGGATCGGCTCCGGCACGTTGCTGCGCTCGGATCTTTCGACGTCGTTGGGCAGCGTGTCCTCGAGCTTGGCCAGGAACAACAACAGCCCCAGGCACCCGAACGGCACGAACACCGACAACGCAACCAACAACGCAGGGTGCATGTCTTCCTCTGTTCGAATTCCTTGGTGTCCTCTTCGGCGCACAAGTGCCCACTTTCCGACCGCGTATGCCGGTTCGCCCTAGGCTGGGCCACGTGACTTCCGCTACGTCCCCCGTCCGCGTCAATTCCGCCTCGTTCGACTGGGCGTCCTCGTCGGGGGTGGCCGAGGGCGTACGTCGGGTGGTGGCGGCCGCGACCGAGACGGACGGACGCAGCCCGCTCAACGAGGCCGCCCTGCTCTCCCTGCGGCACGACGGCCTGTCCGGCTCGACGTTGTGGGTCGCCGGCGCCGATCCGGACCTGGACGGTTTCGCGCTGGTCTCGGACTCCGGCGAGCTCAACCTCGTGGTCACCCCGTCCGCGCGTGGCAAGGGCATCGGCCGTGCGCTGGCGGAGGCGGCGCTCGAGGCATCCGACAAGGAGGTCTCGGCGTGGTCGCACGGCAACCACCCGGCCGCCGCCGCCCTCGCCGAGCGCCTCGGTCTGGACCGGGTCCGCGACCTGTGGGTGATGCGTCGCTCGCTGGTGGAGCCCCTGCCCGAGGTCACGGTCCCCACCGGGATCGTCGTACGCCCCTTCGAACCCGGCCGGGACGAGGACGCGTTCCTGGCGACCAACGCCGAGGCCTTCATCGACCACCCCGAGCAGGGCTCGCTGACGCGCGCCGACCTCGACCAGCGGATGGCCGAGGACTGGTTCGACCCGGCCGGCTTCTTCCTCGCCGAACCGGCCGACGCGGTCCCGGACGGCGACAGCAGCGTGGACAGCCCACCGCTGCTCGGCTTCCACTGGACCAAGGTGCACCAGGGCGACCCGGCGTACGGCGAGGTCTACGTGGTCGGTGTCTCGCCGGTGGCCCAGGGCAGCGGGCTCGGGAAGGCGCTGACGCTGACCGGCCTGCACCACCTGAGGTCCCTCGGGCTGGGTGAGGTGATCCTCTACGTCGAGTCCGACAACGCGCCGGCGGTCGCGGTCTACCGCGGCCTCGGGTTCAGCCACGCCGACCAGGACACCGACGTGATGTACCTCAGGCCAGCGCGGCCTTGAGCTTCGCGGCGATCTCCGCGACCGCCGCCCGGTTGCTGCGGCCGGCGCCGACGATGTTCGCGAAGCCGTGGATGAAGCCGGGGTACCGCTTCATCTCCACCTCCACACCGGCGTCCGCGAGCAGCCGCGCGTAGGCCTCGCCCTCGTCGCGCAGCGGGTCGAACCCGGCGGTCACCACGAACGCCGGCGCGAGGTTCTCGGGAATCTTCTCGGTGAAGTAGACCGAGACGCGCGGGTCGCGGCGGTCGTCGGTCTCGGCGAGGTACGACGCCTCGGCCAGGTCGATGAATGCCGTGGTGAGGAAGAAGCCCTCGCCGAAGATCCTCCGGCTGTCGCTCTTCTCGGCCATGTTCGTGACCGGGTAGATCAGCAGCTGGTGCTTCACCGGGATGCCGTTCTGGGCGGCGAGGATCGCGGTCACGGCAGACAGGTAGCCACCGGCCGAGTCACCGCCGACGGCGATCCGGTCCGGGTCGACGCCGAGCTGGTCGGCGTGCTCGGCCACCCACTGGAAGGAGGCCCAGCAGTCTTCGACCGCGGCCGGGAACGGGTGCTCCGGCGCGAGCCGGTAGTCGACCGACAGCACCCGGGCACCGGCCCGCTCGGCGAGGAACCGGCAGAGCGGGTCGTGGCTGTCGAGGTCGCCGTACATCATTCCGCCGCCGTGCACGAAGAACAGCAACGGATCTCCGGCCGCCTCGGGAGTCCCGGCCGGCTCGGCTGTCCCGGCCGCGTCGGTGCTCGAGGCCCGCGGAATGTAGAGCCGCGCCCGGATGTCGCCGTCCGCGCCCGGCACCTGGAGGTCGCGGGTCGCGCCGATCGGCTGCTTGCCGCCCACCAACGTGGACTGCCGCAGCAGCGCCGCGCGGGCCTGCGGCATCGGCAGCGTCTCGGCGGCCGGGAGCCGGGCCAGCTTCTGGAGCCGCAGCATCCACTGCGTCTCCGGGTCCAAGGTCTGCCCGTCCACGACCACGGGCGGACCGGCGAGTCGCCTCTGCACACCGGTGGGGAGTCCGAGCAGCGCACGGAACACGGCGGGCTCGAGCCTCGCGGCGACCTTGTCCAACGTCTCTGGCATGCGGGAAACCTACCGGCACCGCTCCCGGCCGTTCACCCGGTGGTGCCACCATGGAGGCATGGCGTCTTCACCGGCTTCCGGAAGTCCTCTGTCCGCAGCAGCGCAGGCCGCGGCGGACGAGGATGCCGTGGACGGTGCGTTGCGGGTGGTCTCCTCGGACTCCTTCGACGTGGAGCCGCCCTACGAGGGATCGCTCGACGACCTCGGGACGCCCGAGGTGGCGCACCGGTTCCTGGACCGGGAGCTGTCCTGGCTGCACTTCAACACCCGGGTGCTCGAGCTCGCCGAGGACACCTCGCTGCCGCTGCTCGAACGGGTCCGGTTCCTGGCGATCTTCGCCTCCAACCTCGACGAGTTCTTCATGGTCCGGGTGGCCGGTCTCAAGCGCAGGATCGCCGCAGGGGTCGCCGTACGCGCTGCTTCCGGGCTGCTGCCGCGGGAGGTGCTCGGCCAGATCTGGAGCACGGCGAACGCGCTGATGGAGCGGCAGGCCACCCTGTTCCGCGACGAGATCGTCCCTGCGCTCGCCAAGGAAGGGATCGAGCTGCTGCGCTGGAGCGACTTGACCCGCGACGAGCAGAAGCACTGCAAGCGGCTGTTCAAGGAACGCGTGTTTCCGGTGCTCACCCCGCTCGCCGTGGACCCGGCGCACCCGTTCCCGTACATCTCCGGTCTGTCGCTGAACCTCGCCGTGCTGGTGCGGAACCCGAAGACTGGCAAGGAGCACTTCGCGCGGGTGAAGGTGCCGCCGATCTTCGCCCGGTTCGTGCCCGTGGGGCCGCAACGGTTCGTGCCGCTCGAGGACGTGATGGCCGCGCACCTCAAGCGGCTGTTCCCGGGGATGGAGGTGCTCGCGGTGCACACCTTCCGGGTGACCCGCAACGAGGACCTCGAGGTGGAGGAGGACGACGCCGAGAATCTCCTTGCTGCGTTGGAGAAAGAGCTTCAGCGGCGCCGGTTCGGACCGCCGGTTCGGCTCGAGGTGGAGGAGTCCATCGACCAACACATCCTGGAGCTGCTGGTGTCCGAGCTCTCCGTGTCACCCGCGGAGGTGTTCCGCCTCCCCGGGCCGCTGGACCTGCGCGGCCTCAACGACATCGCGGACCTCGATCGTGCCGAGCTGAAGTACCCGGCGTTCATTCCCTCCACGCACACCGCGTTGGCCGAGGTCGAGTCGTCCTCACCGGTCGACGTGTTCGCCGCGCTGCAGCGCCGCGACGTACTCCTGCACCATCCCTACGACTCGTTCTCCACGTCCGTGCAGCGGTTCATCGAGCAGGCCGCCGCCGACCCGCACGTGCTGGCGATCAAGCAGACGCTGTACCGGACCTCCGGCGACTCCCCGATCATCGACGCCCTGATCGACGCCGCCGAGTCCGGCAAGCAGGTGCTGGTGCTGGTCGAGATCAAGGCCCGCTTCGACGAGCAGGCCAACATCCGCTGGGCGCGCAAGCTCGAGCACGCCGGTTGCCACGTGGTCTACGGGCTGGTCGGGCTGAAGACGCACTGCAAGCTGGCACTGGTGGTCCGCGACGAGCCTGAGGGGATCCGCCGCTACACGCACATCGGGACCGGCAACTACAACCCGAAGACGGCTCGTGCCTACGAGGACTTCGGGCTGCTCACGGCGCACGACGGCATCGGTGAGGACGTCGCGCACCTGTTCAACAACCTCTCCGGCTTCTCCCGGCACGCCAAGTACCAGCATCTGCTGGTCGCGCCGGAGTCCGTGCGC
>DATFGA010000100.1:0-11438 GCA_035249775.1 Nocardioidaceae bacterium | reverse complement strand
ACCTGACCGAGGAGCTGCGCGACGGCGGGGCTGGCGGCCGAGGCCACGAGCAGCTCCTCCCCGTCGGAGGACAGCACCACCGCGCCGTACACCTCGCGGTCCTCGATGGCGTCGACGGCGGCCTGCCGTGAGGGCACCGCGGTCACGTCGAGGGCGTCCGGGCCGAGCGCCTGGGCGAGTGCGCCCTCGACCTGCACCGCGGCGCTGGGCGGCCCGGCGACCGCGACCGGGAGCTCGTGGGGTCCGATCTCCGACGCCGGCCACGCGAACGCGACCAGCAGGACGGTGAGCAGCGTGGTCAGGGCGGCGACGGCACCGACCACCTCGGTGCCTCCGGACCGGGTGTGCTGCGACATGATGACCTCCGAAAAAGAACGTTCATTCTGTTGGATTTCCAGCGTGCGCCTCCGTCGGGTCGATTGTCAAGAACGAATATTCGTTTTAATGTGGGGGGATGCCGAAGGTGACCGATGCCCATCGCGCTGCCCGCCGCGACCAGATCCTGGGTGCGGCCGCCCGGTGCGTCGCCCGCGAGGGTTTCCACAAGACGACGATGGCGGCGGTGATCGCGGAGGCCGGCTTGTCCGCGGGCGCCGTCTACGGTTACTTCAAGAGCAAGAACGAGATCATCAAGGCCATCGCCGACCGGGCGCTCGGCCAGGCGGCGCACCACCTGCACGACCTCGTCGAGCGGGACGAGCCGGTGCATCCGGCGGACGCCGTGGAGGTGTTCCTCCGCCAGGTCACCGCGCCGGTCGTCGAGGGCGGCGTCGATCTGCCGCGGATCGCCGTGCAGGCCTGGGCCGAGGCGGTCCGCGACCCCGAGGTGCACGCCCTCGCCCGGGAGAAGATGCTCGCCCTGCGAGACGCACTCGAGTCCGTCGTGCTCCGGTGCCGCCGCGACGGCACGCTGCCCGACGACCTCGACCCGGAGCAGGCGGCGCAGGTGCTGTTCGGGCTGCTGCCCGGCTTCGTCCTGCAGCGGCTGATCCTCGGGGACGTCACCCCCGAGTCCTACGTCCAGGGCGTGCGAGCACTCCTGCGATGACCGGCTGCTAGCGTCCCGTCCATGGCTGTCGACGCATCGCTGGCAGGGCGTACGTTCCCGCCGACCGAGCCCTACACCGTCTCCCGCGAGAAGCTCCTCGAGTTCGCCCGGTCCACCGGGTCGGAGTACGACGGTCGCTCCGCACCGGCCACGTTCCCGATCGTGATCGCGTTCGCGGCGATGAACGCGCTGATGGAGGACCCCGACGTCGGGATCGCGCTGCACCGGGTCGTGCACGGCGAGCAGCGGTTCACCTACACCCGTCCGGTCGCCGAGGGGGACCGGCTCCGGGCCGAGCTGACCGTCGACTCGCTGCGCCAGATCGGCGGCGCGGACATCATCGGCACCCGCAGCGAGATCACCGATGCCGACGGCGAGCACGTGTGTACGGCGTTCGCGACGCTGGTGCACCGGGGGGAGGACGCGTGAACTACGAGACCGGCAGCACGCTGCCCGCACAGACCTACCGGGTGACCCGGGCCGACCTGGTCCGCTACGCCGGCGCCAGCGGCGACTTCAACCCGATCCACTGGTCCGACCGGGTGGCCACCTCGGTCGGCCTGCCCGGTGTGATCGCGCACGGGATGTTCACGATGGCGCTGGCCGGCCGCGCCCTCGACACCTGGGCCGGTGCCCCGGGTCGGGTCCGCGAGCTCGGCTGCAAGTTCACCAAGCCGGTCGTGGTTCCCGACGACGACGAGGGCGTCGAGGTGGTGGTCAGCGGCACGGTCAAGAACCTCACCGAGGACGGCGTGCACATCGCCCTCGAGGTCACCTGCGGCGAACAGAAGGTGCTCGGCCAGCCCAAGGCGGTGCTGGCGCGTGGCTGACGCCGCGGTCCAGCACGTTCGTCTCGCCGACCTCACCACCCTGCGCCTCGGCGGTCCCGCCGCGGTCGTCGTCGACGCCCGCACCGAGGAGCAGCTCGTCGACGCCGTGGTGCGCGCGGACGAGGCCGGTGAGCGGTTGCTGCTGGTGGCCGGTGGGAGCAACCTGGTGGTCGCCGACGACGGCTTCCCGGGCACGGTGGTCCGGATCCTGACCGAAGGGGTCCGGGCCGAGGAGGACAGCTGTGGCGGAGCGATCGTGACCGTGGCCGCCGGTGAGAGCTGGGACGCGCTCGTCGCCGAGGCGGTGGAGCGGGGCTGGATCGGCATCGAGGCGCTGTCCGGGATCCCCGGCAGCGTCGGTGCTACGCCGATCCAGAATGTCGGTGCCTACGGCCAGGAGGTGGCCGAGACGATCGCCTCCGTGCGCTGCTGGGACCGGGTCGAGAAGGCGGTGCGCACGATCGCCGCCGGCGACTGCGGCTTCGGGTACCGGACCAGCCGGTTCAAGGAGAACCCGCAGCGGTTCGTCGTGCTCAGCGTCACCTTCCAGTTCCGGCTCGGCGACCTGGGTGCGCCGGTGCGGTACGCCGAGCTCGCCCGCACCCTGGAGGTGGAGCCGGGTCAGCGTGCTCCCACCGCGGCGGTCCGGCAGGCGGTGCTCGGGCTCCGCCGGGGCAAGGGCATGGTGCTCGACCCCGCCGACCACGACACCTGGAGCGCGGGATCCTTCTTCACCAACCCGTTCCTGACCCCCGAGCAGATCGGTCGGCTGCCCGGCGGCGCCCCGCGCTGGGAACAGCCGGACGGGACCACGAAGACCAGCGCCGCCTGGCTGATCGAGCACGCCGGCTTCGGCAAGGGCTACGGCAACGGCCGGGTCGCCCTCTCGGACAAGCACACCCTGGCGCTGACCAACCGCGGCGGCGCGAGCACCCAGGACCTGCTCGACCTCGCCGCGGAGGTCCAGCGCGGCGTGGCCGACCGGTTCGGGGTGTGGCTGGTGAACGAGCCGGTGCTCGTCGAGTGCGAGCTGCCGCGGCCCTGACCCGCTCGGTCGGCGTCGCCCGCTCGGATGCAACAACAGCACACATGTGCTGGAACGGAACGGATTTCGCGGCCCGACGTACAACTCCGGCACATGTGTGTGATTGCGGTGCCGGTGCAGGGGCCGCGCGTCAGTAGCCGGTCGAGACCGCGGCCATCCCGAACAGGCCCAGCATGGCGACGGCCGCCAGCAGCGCGAAGCCGAGGAACACCGTCCCGATGATGCCGAGGATGTAACCGGCGTTCGCCGCGCCGCGACCGCCGAGCCTCCCTTGCGAGGCGTCGATCTCGTTGACCGTCTGCTTTCCCATCACCCAGGCGAACGGCGCGACGAGACCGCAGACGACGAGCCCGAGCACACCGAGCACCAGCACGGTCGTCGCCTTCGGATGGTCGGGCGCGTACTGCATCGGTGGCTGCTGTGCGGGCGGGTACCCGTAGCCGGGCTGCCCGTACGGGGCCTGCTGCGACTGCTGCTCCCAGTACCCCGGCTGGGGGTCCTCGGCCGGCTGCTGCCCTTCCTCCGGAGGATTCGTCATGCCGCTTAGTGTGCCAACCAGGCGTCGATCTCGCGGAGGATCTCCTGCTTCAGGGAATCCGGCGCGCAGGAGGCACGCACCGACATCCGGGCCAGCTCTGCCAGCTGGGCGTCGGACAGGTCGTGGGCCGCGCGCATCGTGGCGTACTGGCCGACCAGCCGTGACCCGAACAGCAACGGGTCGTCCGCGCCCAGGGCGATGGTTGCGCCGGCCGCGAGCAGAGTCGGCAGCGGCACCGAGGTGAGGTCGGAGTAGACGCCGAGCGCCACGTTGGAGACCGGGCACACCTCCAGCGCGATGCCCCGCTCCACCAGCCGGTCGAGCAGCCGGGGATCCTCCGCGGCGCGCACCCCGTGCCCGAGCCGGTCCGCGTGGAGTACGTCGACGCAGGCCGCGATGTTGCGGGGACCGACCAGCTCCCCGCCGTGCGGCGCGAGCAACAGGCCGGCTCGCTCGGCGATCGAGAAGGCGGCAGCGAACTCCGAGGTCGTCCCACGGCGTTCGTCGTTGGACAGCCCGAAGCCGACCACGCCACGTCCGACGTACTGTGCAGCCAGCCTGGCCAGGGTGCGGGCGTCGAGCGGGTGTCGGGTCCGGTTCGCGGCGATCACCACCGCCATCCCGATCCCGGTCCGCGTGGCCGCGTCCCGGACCGCGTCGAGGACCAGGTCGGTGAACGCGGTGATCCCACCGAAGCGGGCGGCGTACCCGCTGGGGTCCACCTGGATCTCCAGCCAGCGCGAGCCGTCCTCAACGTCGTCCTCGGCGGCCTCGCGGACCAGTCGCCGTACGTCGTCCTCCGTCCGCAGCACCGACCTGGCCACGTCGTAGAGCCGCTGGAACCGGAACCAGCCCTTCTCGTCGGCCGCAGAAAGCCGCGGTGGCCAGTCCTCGACGAGCGCGTCGGGCAGCACGTGCCCGTCCCGCTCGGCGAGCTCGAGCAGGGTCGAGTGCCGCATCGACCCGGTGAAGTGCAGGTGCAGGTGCGCCTTAGGCAGGGTCCGGATGTCGCGGGAGACGTCGCCGGTCAATGTGGGTGCGGGCGAGCCGGCGGCGATCAGGCGAGCAGCTTCTGGAGGCGGGTGATGCCCTCGACCAGGTCGTCGTCGCCGAGCGCGTAGGAGAACCGCAGGTAGCCGGGGGAGCCGAACGCCTCCCCGGGCACAGCCGCCACCTCGGCCTTGTCCAGCACCAGCTCCGCGAGCTCCGTCGACGTCTGCGGGGTGACCCCGTCGATGGTGCGCCCGAGCAGTCCCTTGACCGAGGGGTAGGCGTAGAACGCACCCTTCGGCTCCGGGCAGACCACGCCGTCGATCTCGTTGAGCATCGAGACGATCAGCCGCCGTCGCCGGTCGAACGCGGTCTTCATCTCCGCGACCGCCGACAGGTCACCGGACACGGCCGCGATGGCCGCGCGCTGGGCCACGTTGGACACGTTCGAGGTGGCGTGCGACTGCAGGTTGGTGGCGGCCTTGACGACGTCCTTGGGACCGATCAGCCAGCCGACCCGCCAGCCGGTCATCGCGTAGGTCTTGGCGACACCGTTCACCACGACGCAGCGGTCGGCCACCTCGGGGACGGCCACCGGCAACGAGACGGTCTCCAGCCCGTCGTACACCAGGTGCTCGTAGATCTCGTCGGTCATCACCCACAGGTCGTGCTCGACCAGCCAGCGACCGATCGCCTCGACCTCCGCGGCGCTGTAGACCGCGCCGGTCGGGTTCGACGGGGAGTTGAACAGCAGCACCTTCGTCTTCTCGGTGCGGGCCGCCTCGAGCTGCTCGAGGGTGACCTTGTAGTCCTGCGTCTCGTCGGCCAGCACCTCCACCGGGACACCGCCGGCGAGGCGGATCGCCTCGGGGTAGGTGGTCCAGTACGGCGCGGGGACGATCACCTCGTCGCCCGGGTCCAGCATCGTCGCGAACCCCTCGTAGATCGCCTGCTTGCCGCCGTTGGTGACGAGCACCTGGGCGGCCTCGACCTCGTAGCCGGAGTCGCGCCGGGTCTTCTCGACGATCGCCTGCTTCAGCTCGGGGAGCCCGCCGGCGGGGGTGTAACGGTGGTTGCGGGTGTCCCGGCAGGCCTCGACCGCCGCCTCGACGATGTAGTCGGGCGTCGGGAAGTCCGGCTCGCCGGCACCGAACCCGATCACCGGTCGGCCGGCCGCCTTGAGCGCCTTGGCCTTCGCGTCGACCGCGAGCGTGGCGGACTCGGCGATTCCGCCGATCCGCGCGGAGACGCGGGCACCGGCCTGGCCTGGGCTGATCGAGGTTTCGGTCATGGGGCTATCGTTTCACTGACCGGCGTGGACCGACAGCCGGGTCCGTGCTTCGAACGCCCGGCCTTCGCCGCCGCTGGTCGTCTCGGTTCGACTTAGCCTCGGTGTTCACCGTAGAATCTTCGTCTTGGTGGTTCTCACCATTGATTGTCATGCCCGCAATCTCCGCAGCGTAGGCTGGATCGCGCCCGGGAATGCGTCGTACGACGGTCATGTCGAGGGCCGCCGGAGGGCACTAGCTCAACTGGCAGAGCATCGGTCTCCAAAACCGAAGGTTGGGGGTTCAAGTCCCTCGTGCCCTGCAGAACCCGATGCCCCGTGCAGAGGGACGAAGCTCAGTCGACTACGCAGTGAAAGGTGGAGGACAGTGTCGGACAGCCGCTCCGTTTCTTCGTCGAGTGACAAGCGCACCAGCCCGGTCACCTTCTACCGCCAGGTTCTCGCTGAGCTGCGCAAGGTCGTCTGGCCCACCCAGCAGCAGCTGATCACGTACTTCATCGTGGTGATGGTGTTCGTGGTGGTGGTCATGACGATCGTCTCGTTGCTCGACCTGGGCTTCGGAAAGGCCATCTTCGCCGTCTTCGGCTGAACGAAGGTCAACGAAGGGCCAGGACCCTGCATCAACCACAGCATCAACAGTGAAGGTGACTGATTAACCGTGTCGCAGCCGTACGACGAACAGCTCGAGGGCGCGCCTGAGGGCGAGACGCCCCCCGACGCCGTCGACACCGCCGACGTCGAGGACGGCCTGCCCGAGGTCGACGCCGCGCTCGCCGAGAACCCCGACGCAGCCCCGGAGCCCGACGTGGACACGGAGGCCGCCGCCGACTCCGAGACCGTGCCCGACGCGGACGTCTTCACCGAGCCCGCCGCAGCGCCGGCCGAGGAAGCAGAGGCTCCCGCTGACGACGAGGCCGAGGTGGGCGAGGAGGCCGCGGACCCGCTCGAGGAGTTCCGCCAGGCACTCTGGTCCAAGCCCGGTGACTGGTTCGTGATCCACACCTACTCCGGCATGGAGAACCGGGTGAAGGCGAACCTCGAGAACCGGATCACCTCGCTGAACATGGAGGACTACATCCACGAGGTGATCGTCCCCACCGAAGAGGTCGCGGAGATCAAGAACGGCCAGCGCAAGCTCGTCAAGCGCACCGTGCTCCCCGGTTACGTGCTGGTCCGGATGGACCTGACCGACGAGTCGTGGGCGGCCGTGCGGCACACGCCGTCGGTGACCGGCTTCGTCGGGCACAGCCACCAGCCGGTGCCGCTGAGCCTGACCGAGGTCGAGAACATGCTCGCGCCGGCCGTGGTCGCCCAGGTCGAGGCCGCCGCGCCCGAGCAGGGTGGGACGCAGACCGCGACCAAGAAGCGTGTCGAGGTCGCCGACTTCGACGTCCAGGACTCGGTCATGGTGGTGGACGGTCCGTTCGCCACGTTGCACGCGACGATCACCGAGATCAACGCCGAGTCGCAGAGGGTCAAGGCCCTCGTCGAGATCTTCGGCCGGGAGACCCCGGTCGAGCTGAGCTTCAGCCAGATCCAGAAGGTCTGACCGGAGCCCGGAACTGCGGCCACGGTCGCAACCCCAAGGTAAGCACAGTAGTTAAGGACCCATTTCCATGCCTCCCAAGAAGAAAATCGCAGCGCTCGTCAAGGTGCAGCTGCAGGCCGGGGCGGCTACTCCCGCGCCGCCGGTGGGTACCGCTCTCGGTCCCCACGGCGTCAACATCATGGAGTTCTGCAAGGCCTACAACGCGCAGACCGAGGCGATGCGGGGGAACGTCATCCCCGTTGAGATCACGATCTACGAGGACCGCTCGTTCACCTTCGTCACGAAGACGCCTCCGGCGGCTGAGCTGATCAAGAAGGCTGCCGGTCTGCAGAAGGGCTCGGGCGTCCCGCACAAGGAGAAGGTCGGCAAGCTGACCAAGGACCAGGTGCGCGAGATCGCGACGACCAAGCTGCCGGACCTGAACGCCAACGACATCGACTCCGCAATGAAGATCGTCGAGGGCACCGCCCGCTCGATGGGCATCACGACCGACTGAGCTCGGTCCCGCACGACCCACAGAATCCGTGGCAGGGCCGCTGACGCGCCCCAACGACCACACCTGGTGAAGAGAGAAGGAAACCAGTCATGCAGCGCAGCAAGACGTACCGCGCCGCGTCGGAGACCTACGACGTGGACGAGCTGTACAGCCCCCTCGCAGCGATCAAGATCGCCAAGGCGGGCAGCAAGAAGAAGTTCGACGAGACCGTCGACGTGGCCATGCGCCTCGGCGTCGACCCGCGCAAGGCGGACCAGATGGTCCGCGGCACGGTCAACCTTCCGCACGGCACCGGCAAGACCGCCAGGGTCCTGGTCTTCGCCAACGCCGAGAAGGCCGACGCGGCCCGTGAGGCCGGCGCCGACATCGTCGGTGGCGACGAGCTCATCGACAAGGTCAACGGTGGCTGGCTCGACTTCGACGCCGTCGTCGCGACCCCGGACATGATGGGCAAGGTCGGCCGGCTCGGTCGCGTGCTCGGTCCCCGCGGCTTGATGCCGAACCCGAAGACCGGCACCGTGACGCCGGACGTGGCCAAGGCCGTGTCGGACATCAAGGGCGGCAAGATCGAGTTCCGCGTGGACCGTCACGCGAACCTGCACTTCATCATCGGCAAGGCGTCGTTCTCCGAGGCCCAGCTGGCCGAGAACTACGCCGCGGCGCTCGAGGAGGTGCTCCGGTTGAAGCCGGCCAGCTCCAAGGGCCGTTACGTCAAGAAGGTCACCGTCTCCACGACGATGGGTCCCGGCGTACAGGTCGACCCGAACCGCACCCGCAACGTCGCCTCCGACGACGAGGCCTGAGCCTCACCGTTTCGCAACCCCCGCGCTTCGCAACCACCGCGCTTCGCGACCATCGCGCTGCGCGACCACGGCGGCCGGTCACCCCTCCCCAGGGGTGCCCGGCCGTTCCTGTTGAGACGCGCCCTTTTCACCGTTGAGGCGTGGAGTTTTCGCGGTTGAGGCGTGCAGAATTCGCCCTTCAGACGCGGACTTCTCGCGCGATCCTCGGACCTCGATTCATCGCGCAAACCGCACGCTGCGACGCGAAACCCAAACGTCTCGACGGTGAGAACCGCACGTCTGGAACCGCGAAAAGGGCACGTCTCAACCGCGAAAAGAGCGCGTCTGAACGGTAAAAAAGGCGCGTCTCAACGGGGGTGGGAGGGGGAGGGGTGGTGGCGAAAGTTGGGTGGTCGGTCGAGCGGTCTACTCGACGAAGACGCGTTCGTCGACGAGCTGCTCGGCGACCAGCTGGCCGTTGTTCTCGAACCGGCTCTGGTCGAAGCGCTTCTTGAACTCGAGGTCGATCTGGTCCTGGCCGTTGCGGTTCTTCTCGATGGTGAGCACCGCCCAGTGCTTGAACCGCTCGGCGTTGCCGATGTCGTAGACCAGGTGGTGCCGCGCGACGACGTCGTACTTGTTGTTCAGGATCAGTACGGTGTCGGCCTCGTAGGCGAGCGCGGAGGAACCGCGCAGGTTGTTGACCCGCATCCGCTTGCCGGCCGAGAGGCCCTCCTTGTCGGCCGCCACCACGGCCAGCACCGGGATGTCCAGGTCGAGCGCGAGGTCCTTGAGACCCTCCACCACCCGGGTCACCCGCTCGTCCTCGACCGGCGAGCCGTCCGGGACCCGGACCTTCTGCAAGTAGTCGACGACGACGAACGGCAGCTGCTTCGTCTCCGTCTTGGCGACCTCGACGGCCTCCCGGATCACGTCCAGGGTGGTGCTGCTCCCCGTGGACCGGTGCAGCATCAGCCGGTCGGCGTACTCCTGGACGCGCTCGACCGCCTCGACTCCGCCGACGGTGTCCGCCAGCCGCTCGGAGAGCGTGCCGCCGGGGCCATCGGTGGCCTCGAACGCCTCGCGGATCCGGCCGATCCCCGGCGCCTGGATGCCGCCGATCTCGCCGGCCTCCAAAGCCACCAGCCGGACCAGCATCGTCTGCGGGTCGTGCTCGAAGGAGAAGAACACCACCGAGCGCCCCGAGCGGGCGATGTTGCGGGCGACCTGCAGGCCCCAGGTGGTCTTGCCCAGGCCCTGCGGCCCGCCGAGCAGGATCAGCTCGCCGGAGCGGAACCCGTTGGCCAGGCTCTTGTCGAGTACGTCGAACCCGGTCGGCCAGACCCGGGCGGCGGCATGCGATCCGGCTCGCAGCCGGCCGTTGGCTTGTTCCATCACTCCGGACAGGGACTCGAGCGCGATCTCCATCCTGGCATTGCAGCAGAGCCATGCGCCCGGTGTACGCGGTTTGCGGCAAGATGACCCGTTCGGGGTGGCCGCCGTGGGCAGATGCTCGATTTGGCCGAACCCGCGCGGCTCCCGTAAGGTTGTCGCTGAAACCAGAGACCGCCGGTTGTCGGCGCGCCGAGAACTTCCCGCCCCGCGGGAACGACGAAGCCGCTGACTGAAGGTTCCGCGAAGCGGACGGCCTGCGCAGGTGACACCGAGTGACAGCCCGGCCATGCGTGGTCGGCGCGTCCGCCCTGTGCCTCCTGTGCCAGGGCGTTTTTCGATTCTCGGCCCGTCGTCGGCAGTCTCCGGAAACCGTGTAATGAACTGCGGAAGGAGACCACATGGCGCGGCCAGACAAGACAGCCGCCGTTGCGGAGCTCGTGGAGTCGTTCCAGGAGTCTGCAGGTGCTGTGCTGACCGAGTACCGCGGTCTCACCGTTAAGCAGCTGCAGGACCTGCGGCGCGCTCTCGGCGAGAACGCCAACTACGCCGTGGTCAAGAACACGCTCACCCAGATTGCCGCCGGGGAGGCGGGCGTCGAAGGCTTCGACGACCTGCTCACCGGCCCGACCGCGATCGCCTTCATCAACGGCGACGTGGTCGAGGCAGCCAAGGGTCTGCGTGACTTTGCCAAGGCAAACCCCTCCCTCGTGATCAAGGGCGGCGTCCTCGACGGCAAGCCGCTCGGCGCGGAGGAGATCGCCAAGCTTGCGGACCTCGAGTCGCGCGAGGTTCTCCTCGCCAAGCTCGCGGGCGGCATGCTTGCGTCGCTCAGCCAGGCCGTCTACCTGCTCAACGCGCCGCTCTCGCAGGCCGCACGCCTCGCCGGCGCGCTGCAGGCGAAGGCCGAGCAGGACCCGTCGATCCTCCAGGGTGGTGCCGGCGAGCCGGCCCCAGCGGCCGAGGAGACCACCGAGGCTCCTGCCGAGGAGGCACCCGCGGAGACCACCGAGGCGGCCCCGGCCGACGAGGCACCTGCGGAGACCACCGAGGCTTAACGGCTCGGACCGACCAACACCCACCCCGACCCGCACACACGTGTGGGTCAGCACAACGGAAGGAACCGCCACCATGGCGAAGCTCAGCACTGACGAGCTGCTCGACGCTTTCAAGGAGATGACCCTCCTGGAGCTCAGCGAGTTCGTGAAGCAGTTCGAAGACACCTTCGGCGTCACCGCCGCCGCTCCCGTCGCCGTCGCCGCCGCGCCCGCCGCGGGTGGCGCTGCCGGTGGTGCGGAGGAGGCCGCCGAGCAGGACGAGTTCGACGTCGTCCTCGAGGCTGCCGGCGACAAGAAGATCCAGGTCATCAAGGAGGTGCGCGGGCTCACCAGCCTTGGTCTGAAGGAGGCTAAGGAGCTGGTCGAGGGCGCGCCGAAGCCGGTCCTGGAGAAGGTCAACAAGGAGGCCGCGGACAAGGCCA
>DATFGA010000099.1:0-6731 GCA_035249775.1 Nocardioidaceae bacterium | reverse complement strand
GCTCTTTTCGCGGTTGAAACGCGGTCTTTTCACGGTTCAGGCGTGGGAAGTTCGCGGGTGGGTGCCGCCGTCCAGGGGGCGCGGCCCCCGACCCGGCAGCGACGCTCACGGGAGGACTCCGGCGGCAGCGCGGAAAGTCTCCGCGTGTCGAGCGCGAGTTTTCCGCGTCTCACCGTGAACTTCTGCACGTTTCAACAGGGAAAAGGGCGCGTCTCAACGGGGAGGCGGGTGGGGAGGGTCACATGCGCAGCGGCAATGGGATGTGGCAGGCTTGGCCGCAACGAGTGAACAGCTCGCGTGCTCTGGGGTCGGTGTAATTCCGAGCCGGCGGTTAAAGTCCGCGACCCGTCCGCATCCAGCGGCCGGTTGACCAGGTGAAACTCCTGGACCGACGGTGAAAGTCCGGATGGGAAGCGCACGCCGTTGTCGCCGTCGTCGGCCCCGCCACCGTGCGTCGC
This sequence comes from Nocardioidaceae bacterium, assembly GCA_035249775.1. Lineage (GTDB taxonomy): Bacteria > Actinomycetota > Actinomycetes > Propionibacteriales > Nocardioidaceae > Nocardioides_C. The sequence goes on along the minus strand of DATFGA010000099.1, from coordinate 6,273 downwards.
CGGTTTCGGCCGCAACCGCTTTCGAGCCCCGGGGTCCGCACGGACGAGAGGGGCAGGACCGCGATGACCGCGACGGCGCCCCCGCACGCGTTCTCACCGGCCGAGGAGCAGGCGATGGCGCGCGCCCTCGAGCTTGCGCAGACCCCCGGCGTACCGGTCGGCCCGAACCCTCGGGTGGGCTGCGTCCTGCTCGACCCGTCCGGGGGCATCCTCGCCGAGGGCTACCACCGCGGAGCCGGTACGGCGCACGCGGAGATCGCCGCCCTCGAGGAGGCCGGTGACCGAGCCCGCGGCGCGACCGCCGTCGTCACCCTCGAGCCGTGCAACCACACCGGCCGTACCGGGCCGTGCGCGAAGGCGCTCGTCGAGGCCGGGATCGCCCGGGTGGTCTTCGCCCAGTCCGACCCGAACCCCGCAGCCGCCGGCGGCGCAACCACCCTGCGTGCCGCCGGGGTTGCGGTCGCCCCGGGCCTGGCGGCGGAAGCGGCCCGCCGGCTGAACCCGGTGTGGACGTTCGCCGTCGAGCACGGCCGCCCCTTCGTCACCTGGAAGTTCGCGACCACCCTGGACGGGCGCAGCGCCGCAGCGGACGGCACCTCCCGCTGGGTCAGCTCGGCAGCGGCCCGCCGCGACACCCACCGGCTGCGCGGGGAGTGCGACGCGATCCTGGTCGGCACCGGCACCGTGCTCGTCGACGACCCGCAGCTGACCGTCCGCGACGACCAGGACCGCCCGCTTCCCAGGGAGCGGCAGCTGCTGCGCGCGGTGATGGGACTGCGCGAGATCCCCGGTGACCGCCGGATCCTCGACGACGCGGCAGAGACCGTCGTCCTCAAGACCCGAGACCCCGGAGAAGCGCTCGCGCAGCTGTTCGCCAGGGACCGCCACCACCTCTTCCTCGAGGGCGGACCCACGCTCGCTGCTGCCTTCCTGGCGGCCGGCTTCGTCGACGAGGTGGTCTGCTACGTGGCCCCGATGCTGCTCGGTGCCGGCCGCAACGCGGTCGCCGACCTCGGCATCGGCACGATCGCCGACGCCTGCCACCTCGACGTGCTGGAGGCGACCACCGTCGGCGCGGGACCTGAGACCAACGTGCGGCTGACCATGGCCGTCCGAGAGACGGGAAGCTGATGTTCACCGGAATCGTCGAAGAGCTCGGCGTCGTGGAAGCGATCGAGGACCAGGGCGACGCGGTGCGACTGACCGTGCGGGGCCCGCACGTCGTCGCCGACGCCGGTCTCGGGGACTCCATCGCCGTCAACGGCTGCTGCCTGACCGTGGCCGCGCGCGACCACGAGGCCTTCACCGCTGACGTGATGCGCGAAACGCTCGCCAAGACGTCCCTCGGCGCCCTCGCTCCCGGCGGCCGGGTCAACCTGGAACGCGCCGTCACCGCGGCGACCCGGCTCGGCGGACACATCGTGCAGGGCCACGTCGACGCCACCGGCGCCGTGGTCAGCCGGGAACCGTCCGAGCACTGGGAGCTGGTGACGATCTCGCTGCCTCCGGCGCTGGCCCGGTACCTCGTGCCGAAGGGCTCGATCACCGTCGACGGGATCTCGCTGACCGTGGTCGACGTCCTCGACGCCCCCGACCCCGCCTTCAGCGTCTCGCTGATCCCCGAGACGCTGGCCCGGACCACGCTGGGCCTCAAGCAGCCCGGCGAACCGGTCAACCTCGAGGTCGACGTGATCGCCAAGTACGTCGAGCGGCTGCTCGGTGCCCGCGGCTCCGCCCCAACTGACAACGATGACAACGACGAGGACATCTGATGGACGCACTTGACTGGCTGCTCGAGGGCACCTTCGCGATCGGCGGCTCGACGATCCTGGTCCGCGAGGTGGTCGGCAACGGGTTCGGCCTGGCCAGCGCGATCGGCGGGATGCGCCGCAAGGTCTGGGCCTGGCCCGTCGGCATCGTCGGCAACCTGCTGCTCTTCACTGTCTTCGTCGGCGGCATCTTCGACAAGCCGCAGGCACATGACCTCTGGGGCCAGGCCGGACGGCAGCTGTTCTTCCTCGCAGTCTCCGTCTACGGCTGGTGGCGCTGGCAACGCAGCAAGAAGGCAGGCGAGTCGTCGGACGGCGGCGCGATCGTGCCCCGATGGGCCGGGCCGCGGGGCTGGGCGCAGCTCGCCGCGATGGCCGTGGTCGGAACGGCGGTCTTCTACTACGTGCTGAAGGCTCTCGACTCCTGGGGCCCGCTCGCCGACGCCTGGATCCTGACCGGGTCGATCCTCGCCACCTACGGGATGGCGCGCGGCTGGACGGAGTTCTGGCTGATCTGGCTCGCCGTGGACGCGGTCGGGGTGCCCCTGCTGCTCAGAGCCGGCTACTACCCGTCCGCGGCGCTCTACCTGGTCTACGGAGCCTTCTGCGTCTGGGGCTTCCGCACCTGGCTGAAGGTCCAACGTGGGGCCGCCGACGTCGAGCAGCCGGCCGCACGTGACAAGGTCACCCTATGAGTGCCCCGAAGGTCCGCCTGGACAGCATCGAGGCGGCCGTGGCCGACATCGCCGCCGGTCGCGCGGTCGTGGTCGTCGACGACGAGCACCGCGAGAACGAGGGTGACCTGGTCTTCGCGGCGAGCAAGTCGACCCCGGAGCTGATGACGTTCACCATCCGCTACTCCTCGGGCGTGATCTGCGTGCCGATGACCGCGGAGACGCTCGACCGGCTGGCGATCCCGTTGATGACACCGCACAACCGCGAGCGGCTGCGGACGGCGTACACGGTCTCCGTCGACGCCCGCGACGGCGTCACCACCGGCATCTCCGCGGCCGACCGGTCGCACACCGTGCGGGTGCTCACCGACTCCGCGACCGAGCCGTTCGAGGTCGTCCAGCCAGGTCACGTGTTCCCGCTGCGCTACCGCGAGGGCGGCGTGCTGGTCCGCCCCGGTCACACCGAGGCCGCGGTCGACCTGACCAGGCTGGCCGGGCTGCCGCCGGCCGGGGTGATCTCCGAGATCGTCAACGACGACGGCACGATGAAGCGCGGCCAGCAGCTGCGCGACTTCGCCGACGAGCACGGCCTGAAGATGATCTCGATCGAGGACCTGATCCACTACCGGCGGCGACACGAGAACCACGTCGAACGGGTCGCGGTGACCAGGCTGCCGACCAGGCACGGCGACTTCACGGCGTACGGCTACCGGATCACGATCGACGGCTCCGAGCACATCGCGCTCGTCCACGGCGAAATCGGCGACGGCCAGGACGTCCTCACCCGGGTGCACTCCGAGTGCCTGACCGGCGACGTGTTCGGGTCCCGCCGCTGCGACTGCGGCCCGCAGCTGGACGAGGCGCTCGAGCGGATCGTCGCGCACGGCCGGGGCGTGGTCGTCTACCTGCGCGGCCACGAGGGGCGCGGGATCGGTCTGGTCGCAAAACTGCAGGCCTACCAGCTCCAGGAGGGTGGCCGGGACACCGTGGACGCGAACCTCGACCTGGGCCTGCCCGCCGACGCGCGGCACTACGGCGCGGCGACCCAGATCCTGCGCGACCTGGGCGTGGACTCGGTCCGGCTGCTCACCAACAACCCGGCCAAGACCACGAACCTCGAGGAGTACGGGATCGCGGTCACCGAGCGGGTCCCGCTGACGCCGCGGCCCAACGACCACAACCTCGCCTACCTGCTGACCAAGCGGGACCGGATGGGACACGACCTGCCGCACCTGCTTACCGTGGACGACACGACCGAGCCGGTACCAGCCAGCGAAGGAGACCGACCGTGAGCGGCGAAGGATCCCCGGACGCGACCCCGATCGACTGTCACGAGATGCGGGTGGCGGTGGTGGCCGCGTGCTGGCACGAACAGGTGATGGACGGACTGCTCGCCGGCGCCGGCCGCGCCCTCGACGACTTCAAGGTCGAGGCACCGAGCATCGTCCGGGTGCCCGGCTCGTTCGAGCTCCCGGTGGTGGCCTCCGCCCTTGCCGAGAAGGGCTACGAGGCGATCGTCGCCCTCGGGGTCGTGATCCGCGGCGGAACCCCGCACTTCGACTACGTCTGCCGCGCGGCCACCGACGGCCTGACCCGGGTCGGGCTCGACACCGGCGCGGCGATCGGGTTCGGCCTGCTGACCTGTGACACCGAGCAGCAGGCACTGGACCGGGCCGGCCTCCCCGGGTCGACGGAGGACAAGGGGTACGACGCCACGTCGGCCGCCTTGCACACCGCATCGACCCTGCGCCGGATCCGCCGCGGCTACGAGATCGACGGGTGACAGGCCCGTCTCGCCGCGCGCAGCCGCACGGCCGGTCACCGTGGCCACGCCGTAGGCTTTGCGCGTGAAGACGTTCGAGCAGCTGTGGACCGAGCTCAACGAGAAGGCGCAGGCAAGGCCCGAGGGCTCCGGGACGGTGCAGGCGCTCGACGACGGCGTGCATGCGATCGGCAAGAAGCTGGTCGAGGAGGCGGCGGAGTCGTGGATGGCGGCCGAGCATGAGGGCCCGGACCGCGCCGCCGAGGAGATCAGCCAGCTGCTCTACCACGCCCAGGTGCTGATGATCGCCAGCGGCATCTCGCTCGATGACGTCTACGCCCACCTCTGACCGACCACGAGGTCCCCATGCCCAAGAACCCGCTCCGCATCGCGCTCCCGAACAAGGGATCGCTGGCCCAGGCCGCGTCCGAGATCCTGCGTGAGGCCGGCTACAGCCAGCGCGCCGACTCCAAACAGCTCGCCCTGTCCGACCCGGACAACGACGTCGAGTTCTTCTACCTGCGCCCTCGCGACATCGCGCTCTACGTGGGGGAGGGCACCCTCGACCTCGGGATCACCGGCCGCGACCTGCTCCTCGACTCCGGCGCCAAGGCCGACGAGGTGCTGCCGCTCGGCTTCGGCAGGTCGCGGTTCCGGTTCGCCGCGCCCCCCGGGACGGTCGGCGACGTCGCAGACCTCGCCGGGAAGCGGATAGCCACGTCGTACGACGGGGTGGTGCGCCGATACCTCGAGGAGAAGGGGATCGACGCCACGGTCACCCGGCTCGACGGCGCGGTGGAGACCAGTGTGCAGCTCGGCGTGGCCGACGTGATCGCCGACGTCGTGGAGACCGGGAGCACCCTGCGCCAGGCAGGCCTGGAGATCGTCGGTGAGGTCATCCTGCAGTCCGAGGCGGTCCTGATCCGCCGCGCCGGGGAGGCCACGCCCGAGGGGTTCGAGGTGTTCGAGCGCCGGGTGAAGGGCGTGATGGTGGCCCGGTCCTACGTGATGATGGACTACGACATCCGGGTCGAGCGGGTCGAGGACGCGGTAGCGCTGACCCCGGGCATCGAGAGCCCGACCGTGTCGCCGCTTCATCGCGAGGGGTGGGTCGCGGTCCGGTCGATGGTGCCCCGCGACGCCGCCCAGAAGATCATGGACGCGCTCTGGGACATCGGTGCCCGCGGGATCCTGGTAACGGAGATCAATGCCTGCCGACTCTGACCCGCTCCCCTTCACCCTGCCTCACACGTTCCGCCCGTTCGGCGTACGCGTCGCCGCCTACGCGTTCGGCGCCATGCTGCTCGCGGTCACGCTGGTGATCTGGTTCGCGTTCCCACCGGAGGTGCGCGCCCAGTTCACGCTCTTCCAGCGCGGCACGGTGATCGTGTTCGCGCTCGGGACGGCCGCCGCCGGCTACGCGCTCGCCCGGTCCCGGATCGAGACGCGGGAGGACGGGCTGACCGTGGTGAACGGGTACAAGTCCCGCAGCTACGAGTGGACCGAGGTCCTCGCCGTCACGCTGCGCCAGGGCAGCCCGTGGGCGACTCTCGACATCAGCGACGGCACCACCGTCTCGGCGATGGGCATCCAGGGCTCGGACGGTGCCCGCGCGGTGAAGCAGGTCCGGCAGCTGCGGGCGCTCGTGGACCAGCACAGCCACACTGAAAGCGACGACTGACCCGGCCGGTTCGGCCACCCGACCGCAAATCACAACCGCGGAGTCAGTCGCAACGGCAGGAGTTTCGCGCGCCGACGATGCCGTTCCGACCGAGTGAGCGGGTCAGGGCGTACGGCGCGTCTGCCGGCAGCCCTGTCTGGTCAGGGAGCCAACGCGATGCTCAGCATGACCCAACCCGACGTGGCCTTCTTGACCTCGATGGTGACTGTCTTCCCAACGGCTCCGGCGAGCTCTGCGCCGTCGCCCGCGGGAGTTCCGTTTCCGTCGAGGTCAGCAGGCACGGTCGCTCCGGTCACGTCCACCGACTGGCCGCTGAGGCAGAACCCGGTGCCGCACGCCTCCCACAGCCCGGTCTCCGAGGTGACCACCGGCTCGGCAGGCGGCTCG
>DATFGA010000098.1:0-2757 GCA_035249775.1 Nocardioidaceae bacterium | reverse complement strand
GGCGGCATCGGAGCACTGACGATCCGGTCGCTCGCCGACGAGCTGGGCGTCAAGCCGATGTCGGTCTATCACCACGTGGCCAACAAGGACGAGATCCTCGACGGCATCGTCGACATCGTGTTCGACGAGATCGACCTGCCGGAGGTGGACGGTGACTGGCATGCGGAGATGCGCCGTCGGGCCTCCTCCGCCCGGACCGTGCTGAGCCGCCACCGCTGGGCGATCGGCCTGTTGGAGTCCCGGACCACCCCCGGACCGGCGACGCTGCGGCACCACGACGCGGTCATCGGCACCCTGCGTGGAGCCGGTTTCTCACCCGAGATGACGGCCCACGCCTATGCGCTGATCGACAGCTACGTCTACGGGTTCGCGCTGCAGGAGGCCTCGCTTCCCTTCGAGGGTCCGGAGAGCGTCGGCCAGGTCGCCGGACCGATCATGGAGCTGATGGCGGCGGGGGACTACCCGCACCTCGTCGAGATGGCGACGTCGTACTACATCCGTCCCGGCTACGACTTCGGCGACGAGTTCGAGTTCGGCCTGGGCGTGATCCTCGACGCGCTCGCCCGGTCGATCTCCGAGCACGGCGACGACGCCCGCTGACGCGAACCGGCGGACGGATCCCGACATAGCCGGGCGCCTGCCGCACCGGCCGATGCGCAACTACCTGATCGGGTCATGGTGCCCCCGGGGTGCCCGTCGTCTACTGGAACTGCTTGGTCTCGGAGAGCCGTCATGAACGCTCCTGCATCGCAGCCGATGCACCTGAACCGGCACTCATTCACCGCGTGCAGTGGGGGCGCTGACCTCAGGAGCTCAGATGACCCTCACCACCGGGATTCCCCGTGTCACCACCGCCGTCGCGGCTCGCACCGTGGGGGTCAGCAAGCTCTACGGCATGGGTGACGCCGCCGTGACCGCGCTCGACGACGTCAGCGTCGACATGCTCGAGGGGCAGTTCACCGCCGTCATGGGCCCGTCCGGGTCCGGCAAGTCGACGTTGTTGCACATGCTCGCCGGCCTCGACCGGCCCACGTCGGGCGAGGTGTACGTCGGCCCGACCGAGATCACCACGTTGAAGGACACGGCACTGACCCTGCTGCGCCGGGACCGGATCGGGTTCATCTTCCAGTCCTTCAACCTGCTGCCGACGATGACCGCGGCGGAGAACATCGTTCTTCCGATGCGGATCGCGGGACGCCGCCCGGACGCCGCCTGGGTCGCCTCGATCGTCGAGACGGTGGGCCTGAAGGACCGACTTTCGCACCGGCCCGCGGAGCTCTCCGGTGGTCAGCAGCAACGGGTGGCGGCCGCACGGGCGCTCGCCTCCCGCCCGCAGATCGTCTTCGCCGACGAGCCGACCGGCGCGCTGGACTCCAAGTCCGGCACCGAGCTGCTCACCTTCCTCCGCACGGCCGTCACCGAGCTCAAGCAGACGGTCGTGATGGTCACCCATGAACCGACTGCCGCGAGCTATGCCGACCGGGTCATCTTCCTGGCCGACGGTCACATCGTGAATGAGATGCACGCCGCGACCGCCGACGAGATCCTGGACCACATGAAGTTCCTGGGGAGCTGACCGCCGTGCTTGCCGCCACCCTCCGCGGGATGATCGCGCACAAGCTCCGGCTGGTCCTCACCACGGCGTCGATCGCGCTGGGCGTCGCCTTCCTCGCAGGCACACTGGTGCTGACCGACACCATGGGCCTCGCCTTCGAGCAGTTGTTCGGCAAGGTCTCCGCCGGCACCGACGCCGTCGTCCGCACGCAGGCTGCCTACACCGCGTCCGAAGGCACCTCCACCAGCCGACCACCGATCGCCGCATCCGTCCTCGATGACGTCGCGAAGGTCGACGGCGTGCGCGCCGTCGAGGGCTCGGTCAGCGGCTATGCCCTGCTGACCGACAACGAGGGCAGGGCCGTCGTCGCCGAGGGTGGCGCACCCACCGTCGGCTACAACATGCCCGCCGACGTAGCGTTGCGCGGCGATGTCGACCTGCTCTCCGGAGAGGCACCGAACGGTCCGGCAGAGGTCGCCATCGACGCCACCAGCGCTGAAGAGAACGGCATCGCGCTCGGGTCCACGATCAAGGTGCTCTTCCAGGGTCCGCCCGAGGAGTTCACCGTGGTCGGCACCGTCGGCTTCGGCGGCGAGAAGGACCTCGGCGGCACCACGTCGGCGTACTTCGACACGGAGACGGCCCAGCGGGTGCTGGGCAACCCCGGCCTCTTCGACACGATCGGTGTCGGCGCCGAGGACGGGGTCGGCCAGGCCGAGCTCGCGGACCGGCTGGCCGCAGTCGTGCCCCCCGGCGCCGAAGCAGTCACCGGAGCCGCGGTGTCCCAGGAGAACTCCGACGCCATCAGCGAGGACCTCAAGTTCGTGCGGGTGCTGTTCCTGGTGTTCGCAGGGATCGCACTGTTCGTCGGCAGCTTCATCATCTGGAACACGTTCACCATGATCGTCACGCAGCGGTCCCGGGAGATCGCGCTGCTGCGGGCGGTCGGCGCCACCCGACGGCAGGTGCTGCGGAGCCTGCTGCTGGAGGCGCTGCTGCTCGGCGCGGCCGCCTCCGCGGTCGGGATCGGTCTCGGGCTGCTGGTCGCCAAGGGCCTGCAGTTCCTGATGGACGCCGTCGGGATCAGCCTCCCGAGCACGTCGCTGCAGCTCGAGCCGCGCACGATCATCGTCTCGATGCTGGTCGGCACCTTGGTCACCGTGATTGCCGCGATCGTCCCGGCCCGGCGGGCCACCAAGGTG
>DATFGA010000097.1:0-7196 GCA_035249775.1 Nocardioidaceae bacterium | reverse complement strand
AGGCCCTGCGGCAGGGCCTGGCCGACGGCACCATCGACGTGGTCGCCACCGACCACGCCCCCCACCCGCACGAGGACAAGGACTGCGAGTGGCAGGCCGCCGCGTTCGGCATGCTGGGGCTCGAGACCGCGCTCTCGATCGCGCAGCAGACGATGGTCGACACCGGCCTGCTCGACTGGGCCGGGGTCGCCGAGCGGATGTCGGCCAAGCCCGCACAGATCGGCCGGCTCGCCGGTCACGGGCGGCCGATCCAGCCGGGCGCGCCGGCCAACGTGGTGCTCTACGACCCGGCGCACACGCATGTGGTCGACCCCACCGAGACCGCGTCGCTGTCGCGCAACACCCCCTACGCCGGGCGTGAGCTGCCCGGGCGGGTGGTCGCCACCTTCCTGCGCGGCCGGGCGACCGTCCTGGACGGGAAGCTGACGTGAGCGCGGAGGTGCTGCTCGCAACCGGCGTCATCGCCGTGCTCGTGGTGCTGGCCTTCGTCGGGATGTGGTTCGGCTGGAGACGCCGCGGCCGCAAGCATGACCTTCCCGAGCTGGTGCCCGCGCCTCCGGTCGCCGAGCTGCCGCCGGCCAAGCTCCAGGCGGGTGCCCGTTACTTCGGCACCACGGTCAGCGGCGACTGGCTCGACCGGGTCGTCGCCCGCGGGCTGGGCTCGCGGAGCTCCTGCCGGTTGTCGCTGTCCGAGCAGGGGCTCGACGTGATCCGGCTGGCCGGCAGCTTCCGGATCCCGGCGGGGGCGCTGCGCGGCGCACGCCACGACATGGGGATCGCCGGCAAGGTCGTCCCACCGCACGGACTGCTGGTCGTCACCTGGCAGCACGGCGACTACCTTCTCGACACCGGCTTCCGTCTCTCCGAGTTGTCAGGCCCTGTGACCGCTATGGCGGTCACACCGCCTGACAAGTCGGTGACGGAGGCGCACAACAGCTGGATCCGCTCGATCAGCAAGATCGCCAAGGAGCACACCTCATGACCGTGACCAGCCCGGACCGGGTTCCGCCTGGCCGCCGCACCGTCACCCCGGCGATGCTCGTGCTCGAGGACGGGCGCACCTTCCACGGCGAGTCGTTCGGCGCCGCAGGGGAGACCTTCGGTGAGGCGGTGTTCTCCACCGGCATGTCCGGCTACCAGGAGACGTTGACCGACCCGTCGTACCACCGCCAGGTCGTGGTGATGACCACCCCGCACGTCGGCAACACCGGCATCAACGACGAGGACCCGGAGTCGCGCCGGATCTGGGTCAGCGGCTACGTCGTGCGCGACCCCGCCCGGATCCCGTCGAACTGGCGCGCCTCCCGGTCGCTCGACGACGAGCTGCGCGCACAAGGAGTGGTCGGCATCTCCGGCATCGACACCCGGGCGCTGACCCGGCACCTGCGCGAGCGGGGCGCGATGCGGGTGGGGATCTCCACCACGGAGACCGACCCGGAGGCCTTGCTGGAGAAGGTCCTCGCCGCCGACGAGATGACGGGTGCCGACCTCGCCGGGGACGTGACGACCGGGTCGACGTACGTCGTGCCCGCGGTCGGCGAGAAGCGGTTCACCGTGGCCGCGATCGACCTCGGGATCAAGACGATGACGCCGGCGATGATGGCCGAGCGCGGCATCGAGGTGCACGTGATGCCGGCCAGGACGACGGTCGACGAGGTGCTCGCAGTGGCGCCCGACGGGGTGTTCTTCTCCAACGGCCCCGGCGACCCGGCCGCGGCGGAGCACGAGATCGAGCTGCTGCGCGGTGTGCTCGAGCGCGACCTCCCCTACTTCGGGATCTGCTTCGGCAACCAGCTGTTCGGCCGCGCCCTCGGCTTCGGCACCTTCAAGCTGAAGTACGGGCACCGCGGCATCAACCAGCCGGTGATGGACCGTACGACGGGCAAGGTGGAGGTCACCGCGCACAACCACGGGTTCGCCGTCGACGCCCCTCTCGACAGGAGCACCAGCACGCCGTACGGCGAGGCCACCGTCTCCCACGTCTGCCTCAACGACGACGTGGTCGAGGGGCTCGAGCTGCGCGACGGGGCCGGCCGGCTCAAGTCGTTTTCGGTCCAGTACCACCCCGAGGCGGCCGCCGGTCCCCACGACGCCGCCTATCTCTTCGACCGGTTCTGCCGTCTGATGGAGTCGAGGCGAGGAACGAGCCGAGCGACTGAAGCGGCCGAAGATGCAGCGGTGATGCACGGGCGCGCTGAGGCCGGGCGGACCGGGGAAGGCGCGGCGTCGGTGGCTGGGTCTGGCGGGAGGCCGAGCGCAGCGAGGCCGGATGGTCCCGGCGCCGCGGTTTTCCCGGGGAGCCCAGCCGGAGGGGACCCCCGATGACACAACCGCACATGTGTGCTGTTCGAACACGTTTTTCGGCCGCGACCGTGTCACAACGGCACATGTGTGCTGTTCCGGCCCCGAGCAGAGCTACCTGGAGGGCGCGTAATGCCGAAGCGGACTGACATCGACAGCGTCCTGGTCATCGGGTCGGGGCCGATTATCATCGGCCAGGCCTGCGAGTTCGACTACTCGGGGACGCAGGCGTGCCGGGTGCTCAAGGCCGAGGGGCTGCGGGTGATCCTGGTCAACTCGAACCCGGCGACGATCATGACCGACCCGGAGTTCGCCGACGCCACCTACATCGAGCCGATCACGGCCGAGTTCGTGGAGAAGGTGATCGACAAGGAGCGGCCCGACGCGCTGCTCGCGACTTTGGGCGGGCAGACCGCGCTGAACGCCGCGATGGCGCTGGACAAGGCCGGGGTGCTGGAGAAGTACGGCGTCGAGCTGATCGGCGCGAGCATCGACGCGATCGAGCGCGGAGAGAACCGGGAGTCGTTCAAGAAGATCGTCGAGGAGCTCGGCGGCGAGGTCGCCAGGTCGGTGATCTGCCACTCGATGGACGACTGTCTTGCCGCGGCCGACGAGCTCGGCTACCCGATGGTGGTCCGGCCGTCGTTCACGATGGGCGGCACCGGGTCGGGGATGGCCTACGACGAGCAGGACCTGCACCGGATCGCCGGCGCCGGCCTCGTCGCCAGCCCGACCACCGAGGTCCTCCTCGAGGAGTCGATCATCGGCTGGAAGGAGTACGAGCTGGAGGTCATGCGCGACATGGCCGACAACGTGGTGATCATCTGCTCGATCGAGAACCTCGACCCGATGGGCGTGCACACCGGTGACTCGATCACGGTCGCGCCGGCGATGACCCTGACCGACCGTGAGTACCAGAAGATGCGCGACCTCTCGATCGGCATCATCCGCTCGGTCGGGGTGGACACCGGCGGCTGCAACATCCAGTTCGCGGTCGATCCGACCGACGGCCGGCTGATCGTGATCGAGATGAACCCGCGGGTCTCCCGCTCCAGCGCGCTGGCGTCGAAGGCGACCGGGTTCCCGATCGCCAAGATCGCCGCCAAGGTCGCGATCGGCTACACCCTCGACGAGATCCCCAACGACATCACCCTGGAGACCCCGGCCAGCTTCGAGCCGAGCCTGGACTACGTGGTGGTGAAGGTGCCGCGGTTCGCGTTCGAGAAGTTCCCGACCGCCGACCCGACGCTGACCACGCACATGAAGTCCGTCGGCGAGGCGATGGCGATCGGGCGCAACTTCACCGAGGCGCTGCAGAAGGCGTTGCGGTCGCTGGAGAACAAGGACGCGATCTTCGACTGGAGCCCCGAGAAGCCGGACCAGCAGGAGGAGCTGCTCGAGCAGGTCCGCACCCCCCACGACGGGCGCCTGAGGAAGGTGATGGACGCCATCCGTGCGGGCGCCACCAACGAGCGGCTGCACGAGGTCACCGGCATCGACCCGTGGTTCCTCGACCAGCTGTTCCTGCTCGACGAGGTGGCCGCCGAGGTCGCCGCCGCCCGCGACCTCGACCCGGCGACCCTGCGTCTGGCCAAGCGGCACGGCTTCTCCGACGCCCAGATCGCCGGCATCCGCGGGATGACCGAGGACGTCGTCCGGGGGGTCCGGTGGGCCCTCGGGCTCCGGCCGGTCTACAAGACCGTGGACACCTGCGCAGCCGAGTTCGCCGCGCGTACGCCGTACCACTACTCCTCCTACGACGAGGAGACCGAGGTGTCGCTGCGGGAGAAGGAGGCGGTGATCATCCTGGGGTCCGGCCCGAACCGGATCGGGCAGGGCATCGAGTTCGACTACTCGTGCGTGCACGCCTGCCTGACCCTGTCCGAGGCCGGTTACGAGACGGTGATGGTCAACTGCAACCCGGAGACCGTCTCCACCGACTACGACACCAGCGACCGGCTCTACTTCGAGCCGCTCACCCTCGAGGACGTGCTCGAGATCGTGCACGCCGAGCAGCAGGCCGGCCCGGTGGCCGGGGTGATCTGCCAGCTCGGCGGGCAGACCCCGCTCGGGCTCGCCCAGGGCCTCCAGGACGCCGGCGTGCCGATCGTGGGCACCACCCCGGAGGCGATCCACCTCGCCGAGGAACGGGGCGCGTTCGGCCGGGTGCTGGCCGAGGCCGGACTGCCCGCTCCCAAGCACGGGATGGCAACGTCGTACGACGAGGCGCGGGCGATCGCCGAGGAGATCACCTACCCGGTCCTGGTCCGACCGTCCTACGTGCTCGGCGGCCGCGGCATGGAGATCGTCTACGACGACGACGCGCTGAGCGGCTACATCCAGCGCGCGACCGAGATCTCCCCGGAGCATCCCGTGCTGGTGGACCGGTTCCTCGACGACGCCGTCGAGATCGACGTGGACGCGTTGTACGACGGCCACGAGCTGTTCCTGGGCGGGGTGATGGAGCACATCGAGGAGGCCGGGATCCACTCCGGGGACTCCTCGTGCGCGCTGCCGCCGATCACCCTGGGCCGGGAGACCATCGACCGGATCCGGACCTCCACCGAGGCGATCGCCAAGGGGGTCGGGGTGGTCGGCCTGCTCAACGTCCAGTACGCGATGGCCTCCGACGTCCTCTACGTCCTCGAGGCCAACCCACGGGCGTCGCGCACGGTCCCGTTCGTGTCCAAGGCCACCGCCACCCCGCTGGCGAAGGCCGCCGCCCGGGTGATGCTCGGCCAGTCGATCGCCTCCCTGCGCGCCGAGGGTCTCCTGCCCGCCGAGGGCGACGGCGGTGACCTGCCCCCGGACGCGCCGATCGCGGTCAAGGAGGCGGTGATGCCGTTCAACCGGTTCAAGACCTTCGACGGCAGGACCGTCGACGCCGTGCTCGGGCCGGAGATGCGTTCGACCGGCGAGGTGATGGGCTTCGACGCCGTGTTCGGCACCGCGTTCGCGAAGGCGCAGACCGCGGCGTACGGTCCGCTGCCGACCAGCGGCAAGGTGTTCGTCAGCGTCGCCAACGTCGACAAGCGGCACATGATCTTCCCGATCAAGCGGCTGGCCGACCTCGGCTACGAGATCCTCGCCACCCAGGGGACCTCGGAGGTGCTGCGCCGCAACGGCGTGCAGACCACCGTCGTCCGCAAGCACAGCGAGGGACCGAGCGCCGAGGGGGAGCCGACGATCGTCGGTCGGATCCTCGCCGGTGAGGTGCAGCTGGTCGTGAACACCCCGCACGGCACCACCTCGGGCGGTTCACCAAGGTTGGACGGCTACGACATCCGGACCGCCGCGATCCTCACCAACATCCCGTGCATCACCACCGTGCAAGGGCTGGCGGCGGCGGTGCAGGGCATCGAGGCGGTCCGGGCGGGCGACATCGGGGTCCGTTCCCTGCAGGACTGGGCGCGCCGGTGACGGCGTACCGCCTGCTGTTCGACCGGGTCCTCACCCGCGTCGACGCCGAAAGCGCCCACCGGCTGGGGTTCGCGGCGCTCCGCGTGCTGCGTCCGGTCACGGCCCGGCGGCTGCGGCCCGACAGCCTCGCCACTGGGTCGAAGGTGCAGGCGCTGGGCCTGACGTTCCCGGGGCCGCTCGGGCTCGCCGCAGGCTTCGACAAGAACGCCGAGGGGATCGACGCGGTCGCCGCGCTCGGCTTCTCGTTCATCGAGGTCGGCACGGTCACCGGCGAGCCGCAGCCCGGCAACCCGCGCCCGCGGCTGTTCCGGCTGCCCGCGGACCGCGCCATCGTGAACCGGATGGGGTTCAACAACGACGGCGCGGAGGCGGTGGCCCGTCGCCTCGAGGAACGCCGGAGGGACCCGCACGCGCTGCCGGTCATCGTCGGCGTGAACATCGGGAGGACCAAGCTGGTGCCCGACGACCAGGCGGTGGCCGACTACGAGAAGTCGACCAGGCTGCTCGCGCCGTACGCCGACTACCTGGTGGTCAACGTGAGCTCCCCGAACACCCCGGGCCTGCGTGACCTGCAGGCCGTCGAGCGACTCCGACCGCTGCTGAGCGCCGTCCGCGCCGAGGCCGACGCGGCCACCGAGCACCGGGTGCCCCTGCTGGTCAAGATCGCTCCGGACCTCACCGACGACGACGTGCTGGCGGTGGCCGACCTCGCCCTCGAGCTGGGCCTGGACGGCATCGTCGCGACCAACACCACGATCAGCCGCGAGGGCCTGCGCTCGGACCCGGCGGCCGTCGCCCGGGTCGGCGCCGGCGGGCTGTCCGGGACACCGGTCCGGCAGCGCTCGCTCGAGGTGCTCCGGCTGCTGCGCGGCCGGGTCGGTGAGGCGATGACGATCATCTCCGTCGGCGGGATCACCACCGCGCAGGACGCGCAGGAGCGGCTGTCCGCCGGGGCCACCCTGCTGCAGGCCTACACCGCCTTCGTCTACGAAGGCGCGCTGTGGCCGTCCCGGATCCAGCGGGAGCTCGCAGCCTCGCCCGCCCGGGTGGCCAGGTGAGCGCAGCCAGGGGACCGGTGCGCGTCGCGGGGGAGGTCCTCTCCGTGAAGCGCGTCGGTGCGCACCACCACCTGACCCTGGTCGCCCCCGGGGTCGCGGAACGGTTCCGGCCGGGCGGTTTCGTCGCCCTCGGCGTCGGCGGCCCGCTGTCCGAGAGCCTGCTGCGGCGCACGTTCTCGATCTACCGGGCGCGGCCGACCGGCGCCTACGGCGGCACCGTCGAGGTGGTCTTCCCGGTCTCCGACCCGGGCACCGAGTGGCTGGCCAAGGCCGCGGCGGGAACGGCGGTCGACGTCGTCGGTCCGCTCGGCCGGCCCTACGCACTGCCCAAGGAACCGGTGGCCTGCACCCTGGTCGGCAGCGGCCACGGCAGCGCGCCGCTGTTCGGCCTGGCCGAGCGGCTCCGCGAACGCGGCT
>DATFGA010000096.1:0-10733 GCA_035249775.1 Nocardioidaceae bacterium | reverse complement strand
TGCGGGAGGTCGTTGCCGCCCATCGTCGCGAGCTGCCGCTTGACCCAGCCCTCGCGCTCGACCAGGCGGCGGCAGGAGGGACAGGTGAGCACGTGGGACCAGGCGCGTTCGGCATCGGCCTCGGGGAGCTGGCCGTCGACGAGCGCGCTGACGGAGGAGCCGATGTGGCCACCGAAGTTCATCATCATGTGGTCTGGGGGGTCAGGCCGACGGTGTCGGCGGGGCCGGAGTAGCGCACCCGCCCGGATGCCGGTGCGCGGTGCGCGAGTGACTTGCGGAGCATAGAACGGCCGCGGTGGATCCGGGAGCGCACGGTCCCCAGCTTGAGGCCCAGGACATCGGCGATCTCGTCGTACGACAGGCCCTCGATGTCGCAGAGCACCACCGCAGCACGGAAGTCCGGCGGCAGGTCGGCCAGCGCGGACTCGACGTCGTCGTCGAACAGCTGGTCCTGCACCTGCGCGTCCGGTGCGGGCGCCCGGCCCGGCATCCGGCTCTCCGCGTCGTCGGCGAGGGCGTCGAAGCGGATCTTGGACTTGCGGCGGGCCTGGTCCAGGAACAGGTTGGTGGTGATCCGGTGCAGCCACCCCTCGAACGTGCCGGGCGTGTAGGACGACAGCGAGCGGAACACCCGGACGAAGACCTCCTGGGTGAGGTCCTCGGCGTCATGCCGGTTGCCGGTGAGCCGGTAGGCCAGCCGGTAGACGCGCGCGGAGTGCTGGGTGACGATCTCCTCCCAGGAAGGGGCCTGCCATTCCGTCTCGGACTGGTTCATCCGGCCCTCCTCGCCCCGTCGGGCTGTTGCGGCCCTGCCGCGCAGTGTGGTCGCCATGCCTCCGGCGCTGACCTCTTTCAGACTAGGAGCCGCTCCTGAGAGTTACCTGAGGGAACGCACTCATCTTCCTGGGACTGTGACAACGGTTGGCCGGGTCGAAGTGTTCCCGCCGCGCCCATCCGGGGTCGCCGAACGGTAGAGTCGCGCCCGACGTGACCGAAATGACCGAGGAGGCGACCATCGCTACGGGACTCAAGCCCGCCAGCTGGGCTTATGCAGAGGAGTTCGTCAGCGAGGACGACGTGCTGGCCGCGGCGCGCAGCCGTGCCACCGAGGTCGGCGTCGTCCCGATCGGCTCCGGCGGAGGCGCCGCACTGCGGTTCCTGGCCGCGGTGATCGAGGCCCGGGCAGTGGTCGAGATCGGCACCGGCACCGGCGTCTCCGGACTGTGGATGCTGCGCGGCATGCGGGCCGACGGGGTGCTGACCACGGTCGACACCGAGGCCGAGCACCAGCGGCTGGCCAAGCAGTCGTTCACCGAGGCCGGCATCCCGCCGCAGCGGGTCCGGCTGATCCCCGGTGCGGCGCTCGACGTGCTCCCCCGGCTCACCGACGGGCACTACGACCTGGTGTTCTGCGACGGCGACAAGCGGGAGTACGCCTCCTACCTGGACGAGGCGCTGCGGCTGCTCAAGCCGGGCGGCATCGTGGCCTTCGACAACGCCCTGTGGCACGACCGCGTTGCCGATCCGGCCCAGCGCGACGAGGAGACCGTGGCGATCCGGGAGCTGGGCAGGACCGTGCGTGACCACGACCTGCTGCTTCCGGTGCTGCTGCCGGTCGGCGACGGGCTCCTCGTCGCCAAGAAGGTCTGGACCCCCGAGACCTGACCTGACCTGACCTGACCCTCCCCTCCCGTTGAGACGCGCCCTTTTCACCGTTGAGGCGTGAGGTTTTCACCTTCGAGACGTGCGGTTCTTGCGTCGGACGGCGTCGCGGGTCGAGTCGGTACCCAGTACCGGAGCTTGCCCTCGCGCGTGTCCTCGTAGACGCCGCCGTTCTTCTCGATCGTCCGCCGCGACCCCACGTTGTCGGTGTCGCAGGTGACCAGCACCGGGTCGATGCCGCGTTCCGCGCACACTGGCAGCATCAGCGCGAGCGCCCGCGATGCGTGGCCGCGCCGCCGCGCCGATGGCCGGACCGAGTAGCCGATGTGTCCGCCCCAGGTCAGCAGCAGGTCGGTCAGCGTATGGCGCAGTGAGATGCTCCCGACGTACGCCCCGTCCGCCACCATCCACCGCTCGGTGGCCGCCACGTAGTTGGCTGGTCGAGGGGCGTCGTCGCGGCTCTGTGACGCGACGAAGGCGGCGTACTCCGCGAACACGCCTGGGGACTCGAGCGCCTCGCGGGTGTACTCGACGCCTCGGAACCCGTCGTCGGGCGGCAACCTCAACAGCTTGGCGTACTTCTCCTCACCGGCGGCGAGGAACTCGTCGGCTGCTTCCAGGAAGGACCGGTGGAAGCGTGGGTGCGGTGTGGCCAGTTCGAGCATGGAGCAAGGTTAAGGACAGGTACGTCGTACCTTCCACTCGTTTAGCGGCCGCGAAACCCCACGTCTCGAGCGCGAGAACCTCACGCCTGAACGGCGAAAAAGGCGCGTTTCAACGGGGAAAAGGGCACGTGTCAACGGAAGGAGGGGGCGGCGAGGAAGCCGGAGCCGCCCTCGGCGACCGCGACGATCTCGCACGGCTCGATCAGCACCGGCGCGGAGCCGATGATCTGCGAGCCCGGCGACTCCGCCGCGGAGGCGGTGAACTGCTCCTGGAACTCGTCGCGCGCCTCCGGGGACTCGAAGACGTAGCAGCCCTCGAACCACTCGCCGGACCGGCTGCGCCAGGTCTTGAACCGCAGTCCCTCGCGTCCGGAGAACTTCGCGTGCGAGGTTGCCTCGACGTAGGCGGCCAGCGCCTCGTCCACCCCGTCGGGTGCCTCCTCGAGGGACCAGCGGACGGTCAGCCCGTGCATGTGTGCCTCCTCAGCTCGTCACGCCGGCGAGCGGTTCCCGCATCTCGAGCCAGTGCAGGAGTGCGCGCGCGCCGAAACCGGTCGCCCCCATTGTCCACTCGTAGGAGTCGACCGGCGAGTCCCCCACCGACGCGATGTCGAGGTGGGCCCACGGCAGCGAACCGGTGAAGTGCTGCAGGAACAGCGCGGCGGTGATCGCGCCGGGCCCGCCCCCGGCGTTGTCGGCATCGGCGATCTTCGAGTCGAGCCGGTCCTCGTAGTCCTCGACCAGCGGCATCCGCCACAACGGCTCCCCGGCGGCCGCGCCGGCGCTGCGGATCAGCGCGGCAAGGGCGTCGTTGTTGGCGAAGATGCCGCCGGTGCGCTGGCCGAGCGCCACCTTCATCGCGCCGGTCAGCGTGGCGACGTCGACGAGCACGCTCGGCTCGAGCTCGGCGACCGCGTAGGCCAGCGCGTCGGCGAGCACGAGCCGGCCCTCGGCGTCGGTGTTGGTGACCTCGCTGGTGCGGCCTCCGTAGTGACGCAGGACGTCACCGGGCCGCAGCGCGTTGCCACCGACCGCGTTCTCGGCGCAGGCGACCAGGCCGGTGACCTTCACCGGGCAGTCCACGTCGGCGAGGGCGCCCATCACGGCGATCACCACGCCGCCACCGGTCATGTCGCGCTTCATCGTCATCATGCCGTCGGCAGGCTTGATGGACAGGCCTCCGGTGTCGAAGGTGATCCCCTTGCCGGCCAGCACCACGTGCGGGGTGTTCGGGCCGCTGCCCGCCGGGGTGTAGTCGAGTCGGATCAGTCGGGGTGGAGTGGCCGACGCCTGGCCCACGCCGATCAGCCCGCCGAAGCCCTCACGTTCCAGGTCCCGCTCGTCCCAGACCTTGATCTGCAGGCCGGACGACGTGGCCACCTCCGCTGCCCGGTCGGCCATCCACTGCGGGTTCTTCTCGTTCGACGGGACGAGCGCGAGGACCCGCGCCATCCAGCCGGCTCCGGCGACCGCGAGCGCCCTGCCCAGTGCATCCTCGCGGGAGGCGCAGTCGGTGAGACCGGCGAGCACGACCCGGCCGATCGGCGTCTCGGTCGGTCCGGCGGAGCGCCGGTGGAAGCCGAAGGACCCGAGCACCAGTCCCTCGACGAACGCGCGCAACCCCGCGTCGTCAGCCAGTGCCGCGACGGAGGTGGCGAGGGTCTGCTTTCCTTTGGTACGCCGGGCCAGGGCGGCTCCCGCGCGTCGGAGGTCGGCCGGTGTGCCCGCGCCGACACCGGCGAACAGCACGCAGCGCAGGGAGTCGTTGCTCAGTCCTTCGGTGGACAGCACCGGATGCAGGACGATTTCACCGGCCTTCCCGGTGGCCTTAGCCTGCTCGAGGAGGCCGAACACGTCGAGGTCCAGCTCGTCGAGCAGCTCGGCCGCCCCGGGCCCGAGAGCGGGCCCGTCCTCGTCGCTCAGCACCGGGATCGCCACGACGTCGGCACCGACGACTCCGGTGGCCGGCGCATCGCTCAGCGCGATCTGTGGTGGTGAGACCTGACTGGGCAGACCCACGGGCTGTTTCCCCCTGCCTTCGGGACGGGAACTGGACGGTTCGGGACGAGTTGCAACCGTCGAACCCTACCCACCCGGGCGTCGTTTCGAACAGAAGACCCCGGACTCTCCGTGTGGAGAGTCCGGGGTCTTCCAGGTCAGCTGGGGTGCGACCGTCCCGGATCCCGGGTCAGCCGACAACCTCGTTGAGCGCCTTCCCGAGCGCACCCGCCTCTTCAGCGTTGAGCTCGACGACGAGTCGGCCACCGCCCTCGAGTGGGACGCGCATCACGATGCCACGCCCCTCCTTTGTGACCTCGAGCGGACCGTCGCCCGTCCGCGGCTTCATCGCCGCCATGCGCACACCTCTTCCTTGTACTTTCGTGCGCCGTGATGTGTGGTGGCCGCTCCCCCGCGAGTGGGAGACGCCCGTGGCGCGCCGGTTGCAGTCCTATTATCGCGCACTTCGTCGAACAACCCGACCACGACCTCCCCGGCAGGCATGTCGTGGACGCGTTCCGCCCGCGAAGCGGGACGTTGAGGAACAAGTGCGGCAGACTCCACCTATGCACGCACGGTCCGCGCTGTTCGACCTCTACGGGGACCACCTGCGCCCTCGTGGCGGCAAGGCACCGGTAGCCGCGCTGGTCCGGATCCTCGCTCCGCTGGACATCGCCGCCCCCGCCGTGCGCACCGCGATCTCCCGGATGGTGCGCCAGGGCTGGCTCATCCCGGAGCGCCTCGACGACGGTCGCGGCTACGCCCTGACCGAACGGGCACAGCAGCGGCTCGACGACGCGGCGTCCCGGATCTACCGGACCCGCGAGAGCACCTGGCACGGCGCCTGGGACCTGCTGGTCCTCGACCCGGTGCCGGACCGGTCGGTCCGCGAGCGGCTGCGCTCGGGGCTGGCGTTTCTCGGGTACGGACCGTTGACCGACAGCACCTGGATCAGCCCGTTCCGCTCGGCCGAGGTCGACACGCTCCTCGCGACGGAGTCGGCCACAGCCTCCCGGTTCGAGGCCCGCGACGACGAGCCGCGGGTCCGGGCCGAGCAGGCATGGGACCTCGCCGCCCTGTCCGAGGCCTACGAGGGCTGGCACAAGCAGAGCCAGCAGCTCGTCGATGATCCCGCCGATGACGAGCAGGCGTTCGCCGTACGCTCCCGCCTCGTCCACGAGTGGCGCAAGTTCCTGTTCACCGACCCCGGCCTGCCGCCCGAGCTGCTGCCGGCCGACTGGCCCGGTCACGCCGCCGCTAGGTTCTTCGCAGAGGAGGCCGCGCGCCTCCTCCCCGCAGCATCGAGATTCGTCGACCAGTGTCTGAACCAGGAGAGGCCGGAGACCAGATGACCGACCAGCCCGTTACCTACGCCCTGACCAACGGGGTCGCCACCATCACGCTGAACCGCCCGGACGCGATGAACAGTCTCGACATCGCCACCAAGGAGGCGCTCAAGGACGCCGTCCTGAAGGCTGCCGACGACCAGGCGGTGCGCTGCGTGGTGCTCACCGGCACCGGCCGCGCGTTCTGCGTCGGCCAGGACCTCAAGGAGCACATCGAGCTGATCCGCAGCGGCTCCGACGACGCGCTGTTCCGGACCGTGCCGGAGCACTACAACCCGATCGTCACCGCCGTCGCCACCATGCAGAAGCCGGTGATCGCCGCGGTGAACGGGGTGGCCGCCGGTGCGGGCGCCAGCCTGGCCTTCGCCTGCGACTTCCGGATCCTTTCCGACACCGCGGGCTTCAACCTGGCGTTCACCGGGATCGGGCTCTCCTGCGACACCGGCTCCTCCTGGACGCTGCCGCGGCTGGTCGGCCGGGCGAAGGCCCTCGAGCTGCTCTACTTCCCGCGCACCGTTCCCGCCGCCGAGGCCGAGGAGCTCGGCCTGGCCACCAAGGTGGTCGGGGCCGCGGACCTGGAGCGGGAGGTGTCCGAGATGGCGCAGAAGCTCGCCACCGGTCCCACCGTCGCCTTCGGGGCGATCCGGCGCTCGATCGGCTACTCCGAGGGCCACGACTTCGCCTCCTCCATCGAGTTCGAGGGCGAGATGATGACCCTGACCGGCGCCACCCAGGACCACCAGCAGGCCGTCGCCTCCTTTGTCGCGAAGGAGAAGCCGACCTTCGAGGGACGGTAGCTGCCGGTGCTCGGCGGACGGCTCGGCGTCCTGGTTACAGCGCTGTTGATGCTCGGCTCCGTCCTGACCGCAGCTCCGGCCGCCGTCGCGGACGCATCCGGTCGCAGGCTGCCGGCGTACCTCTCCCTCGACCCGCAGGTGAAGCAGCTCATCACCGTCACCAGCCCCCGCTGGTCGGACTCCCGGGCCCGGCTGCGGATGTGGCACAAGCGGCACGGCCGCTGGCACCTGGTGCGCGGACCGGTGCGGGTGTCCCTGGGCTGGGGTGGGTGGGTCCCGGCACGGCAACGCCGGCAGAGCACCGGCACCACGCCGGCGGGCCGGTTCACGGTGCCGTACGCGTTCGGGACCCGCGGCGACCCGGGCACGGCGATGGACTACCGGCACGTGGACCGCAACGACTTCTGGCCCTACGAGCCACGTGACCCGGCGACGTACAACATCTTGCAACCCCACCGGGCGCGTACGACGCAGTGGCGATCCGACTACGTCGAGCGGCTCGCCGATCACGGGTACGAGTACTCCTACAGCGTGGTCCTCGGCTACAACCTCCCCCGCGGCGTGCACTGGTCACGGGCCCGCAAGCAGTGGGTGGCCCGGCGGCCCGCGGACACCGACCGTGGCGGCGGGATCTTCTTGCACGTGAAGCGCCAGCGCTACACCGCCGGGTGTGTCTCCGCGCCGCTCCGTGACGTCCGGTGGATCGTGCGCCGGCTCGATCCCGCGCTCAGCCCGCGGATCGTGATGGGCCCGCGCCGGTGGGTCATCCGCCGTTTCTAGGCCGACAAGCCGCCTGCCTGAACGACGACCCACTACCGTTCCCACGCACGTGAACCCCAACGGTCGTGGAATCGCCGGATCCACTACCGTTCCGGTTCACGTGCACGGCAACGGTTCTCGCCCACCGAGCCGCGGGGCGCGGAACTCAGCGGGAGGCGCGGACCGCTCGCAACAGCTGCCGTGGTGCCTGCCGGTCCATCCGCCGGAAGGTCGGGTTCTCGCCGTACTCGACGGTCACCGCGACCCCCTCGAACCCGTGGTTGAACCACTGGGTCAGCGTTCCGTGGCAAGCGTTCCCGCAGGCGAACTCCCGAGCCGGCAGGTCGAGGTGGCGCACCAGCCGGCGGGCGAACCAGCGCTTCTTCGGGCCGTGCGTGTCGATGCCGTACAGCGGCTGGTGGAAGCTGATCACGAAGCGCGGGTCCACCGTGCGCAGGAACCTCATCAGCGCTCGGGTCTCCGGCTCGGAGGCGGGACCCGGCCCGGACTCGATGTTCCCGTCCAGCTCGGCCCACTCGCGCGGGAAGTTCCGGTTGAGGTCCACGCCGCGCGCGTTCTTGCGGCTGTCCGTGGCGGTGCCGTCCGGGTTGACGTTCGGGACCAGCCACACGTCGGCACCGGTGACCGGCCGGCCGTCGCGGATGCTGCGGAGGATCTGCTGGGGAGCACGTTCGTCGCCGTGCATCGCGGCGAGCACCACCACCTTGCGCGGCGAGTCAGGGTCCCCGACTCGCCAGGCGTGGATCGCCCGGTCCTGGACGGTCCGGCCGATCACCCGGTGCTCGACGACTGCCGGCCGCTGCGGTGACTGAGCGGCGCCCGCACCGGCGACTGCGCCGGCGACCGGGACCGAGCCCGCGACGAGACCAGCACCCGCCACGAGGCTCGCCAGGGCCACCAGGCCGATTCCGCGGACCGAGGTCACAGCTCTCCCAGCGTCATCAGAACCGTGAAGATGCCGACACCGACCAGGAGACCGACGTGCGCGAGGATCGACAGGCCGGGTCCCTCGCCCCAGGTGTCGGCCACCGGCCCGGAAGAGTGTCGGCCCCGCGCCGGCATCCAGCGCGCCAGGATCAACAGCCCGGCGACCACGGTGACCCACCACAGGACCAACCCGACCCAGCCGAGCGCATCTGCGCCGTTGATGAGGAACACCACCCACGTCAGCAGGGCGAGCGCCCCCGCGACCGTGTGGGTGTTCAGCAGCGACATCGGAATGGCCAGCCGTCCGGCCGCCTCCCCACCGTTCCGGCTCAGCCGGACCCGGGTCAGCACGACCACGACGGCGGCGAGGACGGTCAGCACGATGGTGATGCTCATGGGTGTCACGGTCCGAGCATGCCCGAAGTCGCGGTCAGGTGTGAGATTTTGAGGTGCGCGTCTCAGTTGCCGTGGCGGCGTCCGGAGCGGTCCTGACCCAGCAGTCGGCGACGTGGTCGTTGACCATCCCGGTGGCCTGCATCAGCGCGTAGGCGGTGGTCGGCCCGACGAACCGGAAGCCCCGCTTCTTCAACATCTTCGCCAGCGCGACCGACTCCGGGGTGGTTGCCGGTACGTCGTCCAGGGTCCTCGGCGCGGGCCGTCCGGCGGGCGGCGCGAACGACCACACCAGGTCGCTGAACGACTCGTCGAGGTCGAGGATCGCGCGGGCGTTGTGGATCGTGGCCTCGATCTTGGCCCGGTTCCGCACGATCGCCGCGTCCGCGAGCAGCCGGTCCACGTCGGAGTCGTCGAAGGCCGCGACCCGGCGTACGTCGAAGCCGGCGAATGCCGCGCGGAACCCCTCCCGCTTGCGCAGGATCGTGAGCCACGACAGGCCCGACTGGAACGCCTCGAGGCTGACCCGTTCGAACATCTCCCGGTCGCCGCGCAGCTCCCGGCCCCACTCGGTGTCGTGGTAGGCGACGTAGTCCGGTGACTCCCCCGCCCAGCCGCAGCGGACCAGCGCCTCAGCCGGCTGCACGCAGTGCCTCCACACGTGCCGCCATCCGGCGCAGCGACAGGTCGACCAGCCTCTGCGCGACCGGTCCGGCCAGCCGCCAGCCCAGCGCTCCGAGGGGGCCGCCAGGGATGGTCAGGTGCTCCCACCAGGTGAAGGTGCACGCCTGGGCGCCGCGCGGGGCGACCGCGAACTCGGCCTCGCCGCGCACCAGCGACCCGGTGTGCAGCACCTCGCAGCGCGCGGCCCCGTCGGTGGAGCGCTCCCAGGCGGTGATCGTCATCGGGTCCCAGAACCCGACCGGTCCCAGCCCGGTCCTGGCCCGGATCCGGCCGCCGACGGCGTGCGCGTCACCGACCTCCTCGACCCGGGTGAGCGGGATCCACTCGCCCTGCCGCGGCCAGTCGGTGACGTAGTCCCACACCAGCTGCGCGGGCGCAGCCACCTCGACCTCGGAACGGACGAATGCGCGCATCAGCGCTCCTCGGGTCGGGTGGGATCGGGACGTGGTCCGGGCGAGGCCGGCGGCTGCGCGGCCGACCCCTCAGGCGGAGCGTCCGGCGCAGAAGGAGGAGCATCCGGCGCCGCCGGCGGCTCCAGCTCGGCCGCGACCCGGTCCAGCAGCGCGTCGACCTCGGACATCCGGTAGCCGCGGAACGCCGTGGAGAACCGGACCCGGCGGATGTCGGTGGAGGTCAGCGGGCGGTCGGCCGGGACGCGGGAGTCCGGCCGGTCGTCGTACACCTCCGCCATCGACCCGCCGCGGCCGCTCGCCACCACGGCGATCACACCCATCACCAGCACGATGAGGATCGCGAAGAACCAGGTCATGGGTGGCATCGTGCCATGCCGCTCCCTCAGTCCGGGCGTTCGGCGCCCTCGTGCTTCTCCCCGGCGCCGGGCGCGGACGAGTGCCGGTCCCGCTGCGCCTCGACCATGATCTTCACGGCCTCCTCGATGTCGTCGGTCACCGTGAACATGTCGAGGTCGTCCTCGAAGATCTTGCCCTCCGCCAGCACCGTGTGCCGGATCCAGTCCACGAGCCCGGACCAGTAGTCGCGACCGATCAGCACGATCGGGAACGACGTCACCTTCTGGGTCTGCACCAACGTCAGCGCCTCGAACAGCTCGTCGAAGGTGCCGAAGCCGCCGGGGAGCACGACGAAGCCTTGCGCGTACTTGACGAACATCGTCTTGCGCGCGAAGAAGTACCGGAAGTTGATGCCCATGTCGACATACCGGTTGAGCCCCGACTCGAACGGCAGCTCGATGCCCAGGCCGACCGACACCCCGCCGGCCTCGAGGGCACCTTTGTTCGCGGCCTCCATGACACCGGGTCCGCCGCCGGTGACCACGCCGAAGCCGGCCTCGACGAGCAGCCGCCCGAGGTCCTCGGCGGTCCGGTACATCGGGTCGTCGGCCCCGGTCCGCGCGGAGCCGAAGACCGAGATCGCCGGGCCCAGCTCGGCCAGCGCGCCGAAGCCCTCGACGAACTCGCTCTGGATCCGCATCACCCGCCACGGGTCGGTGTGCACCCAGTCCG
>DATFGA010000095.1:0-10613 GCA_035249775.1 Nocardioidaceae bacterium | reverse complement strand
CGGCCGGCCACGGCGAGCGGCGACCCCGCGGAGCCGACGGAGGAGCACGCCGACGCCCGGTAGCCGGTCAGGTGGAGCGGACCCCCTTGCGGGCCCGCCGCGGCGCCGGCTTCCAGCACTCGGTGACGAAGTCGACGGCCTCCGCGGTGAGCCGGTCCGGCCGGGCCCGCCACTCGAGGATCCCCCGGGCCTCGACGAACCGGCCGTTCGGCAGCTCGTCGGCGACCATCGCGGCGTCGGCGAACGGGTGGATCGGGTCGCGCGGGTGACCGACCACCATCGCCGGAGCCTCGATCAGCCGGCGGAGCTTGCTGGGCGGTGCGATCCGGCCGAAGAAGATCCCGTGGATCGCCGCGGCCATCGACGCCGGCCGCTGGTTCAGGGTGTCCAGCACGATGCCGGCCCAGAACGGGATGATCCCGCGCGGCACCATCCGGGTGGCCGTCCGCAGCGCGGTGACCGAGACCGGCACGAACCGGGCCGCGAACATCAGCGGGCCGAACGCGATCAGCCCGGCCTCCAGGCCGTTGTCGAGCACCGGCATCTCCAGCAGCAGTCCCTGGACCCGTTGCGGGGCCATGTCGGCCACCTCCAGAGAGACGTTCGCCCCCAGCGACGTACCGCCGATCACCGCCTGGTCGGCGCCGAGGTGGTCCAGCAGCTCGACGACCTGCTCACCGAAGGCGGTCATCGAGTACTGCATCGGGTCCGTCGGACGGTCCGAGCGGCCGTGCCCGAGCAGGTCGACGGTGACCACGTGGAAGCCCTCGGCCGCGATCGCTCGGGCCAGCGGCTGGTGCATCGCGCGGGGCATCAGCTGGCCGTGGATCAGCACCACCCACTGGTCGCCGGCCCCGAACTCGGTGTACTCGACCCGGTCGTCGCCGATGAAGAACTGGCCGATCCGCTCAGAAACCAAAGTCGCCATGGGTACAACCTAAATTACGGTCGGGTAGCCTCAGGTTGATGAGTGCCCAAGATCACCCGCGGTTGCGTCCGCCGATGCACGTCGTCGCGATGGGAGTCACGGCGACCGGCAAGACGTCGGTGGCCGAACGGCTCGCCAAGGAGCTCGGCCTCCACTTCTCGGAGGGCGACGACCTGCACCCACAGGCGAACATCGACAAGATGTCCGCGGGCACCCCCCTCGATGACGACGACCGGCGGCCCTGGCTGCAGGCGATCGCCGACCTGATCGCCGACCAGCACCGGGCGGGTACGTCGGCCGTGGTGACCTGCTCCGCGCTCAAGCGGTCCTACCGTGACATCCTGCGCAGCGGCCTGGTCGACAGCGACATCTTCTTCGTGCACCTGCACGCCGACTTCGACGTGCTGTTCGAGCGGATGTCCCAGCGCACGAAGCACTTCATGCCACCCTCGCTGCTGCAGTCCCAGTTCGACACCCTCGAGCCGCTCGAGGACGACGAGTCCGGGGTGCTCGTCGACGTGGCACCGCCCCTGGACGCCGTCGTCGCCACGTCGGTAAATGCGGTGCGGACGGCCTACGCCCGATGACATGCTCGCCGGCGTGACCGCACCCGACCTCCTGCACACCCTCGAGACCTACTACGACGCCGCTCCTCGTCCGGCCGCGACCGCGCAGGACGTCGGCCCGTTCACCCTGTTCGTGAAGACCGAGCCCTCGGGGTGGCCGTTCTACGCCCGCCCGCGGCTCGGCCTCGATGTACCCGTCACCGTCGTCGACGTGAAGCAGGTGCGCGACCGGCAGCGTGCGCTCGGTGTGCCGGAGGCCCTCGAGTGGGTGCACCAGACCACGCCGTCCCTGCTCGACGCTGCCCGCGCGGACGGCCTGGAGGTCGCCGAGTGCCCGCTGCTCGTGCTTCCCACCGAGTTGTCAGGCGTGGTGGGCGCCCCGGCGGCCATGGTGCCTGACAAGTCGGTGCGGGTGGAGGTGCTCACGCCCGACTCCCCCGACCTCGCGGACTCGGTGGGTGCGGTTGATGCCGGGTTCAACGGGACCGACGATTACGAGCCCCATGACCCCGGCTTTCGGGTCGAGCAGATGGCAGCCGGCCTGCTGGTCACGGCTGCGGCGTACGACGAGCGCGGGACCGTGGTGGGTGGCGGGAGCCACTCGCCGCGGGGCGACACCACGGAGCTGACCGGGATCGCGGTGCTGCCCCGGGCCCGTCGTCGTGGGATCGGCGCCGCAATCACCCATGCGCTCGTCGAGGATGCGCGGCGGCGCGGGCTGCGGACCGTCTTCCTCTCCGCCCAGGACGACTCGGTGGCCCGGGTCTACGAACGGGTCGGCTTCGTCCGGATCGGTACCGCCTGCATCGCGCGAGCTCCCGGTGCCTGAGTCGTCGCCGTCGCGTGAGTCGTCGCGATCGCGCGACTCGTCGCACTCGCGTGCGGCGTCCGGGGAGGCCGGCGTGGAGCCCGGCGTCGCGGTGCGCCCGGCCGTCGCCGACGACTGGGAGGCCTGGCGCGACATCCGGCTGCGCTCGCTGCGCGACTCCCCCGACGCGTTCGGGTCCACGCTGGACCGGGAGCTGGCCTTCACCGAGGAGGACTGGCGCCGGCGCCTCGACGGGTCCGGGCCGTCCGTGCTCGCCTGGTCCGGGGACGCCACGGTCGGGATGGGGGCGGGCTTCCTGCATGCGCCGGGCCGGCTGATGGTGGTCGCGATGTGGACCGATCCGGCCTGGCGTGGCCACGGCATCGGCAGTCGCGTCCTCGACGCAGTGGTGGGCTGGGCCGAGCTGCACGGCGTACGCCCGGACCTGTGGGTCGCGGACGCGAACCCGGCCGCACGCGCGCTCTACGAGCGGCACGGGTTCATCGCGACCGGCGAGACCGAGCCGCTGCGGGACGGGTCGACGCTGACCAAGAGCCGGCTGGTGCTGCCGCCCGAGCGGACCGGTCAGCCTGCCCGGTTCACCGCGGAGATCACGGCCTTCAGCGAGGCGGTGACGATGTTCGGGTCGAGGCCGACGCCCCACAGGATCTGGTCGCCGACCGCGCACTCGACGTAGGCCGCCGCGATCGCGTCGCCGCCGGAGGACAGCGCGTGCTCGTGGTAGTCGAGGACACGGACGTCGGTGCGGTTGACGTAGGCCGGGTTGCCGGCCTCCTGCTCGGCCACGACCAGCTCGTTCAGGGCGCTGACGAACGCGGCGATCGGGCCGTTGCCGGTGCCCTCGAGCGAGCGGAGCTCCCCGTCGACGTACACGTTGACGTTCAGCGCGTCTTTCTCGCCGGCCGCCGAGGAGGTGTGCACCGAGTTCAGCTTCAGCGGGGTCTCGCGGGCGAGGTACTCGGCGTGGAAATCGGCCCAGATCGCCTCCGGTGACATCTCGCCGCCCTCGCCGTCGGTGTGGGTCTGGATCACCCGGCTGAACTCGATCTGCAGCCGGCGCGGCAGCTCGAGCTTGTGCTCGGACTTCATGATGTAGGCCACGCCGCCCTTGCCCGACTGACTGTTGACCCGGATCACGGCCTCGTAGGACCGGCCGACGTCCTTGGGGTCGATCGGCAGGTAGGGCACGCCCCAGACATGCTCGGACGCGGGTACGCCGGCCGCGGCCGCATCCTTCTCGAGCGCCTCGAAACCCTTCTTGATCGCGTCCTGGTGCGACCCGGAGAACGCCGTGTAGACCAGGTCCCCGCCGTAGGGGTGTCGCTCGTGCACCGGCAGCTGGTTGCAGTACTCGACGGTGCGGCGGACCTCGTCGATGTCGGAGAAGTCGATCTGCGGGTCCACGCCCTGGGTGAACAGGTTCAGCCCGAGCGTCACCAGGCACACGTTGCCGGTGCGCTCGCCGTTGCCGAACAGGCAGCCCTCGATCCGGTCCGCGCCGGCCAGGTAGCCCAGCTCGGCCGCCGCGACCGCCGTACCCCGGTCGTTGTGCGGGTGCAGCGAGAGCACCACGTGCTCGCGGTGGTTCAGGTGCCGGTTCATCCACTCGATCGAGTCGGCGTACACGTTCGGGGTGGCCATCTCCACCGTGGCCGGCAGGTTGATGATCACCGGCTTGTCGGCGGTCGGCTCGAACACCTCGAGGACCTCGTTGCACACGCGGGCGGCGAACTCCAGCTCGGTGCCGGTGTAGGACTCCGGGGAGTACTCGTAGAACACCGTCGTCCCGGGGACGGTCTCCTCGAACTTCTTGCACAGCCGGGCGCCGGTGACCGCGATGTCGGCGATCCCGTCCATGTCCAGGCCGAACACGACCCGCCGCTGCAGGGTCGAGGTGGAGTTGTAGAGGTGCACGATCGCCTGCTTCGCGCCACGGATCGCGTCATAGGTCCGCTCGATCAGGTGCTCGCGCGCCTGCGTCAGCACCTGGATCACCACGTCGTCGGGGATCAGGTTCTCCTCGATCAGCATCCGGACGAAGTCGAAGTCGGTCTGGCTCGCGCTCGGGAACCCGACCTCGATCTCCTTGTAGCCCATCTGCACGAGCAGCTCGAACATCTTCTTCTTGCGGGCCGGTGTCATCGGGTCGATCAGCGCCTGGTTGCCGTCGCGCAGGTCGACCGCGCACCAGCGGGGTGCCTGGGTGATCGTCCTCGACGGCCAGGTGCGGTCGGGTACGTCGACCGTCGGGAACGGCTGGTAACGGCCGAAGGGCATGCCGCTGGGCTGCTGGGGATTGGGGTGGTGGTTCATGGGGTCCTCACGGTTCGCTGGGTCTGCTTCGGTCCCGGAAGGCGACGACGAAACTCCGCAGCGAGGGGGTCCGGCTAACGAACCTCGCTGCGGCAGCGAAGGAGAAGGTTGCGCCACATGATGGGGACAGCCTAGCCCCTCGCCGTACGGTGCGCCCACCCGAACCGGAAACCGGGACCGCTCGGGCTGCCTGTTTAATGAGCCGGTGACCTTCGACCTCGAACGCATCGACCCGATGGACCTCGATCTCGACACCGCCGACGCGCTCGCCGAGATCGACCGGGCCGGCGACGCCGCGGCGGGCCTGCCCCTGCCTCCCGCGGTCGGCGCCGGGATGCTCACCTCGCTGCAGCTCCAGTCCGACGGCCGGCCGGTGGACGGGCTGTGGTTGGCCCGCGAGGGTGGCCGCGTCGTGGGTCACGTCGCGGTCGAGCTGCCCTGGCGCGACAACACCGACAGCGCACACCTGCGCGGGATGGTGGACCCGTCGGTCCGCCGCCGCGGGATCGGCCGTGCGCTGATGGACAGGGCCGTCGCCCTGGCGCGGGAGTCCGGCCGGTCGAAGGTCTATGCCGGTGCCTTCGAGGGCAGCGACGGGGTCCCGGCCCTGCGGGCGCTGGGGTTCTCCAGCGAGGGGCTGGGCATCAACGCGGTACGCCGGCTCGACCTCCACGCGGCACCGGACGGGATCTGGGACCGGTTGTACGACGAGGCGAGCGGACCTGCCGAGGGCTACGAGCTGCTGCACGTCGTGGGCCCGACGCCTGCCGACCTGCTGGAGGACATGGTCGGCCTGCATGCGGCGATCAACGACGCCCCGTTGGACGACCCCGAGCAGGAGGAGGACGTCTGGGACGCCGAGCGGGTCCGCGACTACGACCGGGCGATGGCGGGACGGCGGCAGACGGTCTACCGGGTGCTGGCCAGGCACCGCGACACCGGCGAGTGGGCCGGGATCTCCATGCTCTGCGTGGACGAGTTCGCACCGGCGGTCGCGTTCCAGGAGGACACCTCGGTGGTGCGTGCCCACCGCGGGCACCGGCTCGGCCTGCTGATGAAGGCCGACATGCTCCGGTGGATCAGCCATGAACGACCGGAGGTCAGCGCCACCGACACGTGGAACGCGACCACCAACCACCACATGATCGCGGTCAACGAGCGGCTCGGTGCGACCGTCATCGCCCGACATGTCAGCTTCCGGCTCCGGGACCGACCATGACAGCCACCCTGCTCGTCGTACACCACTCCCCGACCGCGTCGGTGAAGTCGCTCACCGAGGCCGTCCTGGCCGGAACGAGGGACGAGTCGATCGAGGGCGTGGAGGTGGTCGTGCGCCAGGCCCTCGAGGCGACTGCGGACGACGTACTCGCCGCCGACGCCTACCTGCTCGGGACGCCGGCGAACTTCGGCTACATGAGCGGGGCGCTGAAGCACTTCTTCGACTCGACGTTCCTGCAGATCGGTGGTTCGCTCTCGTCCACCGGCGCGGCCGACGAGTCGTCCGGCGGCACCTCCGGCAGACCGTTCGGGCTCTACGTGCACGGCCGCTACGACACCGAAGGGGCGGTGCGCTCGGTGCTGTCGATCGTCAGTGCGCTCAAGTGGCGGCAGTCCGCCGAGGTGCTCGAGGTCGTCGGGGATGTGACCGATCGGCACCGGGAGGCCGCCTACGACCTGGGCGGTACGCTGTCGGCACTGGCTGCCACCGACACCTGAGGACCTCCGTGCTTCCCCGCCTGGCCGCCCCCGTCGCGGCGCTGCTGTTCCTGGTGCTGTCCGCCTGCACGCAGACGCCGGTCGCCACCGAGCCGGACGTCGACACTGTCGAGGCGCCGAAGCTGGGTGCGTGCCGGGTGCTGACCCCCGCCGACATCTCGGAGCCGAGCAACGCCTCGGAGGTGGTCGACTGCGCCGAGGAGCACACCGCCGAGACGTTCGCGGTGGGCACGTTCCCGGCGGCCGTGGCCACCGGGGCCGTCGACGACCCGGCCCTCGGCGCGCACATCTTCTCGTCCTGCAGCGCGAAGTTCCTCGCGTTCCTCGGCGGTGAGGAGAGCACGGTGATGCGCTCGACGCTGACCTGGGCCTGGTTCCGTCCCTCGGAGAAGGCGTGGGAGCAAGGCGCCCGCTGGTACCGCTGCGACGTGGTGGGCGGCGCCGAGCAGTCCGAGCAGCTGATCCCGCTGCCGGAGACCGCCAAGGGCCTGCTGCTCGGACGGCCGGAGGACCGGTGGATGGTCTGCGTCAACGGGCCCACGGTGGCCGGCTCCGTGAAGATTCCGTGCTCCGAGCCGCACACCTGGCGGGCGGTCACCACGATCAAGCTCGGCGACGCCCGGGATCCCTATCCCGGGGACCGGCTGGTCGAGGTGCGCACCCGCGACTTCTGCTCGGACTCGGTCGGCGCGTGGCTGAACTACCCGGTCGACTACGACTTCGGCTACACCTACTTCCACGAGGCGGAGTGGGAGGCGGGCAACCGCCGCTCGATCTGCTGGGCGAAGACCGACCAGTAGATGGTCGGGCCGATGAGGACACGGGCGGTCGCCGCGGTGGCCGGCGTGGTCGCGCTGCTCGCCGCGTGCACGGGACCCTCCGGTGACGTCGCGTCGCCGACCTCCCCGGCCACCGGCACGTCCGGTGCCTCGATCGCTCCGACCGGCTCCGCCTCGGCGACGCCGACCGACTCGGCCCGGCTGGCCGAGGTGCCCGACGTGCCCGAGCCGCCCGCGGAGAACGCCTGCTACCGGCTGGAGTTCGACGACCTGCCGCGGACCAGCAACGACAACAACCCGGTCCCCTGCGGCCGGCGCCACAATGCGCAGACGATCCACGTCGGGAAGCTCGACGCCGTGGTCGACGGGCGGCCTACGACGCTCGACTCGCGGGCGGTGCAGCACCAGGTCTCGACCACCTGCCCGCGTCGGCTCGCCCGCTACCTCGGCGGCGACCGGTCCACCCGCGCGCTGAGCCGGTTCCATGCCGTCTGGTTCACCCCCACGCTCGAGGACTTCGGCGCCGGCGCGAACTGGTTCCGCTGCGACCTGGTCGCCTTCGCCGGGGACGAGCAATTGGCCGAGCTCCCGCGACCACGCGGGCTCGCCGGGCTCCTCGATGACGGCGACGCGCTGGCCGCCTGGGGCCTGTGCGGCACCGCCGCACCAGGTGCACCGGCGTTCTCGCGGGTGATCTGCTCCGAGCCGCACACCTGGCGCGCCACCTCCACGATCGCGATTCCCGGTGGCCGCCGGTACCCCGGCGCCGCGCGGGTCCGCTCCGCGGGCGACGAGACCTGCGCGGACCGAGTACGCCGGCTGTCGGGGTCCGCGTTGCGGTTCCGGTACGGCTGGGAGTGGCCGACGAGGGACCAGTGGGCCCGCGGCCAGCACTACGGCTTCTGCTGGGCCCCCGACCGCCCCTGACCCCGCCTACCCCGCCCCCTTCCCCCTCCCGTTGAGACGCGCCCTTTTCCCCGTTGAAACGTGAGTTTCTCGCGCTCGAGACGCGCCTTTTTCACCTTCGACACGTGGGCTTTTCGCCGTTGACCGACTCGCGGGTCTCCCTGGTCCCGCTCCGCGCTCGACAGCCGACACCGCTCGGGATTGCGCCGCTGCCGGAGTCGACGACCGCGAGAACTCCGCGTCTCACCCGCGAAGACTCCACGCCTCAACCGCGAAAAAGGCGCGCTTCAACGGGAAAAAGGGCGCGTCTCAACGGTTAGAAGCCGAGGCGGCGGAGCTGCTTGGGGTCGCGCTGCCAGTCCTTGGCGATCTTCACGTGCAGGTCGAGGTACACCGGCGTGCCGAGCATCGCCTCGATCTGCTTGCGGGCGGCGGTGCCGACCTCACGCAGCCGGCTGCCCTGGTGGCCGATCACGATCCCCTTCTGCGAGGACCGTTCCACGAACAGGTTCGCGTGGATGTCGAGCAGCGGCCGGTCCTCCGGCCGGCCCTCGCGCAGGCCCATCTCCTCGACCACGACCGCGATCGAGTGGGGCAGCTCGTCGCGGACTCCCTCGAGAGCGGCCTCGCGGATCAGCTCCGCGGCGATCGCCTCCTCGGGCGAGTCGGTGAGGTCGCCCTCCGGGTAGAGCGGCGGCCCCTCCGGCATCTGCTGGACCAGCAGGTCCGCGAGCAGGCCGACCTGGTCACCGGACTTCGCCGAGACCGGGACGATCTCCTGCCAGCCGGTGCCGGTGTCCTCGCCCAGCTTGGCGATCGAGAGCAGGTGCTCACCGAGCTGCTGCGGCGTGGCCAGGTCGGTCTTCGTCGCGACCGCGACCTTGGTCGTACGGCGCACCTTCGCCAGCTCGTTGACGATGAACCGGTCACCGGGGCCGATCTTCTCGTTCGCCGGGAAGCAGACCGCGACCACGTCGACCTCCGCCCACGTGGTCTTCACCAGGTCGTTGAGCCGCTCGCCGAGCAGGGTCCGGGGCCGGTGCAGGCCCGGGGTGTCCACCAGCACCAGCTGCGCGTCCGGCCGGTGCACGATGCCACGGACCACGGTCCGGGTGGTCTGCGGCCGCGAGGAGGTGATCGCCACCTTGGTGCCCACCAGGGCGTTGGTCAGCGTGGACTTGCCCGCGTTGGGCCGGCCGACGAAGCAGGCGAAGCCACTGCGGAAGGATTCAGGCACGAGGTGCATTCTCCCCCAGCCGGAGGTCGGCCGACGAATCGCGGGCCGAGCGCACGATCAGCAGCAGGCCGGCCAGGATCAGCGCCGCACCGAGCACGCCGACCGGGCTCAGCCGCTCCCCGACCAGGGCGACGGCCAGCGCGGCCGCGACCACCGGCTCGATCAGCCCGAGCGTGGACGCGGTGCTCGAACGGACCCCCTTCAGGCCCCGGTTGAACAGGCTGTAGGCGACCACGGTCGGCACCACCGCCATGTAGGCCACCAGCAGCGCCCCGCCAGGTGTCCAGGCCCAGGCCACCTCGCCCACCAGCAGCAGCGGGAACGTCATCACGGCCGCCAGCGAGAACGCCACCGCGAGGTAGGGCTGCACCTCCAGGCCACGCGCCACCGCCGCGTTCCCGGCGATGATGTACGTCGCGTAGCTGGCCGAGGCGCCCAGGGCCAGCACGATCCCCAGCGCGGACGGCGCCGACTCGCTGCCGAGCTGGCCGCCGACCAGCAGGCCCAGTCCCGCCACCGCGATGCAGGTGGCGAGCACCCACATCCGCGAGACGTGCCGGGTGGCCAGGCCGGTCAGCACCGGTGTGGCGCCGATGGCCACCAATGTCCCGACCGCGACACCGGCCTCGACCATGGCACCCAGGAAGCACAGGTTGAACCCGGCCTGGCCCACTGCCGCCCACCAGGCCGGAGCCTGCCGCCACGACGCACGCAGCCCGCGCAGGTGGCCGGTGGCCACGGCGACCGCCAGCAGCAGCAGCCCGGCCAGCAGCAGCCGGGCGCCGGCCAGCTGGGGCGACGGCACGGCAGGTCCGAGCAGCTGCGCGGTGCCGATCGTGCCGAACAGGGCCGCACCGGCGAGCACCAGTGCCGCGGAGCCGAAGCTTCCGGTGGACTTGGTCGGACCGGGTGCCGGTGAGGTGATCAGCTCAGCCACGTGGGCCGCAGCGGGAAGTGTGCGTTCCCGGTCTCGTCGGTGTTCACCGCGAGCACCTGGTGCAGCTGGATCTCGTTGCGCTCGAAGGCGAGCCGCGAGCCGGCCATGTAGAGGCCCCACACCTTCGCGGTGCCCTCGCCGACCTCGGTCACACAGGCGTCCCAGTTCGCCACCAGGTTGCGGCACCAGCCGGCCAGCGTCAGCGCGTAGTGCTCGCGCAGGTTCTCCTCGTGCCGCACCTCGAGCCCGATCGCCTGCATCGCGCTGATGATCCGGCCCGAGCCGGTCAGCTCGCCGTCGGGGAACACGTAGCGGTCGATGAACGCGCCGGTGTCCGTGGCGTCGTTGTCGGCGCGGGTGATGCAGTGGTTCAGCAGCCGCCCGCCCGGGACCAGCTTGCGC
>DATFGA010000094.1:0-3292 GCA_035249775.1 Nocardioidaceae bacterium | reverse complement strand
GCGGCCAGCCCGCCACCGGTGACGTGGGACATCGCATGGGTCTGCGTGTTGCGGGCCAGGTCGAGGCAGGCCTTGGCGTAGATCCTGGTCGGCTCGAGCAGCTCCTCGCCGAGGGTCCGGCCGAGCTCGTCGACGTGCCGGTCCAGCTGCCACGCGGCGCCACCGTCGGACGTCGGGCCCAGCAGCACGTGGCGGACCAGGGAGTAGCCGTTGGAGTGCAGGCCGCTGGCGGCCATCGCGACCACCACGTCCCCGGGCCGGACCCGTCCCGGGCCGAGGAGGTCTGAGGCCTCCACGACACCGGTGGTCGAGCCGGCCACGTCGTACTCATCGGGCCCGAGGAGACCCGGGTGCTCGGCGGTCTCCCCGCCGATCAGCGCGCAGCCGGCCTGGACGCAGGCCTCCGCGATGCCCTGCACGATCGCCGCGACCCGCTCCGGGACGACCCGGCCGGTGGCGATGTAGTCGGTGAGGAACAGCGGCTCGGCACCGCACACCACGAGGTCGTCGACCAGCATGCCGACCAGGTCGAAGCCGATCGTGTTGTGCCGGTCCATCGCCTGGGCGATCGCGACCTTGGTGCCGACGCCGTCCGCGGACGAGGCGAGCAACGGCCGGGTGTAGTCCTTGAGCGCGCTGGCGTCGAAGAGCCCGGCGAACCCGCCGATCCCACCGATCATCTCCGGGCGGCGAGCCTTGTCGACCCAGACCTTCATCAGCTCGACGGCCCGGTCACCGGCGTCGATCGAGACACCGGCCGCCTCGTACGTCGCCCCGGCGCCGCCGATCTGCGAGGTCACGGGCGGTCCAGCGAGTCGACGGCGCCGCCACCCGCGGTCAGCGGGACGCCCTCGATGTCGGTGATCAGCTGCTCGTCGAGCTCGAGCAGGTGCTTGCCGAGGTGCTCGGGCTCCGGCAGCTCGACCGGGTAGACGCCGTCGAAGCAGGCGCGGCACAGGTTGTCGTTGGGCACCCGGGTGGCCTCGACCAGCTGTTCCAGGGAGACGTAGCCGAGCGAGTCCGCGTCGATCGAGCGGCAGATCTCCTCGGTGGACAGTCCGTTCGCAATCAGCTCGGCGCGGGTCGCGAAGTCGATGCCGTAGAAGCACGGCCACTTCACCGGCGGGCTGGAGATCCGCACGTGCACCTCACGGGCGCCGGCCTCGCGGAGCATCCGGACCAACGCGCGCTGGGTGTTGCCGCGCACGATCGAGTCGTCGACGACCACCAGCCGCTTGCCCTCGATCACGTCGCGCAGCGGGTTCAGCTTGAGGCGGATGCCGAGCTGCCGGATGGTCTGCGACGGTTGGATGAAGGTGCGCCCGACGTACGAGTTCTTCACCAGGCCGGAGCCGTAGGGGATGCCACTGGCCTCGGCGTACCCGATCGCGGCCGGCGTCCCGGACTCGGGGACCGGGATCACCAGGTCGGCGTCCGCGGGGAACTCCTTCGCGAGCCGGCGGCCGATCTCGACGCGGACGCTGTGCACCCGCTTGCCGGTGATCAGGGTGTCGGGCCGGGCGAGGTAGACGAACTCGAACAGGCAGTGCTTCGGTGCCGGCTCCGCGAACTTGCGGGAGCGCAGTCCGTCCTCGTCGACGGCGACCAGCTCGCCGGGCTCGATCTCGCGGATGAACGAGGCGCCGACGATGTCGAGCGCCGCGGTCTCCGAGGCAACCACCCAGCCGCGCTCGAGGCGGCCGAGGACGAGCGGCCGGATGCCCTGCGGGTCGCGGGCGGCGTAGAGCGTGTTCTCGTCCATCCAGACGAACGAGAAAGCGCCCTTGACGGTGGTCAGCACCTCGGCGGCGTTCTCCTCGAGGCTCTGGTCCGGGTGGTGCGCGAAGAGCGCGGTGACCAGGCTGGTGTCGTTGGTGGAGTTCTCCACGTTGCGGATCGGGATGTCGAGCTCACCGACCGCATGGGCGAGGCCTTCGACCCGCGCGGCGAGCTCGCGGGTGTTGGTCAGGTTGCCGTTGTGGGCGAGCGCGATCGAGCCGGTCGCGGTCGGCCGGAACGTCGGCTGCGCGTTGTGCCAGGTGCTCGCACCGGTCGTCGAGTAGCGGGCGTGCCCGACGGCGACGTGGCCCTTCAGGGACTCGAGGGTGGACTCGTCGAACACCTGCGAGACCAGCCCCATGTCCTTGTAGACCAAAATCTGCCGCCCGTTGCTGACCGCGATCCCGGCCGATTCCTGGCCGCGGTGCTGCAGCGCGTAGAGGCCGTAGTAGGTGAGCTTGGCAACGTCCTCCCCGGGCGCCCACACGCCGAAGACACCGCAGGCGTCCTGCGGTCCGAGGTCGTTGGGGTCGAGGTCGTGGGTCAGCCGGCCATCTCCGCGGCGTCCTTGACGAGGCACGGCCACGAGTCTACGGGCGACCGGGTGCCGGGGACGAATCCGTCCGAGATGTCCTACAGATTGTTGAGCAGGAGGCTCTCGGCGAGGCAGACCCGCTCGAACTCCTTCAGGTGCAGCCCCTCGTTGGCGCCGTGCGCGCGGGTGTCCGGGTCCTCCACGCCGGTGACGAGTACGGCGGAGCTGGGGAACGCGTCCTGGAAGGCGGCGATGAACGGGATCGACCCGCCGACACCGATGTCGACCGGCTCGGTGCCGTCCCATGCCTCCTTGAACGCCGCCCGCGCCGCGTCGTACACCGGCCCGTCGGCGTCGATCACGCCCGGCTGGCCGCTCTCCCGGCCCTTCGTGACGGTGACCTTCGCACCCCACGGGGCGTGCGACTCCAGGTGCGCGATCAGCTTGTCCAGGGCGGCGGTGGCCTCGTCGCCGGGTGCGACCCGCAGCGACACCTTCGCGCGGGCCGAGGGGATCAGCGTGTTGCTGGCCTTGTCGGTGCGGGTCGCGTCGAGGCCGATGATGGAGATCGACGGCTTGGTCCAGAGCCGTTCGACGTGGGACCCGGAGCCGATCAGCTGCACCCCGTCGAGGAGCGACGACTCCTCGCGGATCCGGTCCTCGGCATAGTCGACGTCGCTGGCCGGGCCGGAGACGAGCCCGTCGACCGCCACGTTGCCGTCGTCGTCGTGGAGGGTGGCCAGCAGCCGGACCATCGCCATCATCGCGTCCGGGACGAGACCGCCCCACATCCCGGAGTGGATGCCGTGGTCGAGGGTGGCGACGTCGACGAACACGTCGACGTTGCCGCGCAGGGTCGTGGTCAGCGCCGGGACCCCGATCTCCCAGTTCGTGGAGTCGGCGATCACGATCACGTCGGCCTGGAGCAGGTCCTTGTGCTCGGCGAGGAACGACGCCAGCGTCGGTGAGCCGACCTCC
>DATFGA010000093.1:0-12079 GCA_035249775.1 Nocardioidaceae bacterium | reverse complement strand
TCAGGAACCGCTTGACCAGCACGTCCACGCCGGCGTCGAGCGTCGCCGAGAACAGGAGGCGCTGCCCGTCGCGGGGCGTCTTGTCGAGGAGGCGCCGTACGACCGGAAGGAAGCCGAGGTCGGCCATGTGGTCGGCCTCGTCGAGCACGGTGATCTCGATCGAGTCGAGGTTGGCGTGCCCGGTCTGCACGTGGTCCGCGAGGCGGCCGGGGCAGGCGATGACGATGTCGACGCCGTTGCGCAGACCCTGGATCTGCGGGTTCGGCCGGACACCGCCGAAGACGGTGAGGGTGCGCAGCGAGAGCGCCTTGGCCAGCGGTGCCAGCGACGCCTCGATCTGGGTGACCAGCTCACGGGTCGGCGCGAGGATCAACGCGCGCGGCCGGTTCGGCGTGCGCTTCGAGGGGCTGGTCGCGAGCCGGGCCAGCATCGGCAGCAGGAACGCGTAGGTCTTGCCCGATCCGGTGCGGCCGCGGCCGAGTACGTCGCGGCCGGCGAGCGAGTCGGGAAGGGTCGCCGCCTGGATCGGGAACGGCTTGAGGATCCCTGCCGAGTGCAGGACGTCGACGAGAACCGGCGGGAGGCCGAGCTCGGCGAACGAGACGTCAGCGGGGGTGGTGGTTGTTGCGGGCATGGTGCGAGGGCGGCTTGCCGCCATAAGGGAACTCCGAATGTAGAAGGGTCGTCCTGCCCGGCGCGGGAAACAGTGCCCGCGGCGCTTGGTGGATGACACGAAGAATCCGGCCCGAGGCAGAACTGATGGGGCCGATGTGACGAGTCTACGCAGGTCGGCAGGGGATCCGCGAACGAACACCCTGTGACGTGCCCGACTAGCGCAACACGGAATACGGGCGCCGTGAGCCGATCAGCCGGAATGCGCGAGGCGGGGAACGTGCGCGAACATCGAGAGCTTCAACCAGTGCGGGAAGGACCGGACGGCCTGTCGGGATCCCTCCAGCTGCATGGCCTCGTCGCGGATCGCCTCACGCAGACCGACGTCACCTCGCCACACCCGGACAAGGGTCGGCAGCTTCGACACCACCTTCACCGCAACGTCGAAACCGGGGTCGAAGTCGCACAGGTCCACGTCGGACCGATGGATGACGATCCACCAGTCCCGGGTGGAGGGCTGGACGTCGCTGAGGTGGAACTGGACGACGGTCCGGCCGTCCGGCACCGCCGCCAGGTCGATGTTGCGGTGGATGTCCCACATCAGCAGGTGCGGGTCGAGGTCCTCGTCGCCGAGCTCGGGCATCCACCGGACACCCCACTCGCCGAGTAACCTCACGATCGGCTCCAGCTCCCGGCCGGCCGGGGTCAGCTCGTAGCGGACCCGGTTGCCGTCGTCCTGACGGATCACCAGGCCGACCTGCTCGAGACTGCGCAGCCGCTTCGAGAGCAGCGCCGGTGACATCCGAGGCACACCACGCCGCA
Organism: Nocardioidaceae bacterium; assembly: GCA_035249775.1. Taxonomy (GTDB): domain Bacteria; phylum Actinomycetota; class Actinomycetes; order Propionibacteriales; family Nocardioidaceae; genus Nocardioides_C. The sequence continues at coordinate 10,645 of DATFGA010000093.1, read as the reverse complement.
GCTCGTTGAAGTGGTGGCTTCCGCAGAGCAGCTCGCGAACCACCAGGATCGTCCAACGCTCGTCGAGCACCTCCATCGTCTTCGCGACGGGGCAGAACTGTCCGTATCCGGCCATCAGCTCGTCCTTCCCCCCGAGATGTCCCGACGAGATCATCCCGACGCTACGCCCGCGCTCGGAAGCACGACAAGTACAGATTCGATACCGGCTCGGTACAGATACCGAACTAGTCGCGGCGGTGCCCCCGGAGAAGGCTTGGACCAGACACCGATCGGTGCCTACGTCGAAGGGAAACAGCATGACGATCACGACTCCGCCGAGCGACACCGGTCAGACGGCCACCGTCCAGGAACAGGCCGCAGCGCTGCTCGGCCAGGTCGCCGGATACATGGGACACCGCACGATCGCGACCGGACTCTCCACGGGCCTGGTCGCCGCGATCTCCGAATCGCCCGAGGGCACGACCGCCGCGGATCTGGCGGACCGCCTCGACCTTGACGGCTTCTACGTCTCGGTGTGGTGCCGGGCGGCGTTCGCAGCCGGCATCCTCGAACGCGTCGGCCACGGGTACCGGCTCGCACCACAGATGGCGACGTTGCTTCTGGACACGACCAGCCCGGCGTACGTCGGAGCGATGTTCCCGCTCGCACTGCAACCGGAGATGTTCGACCGGTTCGAGAAGGGACTCTCGTCCGGCGAGCGGTTGTGGTGGGACGAGGCGAGCCCGGAGTGGATCGCCGGGGTCGCCGGCACCGGCAGGCCGTTCTACACCCGGCTGGTCCCGGGAGGTCTGTCACAGGTGCCCGGACTGACCGAACGGCTGGAGGCCGGCGCGACCGTGGTGGACACCGCCTGCGGCGCCGGGAACGGTCTGGTCCGGCTCGCAGAGTTCTATCCGAACGCGCGGATCATCGGCGTGGACGGTGACGCCCACTCCATCGAGCAGGCGCGGCAGCTCGTCGAGCGCTCCGGCCTGACCGACCGGGTGAGCCTGGTGTGCAGCCCACTGGAGCAGTTCACGGTGGAGGAGCCGGTGACCGTGGTGATCAACAACATCTCGATGCACGAGTGCCGTGACATCGACCAGGTCACGCAGAACGTCCGCGACGCTCTCGAACCGGGCGGTTGGTTCGTCATCTCGGACTTCCCGTTCCCGGACACCGACGCCGGCCTGCGCAGCGTCCCCGGCCGGATCATGAACGGCATCCAGTTCTTCGAGGCCCAGATCGACGACCAGCTCCTGCCGCGTGCGGCGTACGACGACCTGCTCGGCCGCCACGGCTTCGTCGAGATCGGCAACGTTGCCCTCAGTCCGGTGCACGCGGTGACCTACGGGCGGGTCGCTGACTGACCCGGTCGCGCTTGGCTAGCGTGACCTGCCATGAGGTTGCGCTGGCTGCTGTTCGCCATGGTCGTCATCGCCGTGCTGGCGCCGGCGATGATGATCACGGCCGCCCGGATCGTCGGCCCCGACGGCGGCCGGTGGGTGCGTCTGGTCTCGTTCACGCCGTACGCGCTGCTTCTCTACGGCGTCGCCCTCCTGCTCCTCATCGTCGCCGTCGTCGCGGGCCACGGCTTCCGACGTGCCATCGCCGGCACGCTCGCGGTGCTCCTGCTGCCGCTGGTTGCCGTGCACCTGTGGTGGGTGAGTCCGGCGTACGTCGGGCAGCCGGCTGCGTCCGCGAACCAGGGCGAGACGTTCACGGTCCTGGCGAGCAACCTGTATCTCGGCGAGGCGGATCCCGTGGAGCTGAGCCGCGTCGCCGAGGAGACCGGCGCCGACATCCTGGTCCTGACCGAGATCACCCCGGCGGCGCTGGCAGGCCTGGAGGAGGCAGGAGTCACCGACGCGTTTCCCCATGCCGAGGGCGAACCGGTCGAGGGGGTGGCCGGCACGATGGTCCTCTCCCGTCACGAGCTCACCGACGGCTCGGCCCTGGACACGACGTCCGGGGGTGTTGCGGTCACGGTGGGCCTACCGACCCGGTCGATCCGGCTGCTCGCCGTACACGCCCACCCACCGAGCGATGACGCGACGGCCTGGCGGTCCGACCACGCGGTGATCCGGCGGGCCGCCGCGGCCAGTGCCGGACCGACCGTGGTGGCCGGCGACTTCAACGCGACGATGGACCACGAGCAGATGCGGGAGCTGGATGGTCGTGGCTTCACCGACGCAGCCCTGCAGGCCGACTCCGGCTGGCAGCCGACCTTCCCGGACCCGCCGCTGATCCCGGTCGACCACGTTCTGCTGACGGCGGACCTCGTGGCGACGCACACTGACGCGGTGAGCATCGAGGGGACCGACCACCGCGCACTCGTCGCTGAGCTGGCCTGGCGATGAACCTCGACGGCACGCCCGATGACGAGGACATCGAGTTCTTCGACCGGTACGGCCCCTGGCAGCCGCTCGGGCCGGTCGGGCTGCAGACGCTGATGGACGGGTTCCCCGCGCCGTGGTGGATCGTCGGTGGGCACGCGATCGAGGCCTTCACCGGTGCCGAACGCCCGCACGAGGACGTCGACCTGGTGATCTTCGCCCGGCACGTGCCCGAGCTGCGTGAGCACTTCCGCGGCCGGTACCACCTGTGGAGCAACGACGGTGGCACGCTCCGGCCCCTCGACGACCGGTTTCTCGAGCCGTTCCACGACCGCTGCCAGATCTGGGTCCGGGAGAACGCTCGGTCCCCGTGGATCATCGACTGCCCGATCAACCCCGACGTCGACGGGTTGTGGCAGTCGAAGCGGTTCGACGACCACGTCGCCGAGCTCGACGAGGTGACCTGGTTCGACGACCGTGGAATCCGGTTCCTGAACCCCGAGATCGTCCTGCACTACAAGGCGTCCGCAGATCGGGAGAAGGACCGGTTCGACCTGGACCACGCCTGGCCACTGCTCTCCGACGACAAGAAGCAGTGGCTGCGTCATGCCGTGAAGAGGCTCGACCCGGACCACCCCTGGAACGAGCGCCTTGCCGACGCCTGAGCTGCACTCGGAGCGGCTGCTGCTCCGTGGCTGGACGGGCGCCGACCGCGCCGAGTTCGCCGTGATGAATGCCGACCCGGTCGTGATGGAGCACTTCCCGCACCGGCTGAGCCACGAGGAGTCCGACGCGTTCGTGGACCGGATCGAGGCGGGCTTCGCCGAGCACGGCTTCGGGCTGTGGGCGGTCGAGGTGGTCGGGACGGGCGAGTTCATCGGGTTCACCGGGCTGTCGGTGCCGCGGTTCCACGCCGCATGGATGGACGACCGGCCACAGCAACCGGTGGTCGAGGTCGGTTGGCGGCTCCGGCGCAACGCCTGGGGCCACGGCTACGCCAGCGAGGCGGCCCGCGCCGCGATCGGGTTCGGGTTCGGTGAGGTCGGGCTGCGTGAGATCGTCTCGTTCACGGTCGTCGGCAATGCTCGTTCGCTGGCGGTCATGCACCGGATCGGGATGACCCGGCTGGCGGAGTACCCGCACCCGATCCCGGGCCAGGAGCCGCTGCCGTCCGTCGTCTACCGGCTGCCCGCTCCAGACGCCGAACGGTAGGCGGTCGGTTCGAAGGTAGATGTCGCGACGGCGCCGTTTGTCATAGCGAGATCTCGTCATTGCCGCGCCTATGCGGACTCGGGATAGTCGAAAAGGCGGGAAACAGACCCCGCCTGGACGGAGATACAGCATGCGCTCAACCAGGTTGACGGCAGCCGGTGCGATCACCGCAGCGGTAGTGCTAGGACTCACAGGAACGGCAACAGCTCATGGCGGGGGCGGCGGGGATGGTGATGTCGAGACCATCCGGATCCAGGATGACTGTGACCCCACGACGTTCGCCGGCGTGCCCGGGGGCTGCGTCGGTGACGGAGACACGACCTTCGACGAGCTGGTCGAGGAGCTCATCGAGGACGGGGAGCACGGCAAGTGGCGGTTCCACCCGGACGAGACCCACATCGATCACGACGAGGCGCTTCACGCCCGCAACCAGGGCGGGGAGTTCCACACGTTCACGATGGTGGACGAGTTCGGGCCCGGTTGCGTTCCGGAGATCAACGAGCTGCTCGGACTCGGGGACGAGCCGGTTCCCGCTATCTGCACGACTCCCGGGTTCTTCGCCGAGCTGATCCCGCCCGGGGTGACCGTCGAGGTCGGTGACCTGGCGCCAGGCGTCTACAGGTTCCTCTGCCTGATCCACCCATGGATGACGTCCACCGTCGAGGTCAGGCACGACTGACGCCCGACACGTCGTTCGTCGCGTCTACCCACAGGCCGTACCCTGGTAGGCGCGATGAACGACACCGTGCCCACCCCTGGGACCACCCAGGACACCGTCTACCTCGACCACGCCGCATCGACCCCGATGTACGCCAAGGCCGTGGCGGCGATGACCGAGCAGATGACCCGGATCGGCAACCCGTCGTCGCTGCACGCCTCCGGACGCGCGGCACGGCGGGTGGTCGAGGAGTCCCGCGAGAAGATCGCGCAGGCGCTCAACGCCCGACCCGGTGAGGTCGTGTTCACCTCCGGCGGCACCGAGTCGGACAACCTCGCGCTCAAGGGCCTGTTCTGGGCACGACAGTCCGCGGACCCCCGCCGTACCCGGATCCTGTCCACCGCGATCGAGCACCATGCCGTCCTCGACCCGCTGCACTGGCTGGCGGAGGAGGAGGGCGCCGAGGTCGAGCTGCTCCCGGTCGACGAGCTCGGTCGCCTGAAGGTCGACGCGTTGCGCGAGGCCGTCGAGCGTGACCCCGGTTCGGTGGCGCTGGTCTCGGTGATGTGGGCCAACAACGAGGTCGGCACTCTGCAGCCGATCGCCGAGGTGGTGCAGATCGCGCACGCCCACGACATCCCCGTCCACACCGACGCGGTCCAGGCTGTCGGCCAGGTCCCGGTCGACTTCGCCGGCAGTGGCGTGGACGCGTTGACCCTGACCGCGCACAAGGTGGGCGGGCCGTACGGCGTGGGGGCACTCGTCGTACGACGGGAGCTCGAGCTGACCCCGTTGTTGCACGGCGGGGGACAGGAGCGAGACGTCCGCTCGGGAACCATCGACGGTCCCGCCATCGCGGGGTTCGCGGCCGCCGTCGAGATCGCGGTGAAGTTCCAACCGGAGCACGCCATCCGGGTCTCCGCCCTCCGGGACAACCTGGTCCGGCGGGTGCTCGAGGAGATACCCGGCGCGGTGGTCAACGGCGACCCGGTCAGCTCGGTGGAGCACCGACTGCCCGGCAACGCCCACCTGAAGTTCCCCGGGTGCGAGGGCGACTCCCTGCTGATGCTGCTCGACGCACGCGGCATCGAGTGCTCGACCGGCTCGGCGTGCTCGGCCGGTGTCCCGCAGGCCTCCCACGTGCTGCTGGCGATGGGCTGTGACGACGAGAGCGCGCGCTCGTCCCTGCGCTTCTCGCTGGGCCACACCAGCAGCCAGGCCGACGTCGACGCGCTGGTCGAGGCGATCGGCCCCGTCGTCGAGCGAGCCCGCGCCGCCGGGATCGCCTCCGGTTTCGGTGCCACGACGAAGAGGGCCGGCTGACCGTGCGCGTACTTGCTGCCATGTCCGGCGGTGTCGACTCCGCCGTCGCGGCCGCCCGGGCCACCGAGGCCGGTCACGACGTCACCGGGATCCACCTCGCGCTGTCCCGCAACCCCAAGTCCTACCGGACCGGTGCCCGCGGCTGCTGCACGATCGAGGACTCCAACGACGCCCGCCGCGCAGCCGACGTGATCGGAATCCCCTTCTACGTATGGGACATGAGCGACCGCTTCCACGAGGACGTGGTCGAGGACTTCATGGCCGAGTACGCCGAAGGCCGCACACCCAACCCGTGCCTGCGCTGCAACGAGAAGATCAAGTTCGCCGCCGTGCTCGAGCGGGCGATGGCACTCGGCTTCGACGCGGTCGCCACCGGTCACTACGCACAGCTGGTCACCGGCGAGGACGGACTGATCCAGATGCACCGCGCGGTCGACATGGGCAAGGACCAGTCCTACGTGCTCGGGGTGCTCACCCAGGAGCAGCTCGCGCACTCGCTGTTCCCACTCGGCGACTCCCGCAAGGAGGACGTCCGGGTCGAGGCCGAGCGCCGCGGCCTGGCCGTCGCGAAGAAGCCCGACAGTCATGACATCTGCTTCATCTCCGACGGCGACACCGCCGGCTGGCTGCGCGACAAGCTCGGCGCCGGGTCCGGTGACATCGTCGACCACTCGACCGGCGAGGTGCTCGGCACCCACGAGGGCGCGTTCGGGTTCACGATCGGCCAGCGCAAGGGGTTGCGGATCGGTCATCCCACCGCGGACGGCAAGCCGCGCTACGTGCTCGACATCGAACCGGTCTCCGGCACGGTCACCGTCGGCCCGCGCGAGGAGCTGACGATCGACCACATCATCGGCATCAAGCCTCGCTGGTGCGGCACCGTCCCCACCGAGCCCCTGCACGGCAGCGTCCAGCTCCGCGCACACGGGGAGGAGCACCGGGCAGTCGTCACGGTCACCGGCGACGGCGTCGAGATCGAGCTGCTCGAGCCGGCCCAGGGCATCGCGCCCGGCCAGGCCGCCGTCGTCTACGAGGGCTCGCGGGTGGTCGGCTCGGCCACGATCACCAAGGCGGTCCGCCGCAGCTCCGTGGACGCATGAGCTCTGCCACCGGGATCGGGTCGATGCCCGGGGAGGACGCCACGGCGTACGCAGAAGCCGTCCGGGTCGTCCTGGGAGAGCTGTCGGGTCTCCCCTTCCTTCCCGAGCTGCCCGGACGGGGCGCGCACGCCGGCATGACCGGTCGGGCGCTCGCCGTGGTCGCCGAGCTCGGCGCCGACCTGCAACCGGCCGGCTGGCGGCTCACCGACGCAGCCGGCGTGGACCAGCGGCGTGCACGTTCGCTGCTGGGGCAGGACCTCGACGCGGTCGAGGAGCAGACCCAGGGCCTCCAGGGGCGGTTCAAGATCCAGGTCACCGGTCCGTGGACGCTCGCGGCCACCGTCGAACGTCCGCGCGGCGACCGGGTGCTCGCCGACCACGGCGCCCGCCGTGAGCTCGCGCAGGCACTGGCCGAAGGGTTGCGCGAGCACATCGCCGACGTACGCCGGCGGATCCCAGGGGTCGACCTCATCGTCCAGGTCGACGAGCCGGCGCTTCCCGCGGTGATGGCCGGACAGATCCCCACCGCCTCCGGGTTCTCGCGGCACCGGTCCGTGGACGCACCCGTCGCCTCGCCTGCCCTGGAATGGGTGTTCGCCGCGATCCGCGACGCCGGTGCCACTCCGGTAGCGCACTGCTGCGCGGCCGACGTACCGGTCCCGTTGCTGCTCGGGGCCGGTGCGGACGGTGTCTCGGTCGACCTGTCGGTGCTCGCGGCGTCGGCGTACGACGAGGTGGCGGATGCGCTGGAGAAGGACAGGCTGGTGTTCCTCGGTGTGGTCCCGGCCATCGATCCCGCGACGGCACCGAACGACTCCGCCCTCACCGAACGGGTGCTTCGCCTGCTCGACATGCTTGGCCTTGACCCGGCGACCGCGACGGAACACTTGGTGGTCACGCCGGCCTGCGGGCTCGCGGGTGCCACCCCCGGTTGGGCGAGGTCCGCGCTCGCGCTGTCCCAGCGGGTCGCCGCGAACTTGGACGGCTGAGCGGCGATCCATTCCGGCGGTCCAGCCGTATGACTCGGCAGGGACCAGGCCAGCGCTCCACCGGGGAGTGCGCCGGAAGGAGACCTCACATGCGAACTCGCACACTCATCACCAGGATCGGAATCGGATCAACGGCGGTCGCGGTGGCCGCGCTCACGGCGACCCAGGCTGCCACCGCGCACGGCGGTGACGACGATGATGACAAGCAGGACTTCCGCGGCAGGTTGATGGAGCTCAACGGCTCCGGAGTCAGCGGCGATGTACGCGTCGTCGACGAGGACGGCGAGCTCCGGGTCAAGGTGGACGCGCGCGGGGTGGAGAACATGCAGATGCACATGTCCCACATCCACGGCCACGCAGACCTGTCGCAGGCATCGTGTCCTGACATGAGCATGGCGGGAGCGGACGGCATCCTGTCCATCGTGGAGGGCCTGCCCGCCTACGGGCCGGTGTTCGTCACCATCGCCAACGACCACGTGATGAAGCCCCGGTTGAAGTTCGACCGCGACTTCACGATGACCGATCCTTTGTCACCGCTCGCGGGTGCCTCCGTCGACGAGATGGGCGACCTCGGCAAGTTCGTGATCGTGGTGCACGGCATGACCGCCGCCGACGACGGTGACCCGGCGAACGGGATCACGCCCGGCTACATTCCCCCGCTGCCGGTGGCGTGCGCGGTGCTCGAGGAGCACTGAGAGCGGGCTCCGACCGCTCTTGCTGAAGCGGCCGGCCGCGGCGAAATTCCCCTGCGCCGCGGCCGGTTCTTCGTGTGGCCCCGAGCGTCTCTCGATCAGAGTTGCGCGGTGGACCACACGGGGCCGGCGCCGCCGTTCGCGACCATCACCAGCTCGGACACGTCCTGCGCCGGCACGTCGATCACCCAGGTCTCGCCGCGCTCGGAGTGCAGCACCCAGTCCGCCACCTCGATCTGCTTCCCGTCCTCGAGACGCAGCAGGCACAGGTAGTTCATCCCGACCGGGCCGGTGGTCACGGTGACGACGTAGACCGGTTCGCCATCCATCAGCGTGCGGGTGACTGACCCGACGCGGTCACCGTCGGGGGTCTCGAGGAGCGAGCGGTCCTCGGCCAGCGTGCTCTGCTGGGGAGGGTCGTCGAGCTGCGAGACCGCGTAGCTGCCGCCCACCCCGACTGCGAGTCCGGCGGCCACGGATGCGGCCACCAACTGCCAGCGATGCCGACCCGAACGAGCACTTCGGCTGCGCTCCGGGACCTCCACCGGACCGGACGGGTCGAAGCCCATCGCGCCCAGCACCCGCGCGTCGAAGCCGGGGCTCGGTTCCACGCTCGGGGCGGCGGCGAGGGTCTGCTCGACAGTTGCCGAGAGCGCGTCGTACTCGCCACGGCACCGGTGGCAGGAAGTCAGGTGCTGCAGCGTCGAGTCGCGGGAGCCGCCGCCCGGGTCGTCGAGGGCGAGCGCGAGGAGCTGGCCGTCGTCCGGGTGCACGTCAGTCACTGGTCTCCTCCTCCTTCATCGCGGCGCGCAGCTTGATCAGGCCGTTGCGGATCCGGGTCTTCGCGGTGCCCAGGGGTATGTTCTCCCGGCTGCTCACCTCGGACGCGGTGCACCCGCCGATCACCGCAAGGACCACGGCCCTGGCCTGCTCCGGCGGCAGCAATCGTAACCGGCTCCTGGCCAGGTCGCTCTCGACCCGGAGCAGGGTGACGTCCTCGACGTCCGACCCGGACAGCGTGCCGAGGATCAGCGCGTCCAGGAGCTCGTCCTCGACCGCGATCGGTCGCCGGGTGCGGACCACGTCGATCGCCGCGTTCCGGGTGATCGTCAGCAGCCACGTCAGCACCGAGGCCTTGCGCCGGTCGTAGCTGCCCGCCGCGCGCCAGGCCCGCACGAACACCTCCTGGCTGACGTCCTCGGCGAGACCGGTGTCGCGGGTGATCGAGACGGCGAGCCCGAAAACGGCGCTCTGGAAGCGTCGCACGAACGCCACGGCGGCGAGCTGGTCATCGACGGCAAGCCCCTCGACCAGTGCGACGTCCGCGGCACGGTCGGCCAACGACAACACACCCACACGAGGGGATACGTCGCGCCGCTGTGAAGGGATTGCTGCGGGCGGCAATCCCTCGTCATCGTCGGGGCGACTCACCGAAGCCATCACCTCATCTTCCGGAGGAGCCGTGAACAGTCCAGGAGGCTCCCGGCCAGTCTGACACCGATGCCGCCGCCGGGGCGGAAATCGCGAAACGGAAACCAGCCTCGGCACAAGAAGGCACCGAGCGCCGGCCGAGCTAGGGACGGTCGGCCGGCTGCGGCACGAACGCCAGTGACCTGGTGGCGGCGAAGTCGTTCCACGTCGGGATCCGCCGGAACATGTAGTGACCGGCGCGTCCCATGTCGAGGTACTCCGTCGACGCGGCGACCGACCCCGCCCGACGTACGAACTCCTGCGTGGCCCGCGCCGAGGTGATCTTGTCGTTCCGACCGTGCGCCGCGGCCAGGTGTCGGCCGGCGAGCGCACCGACCGGCTCGCCGGTGGGCAGCCAGGGCGCCAACGCGACCACCCCGGTGACCGACGGGTCGTCGGCGACCGCCACGGCCGTGCGCGCGCCCATCGAGTGGCCCAGCAGTACGACGGGCAGGTCACCGAGCTCGCGACGGACCTCGTCGAGCGCCCACCTGGCATCGGGAACCGGGGACGGCGTGGACCCGGCCCCGGCGTTCCAGCCACGGACCTGGTAGCGCAGCAGCCACACGCTGACACCGGCGCGGGCCAGCCGGCCCTCGATGTGGCTCATCATCCAGCGGGAACGGCGCCACGACGCGCTGCGGTCGTCGATCGGGGTGAGGCCGTCCGCCCGACCGCCGTGCAGCATCAGGACGAGGCCGCGGGGCTGGTCGTCGACGTCACGGCGGGTGAGCTGGGGCGCTGACATGGCTCGATCCTCTCAGGGCCTGACAAGCCTGGTCGGGTGCCGGCGCGACGATGTCGGTGCTGCACGGCAAGATAGGCGCATGACGCAGACTCCTGAGCTGCCCGAGACGTCCGGCGCCACGGTCGAGGCCGCACCACC
>DATFGA010000092.1:0-3010 GCA_035249775.1 Nocardioidaceae bacterium | reverse complement strand
ACGCGGCTGCCACCGCCGGTACCCGACTGCCCTCGGCTCATCCCCGGACCCGTTCGCGGGTCATCCCTCGGGCGGGCGGTTCACTCAGTCGCAAAAGCATCAGATCCTCGCCGAGAAGATGCGGTTGCGACCGAGTGAGGGGCTGTTTGTGCCCGGATCCGTGCCCGGATCGGCACCAGGGAGGTACGTCGTGACGAGACGCATGTTCTGAGTCGGGAAAACCTGCATCTCGTCACGTCGTAACCGTGATCCCGCCGGCCGGGCAGTCCATAGCCCGGCAGCGGCGCTACGAAGATGTCGGCCGGACCCATGCCGTGGCGACGCAGTCACTCCCGGTGGCGTTGCCAGGACAGCAACCGCGCGAGCGTCGTACGAAACCTTCCGAAGAACCGCAGGAACACCATCTCCCACGGCTGAGGTTGCTGGATCATCGCCATAGCGGCGTCACCACCTGAACTCACGACCTGGTCGACCGTGCGCCTGATTCTCGACGCGGCCAGGTAGTCATCCGTCCGTGACAGTGCCCAGAACCGGGGAAGACATTCCTCGCAAAGCGATGATCACGCCTGGGTAGGTGGCTCCTGGATCGGCGTCTCCACCACGGGGTTGCCCGTGGTCGCCTGGTCGATCAGGTGCTGGTGCCAGCGCTCGTGGCCCTCGTACTCGGGTTGGTACACCACCGCAGCACAGATCGAGCAGATCACGAGACTGTTCAGGTCGATAGACGGGCTCATCCCCCGATACTAGGGGCCCTCTGCGAGGCGGCGGCCGCCTCCCCCGCCAGCGGCCGCCTCCCCCCGTGGCGGCCCCGGCGTTGCACCGGAGCCGCACGCGGATCGGTCCTACGTCAGTCCTTGCTCTTGACCCGCAGCACGCCACAGGCGACGGGATCGGTGGCCTCGGCGGGCAGGTTGGGGTCGAGCTCGCTCTTGCCTGCACCCCGGAAGTCGTACTTTCCGTTGTTGTTGTAGTCGATGCCGTGGATCACCACGACGCCCTCACCGTTGCGGATCGCCCGGGCAACGGCCCGCTTCGTCCGGGTCTGCCGGTCATAGTGGATCTTGCCGTTGTCCGCGGTCGGGAACCGGGTGACGGCGAGACCGCTGCCCGGACCGGTCGGACCCCTGGTGGTCAACGACACCGCGATCGGGCCGTACGCCGGAACACCCTCGGCCGTGTTCAGCCGGTGGTCCTTCCCGGCAAGGTCGACAGTCGGGCACTCGTTCGCCGCCTGCTCGCCGAAGTGGATGTGCTGGGCGTGCGGCATGCCCTTGAGCAGGCCACGCGCGTCCACGTCGATGTCGAGGTGCCGGTGGTTCACGTCGACCTCGGCCATGCCGCGTACGCCGGAGTTGTTCAGGGCGGTGAAGAACGTGCGCGTCTCCGCCGAGCCGGCGCGTGCGGTCTGCTCGCCGGCCGCGACGGCGGTGCCGCCGGACAGACTCGCGGTGAACGCGGCCGAGGAGAGGAGCAGCGCACTGCCTGCTGCTGCGTACAGTTTGGATCTCTTCACTGTGGGACCTCCTGGATCCGAATGAAAGCGACGAGCGGGTGCTCGTTCAGAGCGTGTTCGTCAGCACTTCGGGTCCGGATGGCCCAGATCACACCTTTTCTTCCTACGAGGTCTGCTCGATGAAGTCGGCGATCACCTGTCCGAGCCGCTCCCCCGCGTCCTGCTGGAGGAAATGACCGGCTCCCTCGATGACCGGATGCTCGAGATCCTGTGCCCCCGGGATCGCTCGGCAGAGGATGGACCGCATGCCGCCGGTGATCGGGTCGCCGTCGCTGAACGCCACAAGGAACGGCTTCTCCCAGCCGCCGAGCGCGGCCCAGGCGGCCCGGTTCGCCTCACTCGCGGGGTCGTCCGGTGCGGTCGGCACGAGGGTCGGCATGACCCGTGGCCCGGCCTTGAACGACTCGTCGGGGAAGGGTGCGTCGTACGCCGCCCGCTCCTCCTCGGTCAACGCAACGGCGCACCCGGAGCTCACCAGCCTGGCGATGTCGAGCTCCTCGGCGTTCTCGACGGCCCTGCGGAACTGCCACCAGACCTCGGGCATCGGCTGGTCTCCGGTGGGCAGGCCGGTGTTGGCCGCCACCACGCGGGCGAACCGGTCCGGGTGCTCGGCGACCAACCGCAACCCGATCAGACCGCCCCAGTCCTGGCCGACCAGGGTGACGTCGCGCAGATCGAGCACGTCGAACGCGAGCGCGCGGACCCACTCGACGTGGCGAGCGTAGGAGTGGTCGGCCATCGCGGCCGGCTTGTCCGAGCGGCCGAAGCCGACCAGGTCGACGGCCACCGCACGCATCCCGGCCTCGGCGAGCACCGCCATCACATCGCGGTAGAGGAAGGACCAGGTCGGCTCGCCGTGCAGCAGCAGCACCACCGGCCCGTCCACCGGGCCGGCCTCCACGTAGGCCATCCGCAGCTCGCCACCTTCGCCGTCCGGCACCTGGCCGTAGCGGGGAACGTGGTCGAAGCCGGGCAGCTGCGCGAAACGGTCCTCGGGGGTTCTCAGCGTGTCCATGGCCTCATCCTCGCGCACGGAGTGGGTACGCCCTCGTCATGCCAGCCGTGCGAAGGGCGTCCGTGGCCGCGACGGACCAGTGGACCGACCCGGACGGGATTCGGATGGCCGCCGGGGCCGTGCATGCGTGGCTGCCGCACACCAACCAGACGTTGTGCGGCCTTCAGCTGAGCAGGTCCCGGCTGGTCCGGTTCCCGCACGTGGACTGGTCCGACGTACAGCCCGCCACCGGTCGGCACGCAGACGAGGTGCGCGAGGTGTGCCCGCGATGCGCCGCGGCCATGGGTGGGCGCCGCGACGAGAAGCGCTGGCGGCGCGAGAACCCGCGGCCTTGAGGGCAGCCGCGGCCGCGCGCTACGCGTTCGACTTCTTCTTTCCGGCCATTCCTTCGGCGACGCCGATGAGCAGCACCGCGGCGATCACCGCGACGATGAAGCCGAGGATGTTCAGCTCGAAGATGTCGCCGGTGTTCAGTGCGCTGG
>DATFGA010000091.1:0-3285 GCA_035249775.1 Nocardioidaceae bacterium | reverse complement strand
TCCCGCGGCTTCTGCGGCCTGCGCGAGGTGCGTCATCCGTGCTTCGCTCTGCGGCGAGATGCCCTGCTCGCGTACGACGGTGGCCAAGACGTCGGAGTCCACGAAGTGCACGACTTCCGCGTCGGGGATCAGCTCGGCGATCAAGTCGTTGATCACGGGTTCGACAGAGACGAACACGAAGCTTGTGTGCAGGATCGCGATCTTCTTTGGCACGACGACTACTTCCTGTTCGGTGGAGGTCCGACGCCTCGCGAGGCTTGCTAGATCTGCGCCACACGGGTCATGAGCGGGCTCGGTGCGGAGCAGGCCTTCAGGTGCTGCTCGTGGACGATATCCCGTTTTATGAGATACTGTCAACAGTAAGAACCGATCGAGTATTGCTGCCGACACCTGCAGGTGCGGCTCTCCAGCTCGTCAGGTTCCCGTCAACAGCGCGCCCTCAGTTGGGGCGACGAAGGCACCTGCCCGCTGCACAGGTGCCGTGGCGAAGGGTTCGGTGCCGAACGCGGTCTTCTCCTGACTTCCGAGGCGTCTGTGCGGCGCTTGCGCTGAGCACGCAGCACTCGATCAACAACACGTCGATTCGAAGGAGCAACAGATGCGGGGAGCCGTCTTCCTCGGAGATCGTACGGCGGAGCTGCGCGAGTTCCCCGACCCGGTTGCAGGGCCAGGTGAGGTCGTGGTCGCCCTCCGTGCGTCAGGGATGTGTGGCAGCGATCTGCACGTCTACCGCTCGGCCCCCGGAGGCCCGGCCACCTCAGGACGACGTGTGGTGGGGCACGAGCCCGCAGGGGTGGTCCACGCCGTCGGAGCCGGAGTCCCCGACGACGTCGCCGCACCCGGCGATCGAGTGATGATCCATCACTACATTGGGTGCTCCCGCTGCGACGCCTGTCGCTCGGGCTGGCCTCAGATGTGCACAGGAGGCCCGTTTCGGGCGCTGGGCACCCAGGAGGACGGCGGCCACGCACCATTCATCCGCGTGCCCGTCCGGACTCTGGTTCCGCTCGACAACAACCTCAGCTTCGAAGCCGGCGCCGCGATCGGGTGTGGCACCGGAACGGCCTGGGGCGGCCTCGAGCGCCTTGGCGATGTCGGCGGAGCCACCATCGCCGTCTTCGGCCAGGGCCCCGTGGGTCTATCTGGGACCATGCTGGCTGCGGCGCGTGGCGCACGGGTCGTCGCGATCGACCCCGAACCTGCCCGTCGCGCCCAGGCGCTCCAGCTCGGCGCGGTCGAGGCCTTCGACCCACGGTCGGACGACGTGTCTACTGCGGTGCGTGACCTGACCAGGGGTCGTGGCGTCTCCCTGGTCCTGGAGACCTCTGGTGCGTCCTCCGCCATCAGCACGGCGTTGATCTGCCTGGCGCCGTGGGGGCGGGTGTGCCTGGTCGGGCTGGGCGGCGAGGCCCGGTTCAACGTCGTCGACCTGCACCAAAGCCAGATGACCCTGATGACGTCGTGGACGATGTCCATTGTCCAGCAACGGCAGTGCGCAGAGTTCGTCGTCGCCAACAAGCTGCCGATCGACGACTTGTTCACCCACCGCTGGCAGCTAGACCAGGTAGCGGAGGCCTACCGGCATTTCGACAACCAGAACGCGGGCAAGGGCGTCTTCTTGTTCGACGAGATCGGCTGACCCGGTACGAGGTGCCGCCGTGTGCGGTGGTGCACGGCAGACCGCCTCTGTCGACGCCGGTGCGGGTGTTGCGATGGACCAGCACGGGACACTTGGTAGCGCGGGCCCGAAGTGCGGCGGACAGGCGTCGCAGACCGGTACGACCGCGCAGTGCGCGTGCCGCTGAGAGTGCGGCTTCAAGCGCTCGACGCCGACGCCAATGAACGCGGCGTCGAGACGGCCTGAGGTCCGCACCGTCTCCGCGACGTCCGCCTCGTGGGAGGGAGACGTCGCAGTGCACGGCGATCGCTTGGTGGCCGGCAGCGACGAGCTGGGCCCGGGCCTCCTTGAGCGCAGCTTCGTCGACTTCCGCGAGCGTGACAGCGGCTCCGGCCTACGCGAAGGCGGTCGCCGTCGCCAGCCCTTGCCCTTCCCCGCACCGGGTCACCAACGCAACTTGGTGCCCAAAGTCGTCCGGCGGCTTCATCCGAGATGTCCCTCCTGAGTCGTGGTTGGCAGAGAACGGTGAGCTGCGATGCTCCGGCCTCCCAAGGTGCGCACGATCCCGGTCACGTCGGGGGAGTGCTGGAGGCGACGGAGCCGCTGAGCGAGTGCGGCCACCTCGCGCGCGGGTAGCGGGTCGACAGAGACGGCGATGCAATCCTCGAACTTGCGCAAGACGTCAGGCCAGGTGAGGGGGGCCTCGGCCGTACCGGGGACGGCGCTACCGGTCCGGCTGTATGTGCGGCCGTCGGTCGTGACGAACTCCACGCGACCGGGGGGCAGTTCGAGCGTCCAGTTCAGCGACGCGTCGGGCACGGGAACGACCGTGCGCGCGACCGCCAGCACCTGCGGGTCGGCGAGGCCCGCCGGGCTGAAGTCGGCCAGCCCCACCCGGCCGTGGACCGCTGCCACCGCGACGAGGAACGGTAGGCTGAACCTCGCGTCGGAGAGCGTGGTGGGGCTGCGCCGTTCGTCGAGCGGAGTGCACATCAGGGCGTGGTAGTCGCCGACGCTGCAACGGATCTCGGCGATGTCGCTGACCGCGAGTCGATGCTCGGCGACGAGCTGCAGCGTGGCCTGGATGTGGCTGTGCGAGGTCCCGACCGACGGCCAGGGCTTGTAGAGGGTCCCCGACCCGGTGAACTCGGTCCCGAGCCCGGCGAGCATGGCTTCTCGGTCGTGGCCGTCGGGGAAGTAGGTGGCGAAGAAGCCGTACGGGCCCTCGAAGAGGCGCCGCACTCCCCGGAGCCCCTTTGCGGCCAGCAGGGTCGCCACCACCGCGCCCCGAGCCGAGAAGCCGGCGTAGACCCCGCGCAGGTCGCTGCCGGGCCCGGCGACGACCTCCATCACGCCACTGCACTGCATGCTGGCGATCCCGAGCGCGTTCGCCAGCTGGACCGGGGAGAGGCTGAGGACCCGGGCGGCGGCGGCCGTCGCGGCGAACACGCCCATCACGGTGGACAGGTTCCAGTCCTTGCGCCACGCCACGTTGCGTCTCAGCCGGGCGAAGAGATCCTGCCCGGCCGCGACCGCGGCGATCAGGTCGCGGCCGGCGACTCCGCCGCGCCGCTCGGCGACCGCGAGGACGGCCGGGACGATCGAGCTGCCGGCGTGCTGTCCCCAGGGTGTCTGATCGTCGAAGTCGAGGCAGTGGGCCATCGCAC
>DATFGA010000090.1:0-10437 GCA_035249775.1 Nocardioidaceae bacterium | reverse complement strand
ACCTCGTCGCTCTGGGGTCGACGACTCCGGTGCACGTCGTCTACCACGGCCTCAACGCCGACTTCGAGGCCCTCGTCGCGGCCGGCACCCGCCGCGCGGACCCGCGTCGGCTGCGCCTGCTGGCGGTCGGTCGGCTGGTCCGCAAGAAGGGGCTGGACACGTTCGTCGAGGCGTGTGCGCGGCTCCGCGCCCGGGGTGTCGACTTCGACGCGGTCATCGCAGGCGAGCCGGGCGAGCACGAGGCCGAGGTTCGCGCCCGGGTGGCTGCGCTGGGGTTGGAGGACACCGTGAGCTTCGTGGGCCCGTTGACGCAGGCCGAGCTGTTCGACCAGTACCAGCAGGCGAGCGTGTTCGCGCTGCCGTGCCGGGTGCTCGAGGACGGCGACCGCGACGGCATCCCGAACGTGCTCATGGAGGCGATGGCATGCGGGGTCCCGGTCGTCACCACCGGCGTCTCCGGCATCCCCGAGCTTGTTCACGACGGCGAGAACGGGCTGGTCGTCGAGCCTGACCGGCCGGAGGACCTCGCCGACGCCCTGCACCGGCTGGTCAAGGACCCGGACCTGGCCCGCGACCTCGGGGCATGCGGTCGCAGCACCGTCTCGACCCGGTTCGACGCCGCGACGACCGCTGCGCAGATGGCCTCCCTGCTGACCGGCCCGACGGGTCGGCGATGACCGGCCCGGCGTCGGTGCACTGTCGCGTCCGGCCGCGACAGGTGTTCTGCCCGATCGAGCCGGGCTACCGCGATCTCGAGGTCGCTGCCGCCGCGCTGGCCGGCCGGTTCCGCTACGCCGGAGTGTCCCTCGACCTCGGCCTGCCGCCGGACTGGAACCGCGGCGGCATCCCCGAGGACGAGGAGTGGCACATCGAGTGGAGCAAGTTCTACTTCGGTCTCGACCTCGCGCACGCCTACTCCGTCACTGGCGACCCGGCGTACGTCGACGCCTGGCAGTGCCTGGTCGACAGCTGGATCGCGCAGCGTGACCCACGCGGCGACCCGACCGACGTGGCCGCCCGCCGGCTCCAGAACTGGTTGTACGCCTGGCAGGGGTTCGACCGCGCGCCTGGGTTCACCGGGCTCGACCCCGGCCTGGAGCAGCGGCTGCTCGCGAGCATGGCGGACCAGCTCGACTACGTCGCGGCCGAGCTCGCCCCGGAGCGGAACCACCGCACCCTAGAGCTCTACGCGCTGCTGGTCGTCCCGCTCGGCCTGCCGGTCCTGGACCCGGACGGCTCCCGGGGGGCGCGTGCGTGGACCGACCTCCAGGACAACCTGCTCACCGACGTGTGGAGCGACGGGGTGCACCGGGAGCGGTCGACGCACTACCACCTGATAGCGCTCCGCTCGTTCGTCGCCGCCCGGGTGAACGTCAGCCGTCTCGGGGGGATCGTGCCGCCGGAGTACGACGAGCGTCTTCTTGCCGCGTGCCGGTTCGGGATGCACCTGCACCGTCCGGACGGCCGGATCCCGGCGCTGTCCGACAGCGACTCCGGCAGCTACCTGGACCTGCTCCAGGTGGCCGGTGAGGCCCTCGACCTTCCCGAGCTCCGGTACGTCGCGACGCAGGGCCGCCGGGGCAGTCCTCCCACCGAGCGCTGTGCGAGCTTCCCGGTCGGCGGCTACTACGTCCAGCGCAGCGGATGGGGGGACCGCGGCGCGCCGTTCGCGGACGAACGGTTCCTGGTGTTCGGCGCCGGCCCGCTCGGGGACGGCGGCCACGGCCACTACGACGCCCTCGCCGTCGAGGCCTATGCGCACGGACGTCCGCTGGTGGTCGATCCCGGCCGGTTCACCTATGCCGAGGGCGTCCCCAACTGGAGGCACTGGTTCAAGGGCACGGCCGCGCACAACACCGTGACCGTGGACGGTCTCGACCAGCAGCCCTACCGGCGCGGGAAACCGAAGGGTCCCCGCATGCACAGCCGCCTGCTGCGACGGCTCTCGACGGTCGACCTGGACCTGCTGCACGGCCAGGTCACCAGCCCGGCGTACGACGCCGTGCACCGCCGCGCGGTGCTGTTCGTCGGCGGCGAGTACTGGCTGGTCGTCGACCAGCTCCGAGCGCTCAGCGCCCACGACTACGCGCTGCGCTGGCACCTGGCCGACGACGACGAGCCCACGGTGCGATGGGTCGGCCGGACTCGCTCGTGCGTGGCGACGAAGACGGTGAACCTCGAGATCGCGGGCGCGGGACCGGCACGGCTCGAACCCGGCTGGGTGTCGGTGGAGTACGGCGTCAGGTCGCCCGCACCGGTCGTCGTCGCGGAGGCACGGGGGAACGCGGACGCCGACCTGGTGACCCTGCTGACCGCTCGGTCCGAGGGACTGGCGCCGACGCTCCGCTCGGTCGACGTGTCGGCAGGCCTGGTCGTCGTGGAGCACCCCGACGGCACCACCGACCATCTCAGCTGGCGGCATCCCACGGCCGAGGTCGTCTGGCTGCGGGTCGCCCCGGACGGATCCGAGCGGCGGACCGTGCTCCACGAGGACGACCGGCCGTGAGCAGCCTCGCGCCCGATCCCGCGCTGCCGCGGCGCGACGACCTGCTGGACGACGCCCTGGTCGGCAGCCGGCTGGGCGCGAAGGAGTGCACCCGGCTGCGCGCCAAGTACCGGATGGGGGAGAGCCTTCGGGCCACCTACCGCCTCGTCGACGACACGGGCAGCCGGCTGGTGAGCGCCCGGATGTTCGTGGCGGGGAAGGCTCCGGTCCAGCTCGCACGCGCCCGCGACGCCCTGCTGCGCGAGGACGCCGAGGGGTCGGTGCTCCTCGACGAGCCGATGAGCACCATCTTCTGGGTCTTCCCGCACGACCGGAAGCTGCGCGGCCTGGACCAGCTCACCTGTCCACCGGCCGCGCTGCGAGACGTGTTCGGGACCCCCTGGACGGACGGTGAGCTGGTGGCCTACATGCCCGAGAAGGCCGCGACCGCCCGCTGCCTGGACGAGTCTGGCGCCACTGTCGGGTTCGCGAAGGTCCAGGTCGGCGACGAGGGCAGCCGCAGCGTGGCGGCCCTGCGTGCGGTGCGCCGCGGGCTGGCCGAAGGCGATGTGCTCCGGCTGCCGGACGTCGTCGGCCACCTCCCCGAACGGCACCTGGCGTTGTACTCGGCCGCACCGGGCCGTCCGTGGAACCAGATCGACCGCGCCGCCGTACCGGAGGCGATGGCGGCGCTCGGTGCGGCGCTCTCGGTGCTGCACCGCCGCCCGACCGACGGGTTCGCGCCGTTCACCCGCCTGGAACCGGCCGGTGTCTCCGGAGCGGGACGGCTGGTGCAGGCGGCCCGACCGGACCTCGCGGCGCTGACGGGGTCGCTCGTGGACGCGTTGCTGGCGACGGCACCGGTGCCGGGTCCCACGGTCCTGCTGCACGGCGACCTGCACCCCAAGAACGTCCTGGTCCATGACGCCGGGGTGAGCCTGGTCGACCTCGACCAGGCCGGCGCCGGACCCGCCGCCGCAGAGCTCGGCGGCACCCTGGCCCGGCTCTGGTGCCCCCGCCCCGGCGACGAGATCGACGCGACCACCGCCGACGCAGCGGCCGCGGCGCTGCTGGACCACTACCACCGGCCATCGGCGCACGAGGTCCTGCTCTGGTACGCCGCCGCGGCGCTCCTCGTCGAGCGCGCCGTCCGCGCGATCAGCAGGGTCGACGTCCCGGCGATGGCCGACCTGGACCGGGTGCTCACCACGGCCCTGGGCTGGACCGCCCGGGCGAGGAGCCGGCGATGACGCGGCCACGCCTGCTGTTCTACTGCCAACACTCGGTCGGCCTCGGCCACCTGGTGCGCTCGATGAACCTCGCCGACGGGCTGGCCCAGGACTTCGCGGTGACCTTCCTCAACGGCGGTCCCTGGCCGGCCAACGTGCCGCAGCCGGCCGGCATCGAGCTGGTGCACCTGCCCGCCCTCGGCCTGGACGCCGACTACGCGCTGGTCAGCCGCGACGAGCGGTTCACCGTCGAGGAAGCAGTCACCGCCCGCCGGGCGAGGATCCTGGACAGCCTTCGCGAGACCGCACCCGACGTCGTACTGGTCGAGCTCTTCCCGTTCGGCCGCAAGAAGTTCGCCGGCGAGCTGATGCCGCTGCTCGAGGAGGCCAAGGCCGCCCGGCCGGCGCCGTTCGTCGCGTGCAGCCTGCGCGACATCCTCGTCGGAAGCCGGCGCGACCAGCAGGGCCACGACGACCGGGCCAGCCGCGTGGCCAACGAGTACTTCGACGCGGTCCTCGTCCACGCCGACGCCCGCTTCGCCGGCCTCGAGGAAACCTTCCACCCGAACATCCCGCTGCAGACCCCGGTGCACTACACGGGCTTCGTCCGGGCGGCCGCCGAGCCACGCCGTCCGCGACCGCGTGAGCGCCGGGTCCTGGTGTCGGCCGGTGGCGGGATGGTCGGCGCGCCGCTGTTCCGCGCCGCGGCCGAGGCGCACCCGCGGCTGCTGGTCGACCACGGTCTGCGCACGACCATCGTCACCGGACCGTTCCTGCCCGAGCCCGTCGTGGCCGAGCTGAGCCGGCGAGCGCAGGAGACGACTGGCCTGGAGGTCGTGCGCTACCTGCCCGACCTCGTCGGAGAGATGGCGGCGTCGGCGGTGTCGGTGAGCCAGGCCGGGTACAACACCACGATGGACATCCTCGGCAGCGCGACCCCGGCCGTCGTGGTGCCGTTCGGCGAAGGGCGCGAGGACGAGCAGGCGGAGCGGGCACGGCGGCTCGAGCGGCTCGGCGCCCTGCGGGTCCTCGACCCGGACCGGCTGTCCCCGGGCACGTTGTGTGAAGCCGTGCGTGACGCGATCGACTGGACGCCGCTCCAGGTGCCCCTCGACCTCGACGGACGGACCCGCACGTCGAGCCTGCTCCGGACATTGAGCCCGGTGCGTGACGTGGAGCGGACGCCGTGACCGGCTGGCTCGACCCGCTGCGGAGGGTGCTGGCCGAGCGCGAGGCGCCGGTTCGCTTCTTCTTCCGGGACGACGACGCGGGGTGGCACGACGAGGCCCTCGAGGAGCTGCTCGACGTCTTCGAGCCCCACGGGATGCCCGTCGACGTCGCAGCGATCCCCACCGCGATGACGGCCCCGACGGCTGGGCTGATCGCGGCTCGCCAGAGCTCCGGACGCAACGACATCACCGTGCACCAGCACGGCTTCGCGCACGTCAACCACGAGCCGGAGGGCCGCAAGTGCGAGTTCGGTGCCAGTCGCTCCCCGGAGCAGCAGCACGACGACATCGCCCGCGGCCGCGACCTGCTGTGCGCGCTGATCGGGGACCTGCCGGGCGTCTTCACGCCACCGTGGAACCGGTGCGCTCCGTGGACCGCGCAGGTCCTGCACGACCTCGGGTTCGCGGTGCTCTCGCGCGACCTGTCGGCCGGCCGTGCCCAGGTGCCCGGTCTGGTCGAGCTGCCGGTCACCGTTGACTGGTTCGCCAAGCGGAGACGGATCCCGGTCGACCGGGCCGGCCGCGGACAGCTGCTGGCAGACTCCGCCGCACAGGGGACGGTCGGAGTGATGCTGCACCACGCCGTCATGTCCGCGGAGGACCGGGCGGACGTGGGAGCGCTGCTGGCCCTGGTCGCCCGGGATCCTGCGGCCTCGGCCGACCACCTGGACCGGCTGGCGCTGTCGACGACGTCCTAGAGACGGAAGACGTGCGGCGCCTGATGCCCCGCAGTGATGTTCCTGGTGTCGAAGACGCGGCGGCTGTGCCGCACGATCATCGCGGCGTCGTACGCCGAGTGGTTGGTGTGCACGACGACGAGATCGGCGGCGGCCAGCTCCTCCGCGGTCAGCTCACCGTGGACGGCAACGGCGTTCGAGTCCTCGATCTCCCGGATCGCGACGTGGGGGTCGTGCCAGCGCACCAGCGCACCCCGGCTCTCCAGCCGACGGATCAGGATCGGTGCCGGTGACTCCCGCATGTCACCGAGGTCGCGCTTGTAGGCGAGCCCCAGCACCAGGATCCGTGAGCCACCGACGGACTGGTGCACGTCGTTGAGCAGGTCGGCGACCCGTGCCGCGACGTAGTTCGGCATCCGGTCGTTGATCTCGGCGGCCAGCTCCACGAAGCGGAACGGGTAGCCCAGCCGACGTACTCGCCAGGAGAGGTAGGACGGGTCGACCGGGATGCAGTGCCCGCCGACTCCCGGGCCCGGCGTGAACGGTGCGAAGCCGAACGGCTTCGTCGACGCGGCACCGATGGACTCCCACAGGTCGATGCCCAGCTCCTCGCAGAAGATCGCCATCTCGTTCACCAGCGCGATGTTCACGTGCCGGTACGTGTTCTCCAGCAGCTTGGCCATCTCCGCCTCGCGCGGGCCGGACACCCGGTGCACCTGGTCGATGAAGGAGGAGTAGAACTCGGCCGCCGCGTCGCCGGCCGCGGGCCCGAGACCGCCGATGACGCGCGGGGTGTTCTTGAGCGAGTAGTCGGGGTTGCCGGGATCGATCCGCTCGGGGGAGAACACGAGGTGGTAGTCGCCTGGCGCCCGGAGCCCGGTGGCCTCCGCCAGCCGTGGCGCCACCCGGTCCTCGGTCGTCCCGGGATACGTCGTGGACTCGAGGATCACCATGCCTCCAGGCCGGAGGGCCCCGCCGACGATGTCGACAGCCGCGTCGACCATCGTGAGGTCGGGCGTCTTCTCCTTCAACGGTGTCGGCACACAGATGGCGAACGTGTCGCTGCCGGCGATGTCCCCCGGGTCGTCGGTGAACGAGAGCAGGCCGCCGGCCAGGGCCTTCTCCAAGTCGCGGTCCTCGACGTCCTCGACGGGGCTGCGCGCGG
This sequence comes from Nocardioidaceae bacterium, assembly GCA_035249775.1. Taxonomy (GTDB): domain Bacteria; phylum Actinomycetota; class Actinomycetes; order Propionibacteriales; family Nocardioidaceae; genus Nocardioides_C. The sequence continues at coordinate 3,652 of DATFGA010000090.1, read as the reverse complement.
CCCGGAGGGCATCGACGCGGGCGCGGTCGGGATCCAGCCCGATCACCCGGTGACCCGCCCCCGCGGCGGCACACGCGAGTGGCAACCCGACATAGCCGAGGCCGAGCACACACACGTTCCTGTTGGTCACCACCGCCACCCGTCTCCGAGACCGCGTGCTCCGAGTGTGGCAGAGGACGCGGACGCCGGTGACGGCTTCTGCGCACAATGGGGTGCGTGTGGGTTCCGAACCTGGCCGACCCCGGCTGGCTGACCGAGGTGCTGTCGCGGCACGCCGAAGCGCTGGGAGTCTCCGGCGAGGTCACCGCGGTGCAGCTGCTGGACGCGCGGCTCAGCCACCCGCACCGGCCCGGGTCCTCACTGTGCCGAGGGTGGGCGACCTGCACGGTCACCGCCGGGAGCGGCCCGCCGGTGCAGCTCTACCTCCAGGGTTTCTCCGACGACGACGCCGGCGACCTCGCCTGGGAGCAGGTCCGCGACCACCCCATCGGCCACCTGGCCGGGCGGCTGCCGGAGGTCGGTCTCATCGTCTGGCCGTTCCCGGCCGACCCGCGGCTGGTCTCGCTCCCGACCCTGGTCGACCCACGGCTCGCCACGGGCGTCCTGCCGGAAGCCGTACGCCGGGTCCTCGACCTCCTGCCAGGGGAGGAGCCGCGGGTGACTGTCGTGCGCTACCAGCCCGAGGCGAGCGCCACCCTGCGCCTCGAGGCGGACCGCGACGGCGCAAGCGTCTACGCGAAGCTCCTCGGGGACGGGAGTGTCACCCAGATCGCCGCACGGCACCAGGCGCTGTGGTGCGAGGCCGCCCGGCGCAGCGACCTCCGGCTCGCCGAGCCGCTGGGGGCGGACCCCGACCGCGGGTTGCTCTGGACCCGTGGCATTCCGGGCGGGCCGCTGTCGTCGACGGTCAACCCGGACCGGCTTCCTGAGCAGGCCGCCGCGGTGGGAGCGCTGCTGGCCGCCCTGCACGCGGCTCCGCTGGACCTGGTCCGGACGGTGACCGTCGACGAGCTCCTGGGGGAGGCTCGCAAGAAGGCCGGCAAGCTGGCCCGCGCGCACCCGGGCATCGCCGGCCTGGTGCACGACCTCGTGACGACGGCGACCGCGCGGAGGGGAGATGTTGTCGAAGCGTTGGGCGTCGCCCTGCACGGTGACTTCCACCTCGACCAGCTGGTCGGTTCCCCCGACGGTCCGGTGCTGGTGGACCTCGACTCGATCATCCGTGGAGCACCGGAGGTCGACCTCGCGGAGTTCCTGGTCGACCTGTCGCTGCGCGGGCTCCCCGGGACCGTCACCGAGGACGTCGCCCGGACCCTGCTGGCGTCATACACGCTGAGTGCGGGCGCTGACATCGACCGGGCGCTGCTGGCGGTCTGCGCCGACGCGGAGTTCGTGAACCGGTGCTACCGCCATCTGCGCCGGCACGCGTCCGGCTGGCAGCGGGCCCTCGAGTCGGAGCTCGGCCGGCACGCGCAGCTGGTCGCTCTCATCCGGTGAGCCGCTCCAGGACCGAGGTCACCTCATCGGCGGAGGCGCGACCCTTGACCAGGCGCTTGCCGAGCTCCCGCAGCTCGACCAGGACGACGAACCACTCGAAGCGCCGGCGGTCGAACCGCTCGCCGCTGCGCCGGGCGTACGCCTCGAGGTAGGTCTGCCGTGCCAGCTCGGTCCGCTCGGGCGTCATCGCCAGCTCCCGGGCCAGCCCGACGTACATCGCGGCGACCTCGGAGAGCGGGTCGGCATAACGGCTGTCGTCGAGGTCGATCACCGACCACCCGTCGGGATGGCACAGGACCTGGCCGGGCAGGAAGTCGCCCTGGCTGTAGAGCACCGGGGCGCCCTCGGGGGCGGTGCGGGCAAGGTTGGCGAACACCCTCTCGGCGGTCCGCATCGCCGACGGCACGAAGAGCCCGATCTGGGTGGCGGCCTGACGGGCATCCTCCACCCAGTCGGCGGTGCCGAGCCGGGTGCCCAGACCACGGACGTCGAGCTCCTGCAGCTCGCGGTGCAGGGCGCCGAGCTGCGCCATCGCCGTCGCGAGGTCGAGCCGGGCGACGGCCAGGTTCAACGGCTCGCCCGGCAGCTGCTCGAGGTAGAGGACGTGCTGCTCGGCATCCACCCGCAGCAGACGCGGCAGCGTGAGCGTGGCGGAGGGGCTCCGGTCGGCGGCCTCCTGCACGGCGGCGAAGGCCCTCGCGGCCCGGTCGAGACCACCGGGCCGCTTGATCTTGGCGATCGCGGCGGGAGGCAGTCGGTCTCCGTCGTGCACCCGGCAGGTCAGCCGGCGGAGCGGGATGTAGCGCAGGACCTCGATCCTGGCCCCGTCCCCGACGGAGCGCAACGGACCGTTCGCGTCGGCGAGCCAGGTCAGGGCGGGTTCTGCAGGGAACACGTAGGTCTGCGGTTCCGGTGCCTTCGCGTCGCAGTAGACGGTGCGCGCGCCGAAGCCGACCGGCGAGCGCGGATCCGGATGCTGCCGGGACCAGTAGAACCGGCGCAGCTCGACCTCGCCGGTGGGCCGGACGGCGGTGCGCAGCTCGGTGTGGACCGTGGTGGCGACACCGGCGTGGTGCTCGACCTCGGCCTGGACCGCGGGCTGCAACCGGTCGAGCAGGGGGAACACCGGGGAGTCCGGCTCGACGGCCGGGAAGAACCCACTCGGCATCACCGGGCGCTCAGTCCTCCCACGGGTAGAACGGCGGCATCTGCGTGGTGCTGCCGGTGAACTCCGGGTCGCGCTTGTCGAGGAAGGCCCGGACGCCCTCCTTGCCGTCTCCGGTGCTGGTGTAGAACATCGCCAGCGAGTCCACCCGGTGCGCCTCGAGCGGGTGCGGCTGCGCGCTGTTGCGCCACATCATCTGCCGGGCGAGCGCGGTGGCCACCGGTGAGCGGTTGGCGGTGAACCGGCGCGCCAGGTCGTACGCCGCGCCGAGCAGCTCGTCCTCGGGATGGACCGACCGGACCAGCCCGCCCTCACGGGCCTCGGCGGCGGTGAGGATCTCCGCGGAGTACGCCCACTCGAGGGCGCGGCTGATCCCGACGATGCGCGGCAGGAACCAGGAGGAGCACGCCTCGGGCACGATGCCGAGGCGGCCGAACACGAACCCGATCCGTGCCTTCTCCGAAGCCAGCCGGATGTCCATCGGCAGCGTCATCGTCGCGCCGATCCCGACCGCGGCCCCGTTGATGGCACCGATCACCGGTTTCGGGCAGCGGTAGATCGCCAACGTCACCCGACCGCCGGTGTCGCGCACCCCGTCGTGGATCGCCGGGTCGTCGAGGCGGTCCTGCATATCCTGGAGCGTGGGTTGTTGCGCCTCGTCGAGCCCGAAGACGTTGCCGTCGACCGAGAGGTCCATGCCGGCGCAGAAAGCCCGCCCCCGGCCGGTCACCACGACCGCCGCCACGTCGTCGTCGGCGCCCGCGCGGTCGAAGGCGGCGACGAGCTCGTCGGCCATCGTCACCGTGAACGCGTTCAGCTGGTCCGGCCGGTCCAGGGTCAGGGTGAGGATGCCGTCGCGGACCGCGTAGTCGAGGGTCTCGTAGCCGGTCACTGGTTCCTCAGCCCGGTCGCCCGGCACAGGTCGTCGGTGACGTCCGCGGTCCGGTCCTCCTTGATCAGCTCGAACAGCTCGAGGGCACGCTCGCGGTC
>DATFGA010000089.1:0-3881 GCA_035249775.1 Nocardioidaceae bacterium | reverse complement strand
GGGGGGGGGGGGGGGGGGGGGGGGGGGGGGGGGGGGGGGGGGGGGGTGGGGGGGGGGGGGGAGGTTAGAGGTCGAGCTTGTAGCCGAGGCCGCGGACGGTGACCAGATACTTGGGGTGCGCCGGGTCCGGCTCGATCTTCGAGCGCAGCCGCTTCACGTGCACGTCGAGGGTCTTGGTGTCGCCGACGTAGTCCGCGCCCCAGACCCGGTCGATCAGCTGGCCGCGGGTCAGCACCCGGCCGGCGTTGCGCAGGAACATCTCCAGCAGCTCGAACTCCTTCAGCGGCAGCTTGGCGTCCTCGCCGGCGACCGTGACCACGTGCCGCTCCACGTCCATCCGCACCGGGCCCGCCTCCAGGGTGGCCGGCGCGAGGTCGACCTCCTGTCCGCGGCGCAGGACGGCGCGGATCCGGGCTACCAGCTCCCGCGGCGAGTACGGCTTGGTCACGTAGTCGTCCGCACCGAGCTCGAGCCCGACGACCTTGTCCACCTCGGTGTCCTTGGCGCTGACCATGATCACCGGCACGTTCGAGGTCTGCCGGATCCGTCGGCACACCTCGGTCCCGGGGATCCCGGGCAGCATCAGGTCGAGCAGGACGATGTCGGCGCCGTTGCGCTCGAAGTCGGTCAGCGCGTCCGTGCCGGTGGCCGCGACGGAGACCTCGAAACCTTCCTTGCGCAGCATGTAGGCGAGCGGGTCGGAGTAGCTCTCTTCGTCCTCCACGACGAGTACCCGGGTCACGACGTTGCCTCCTCTTGAGGTGTGTGCGGCACGACGGGGGGACGCGTCCGACGTACGGCATCTGCGGATGTGCGGCGCGGCAGCGTCAACGTGAACGACGACCCCTGCCCCTCGACCGACCAGACCTTGACCTCACCGCCGTGGGAGGCCGCTACGTGCTTGACCACCGACAGGCCGAGACCGGTGCCGCCGGTGGACCGGTGCCGAGCGGGGTCGACCCGGTAGAACCGCTCGAAGATCCGGTCGATCTCCTCGGCCGGGATGCCGATGCCCTGGTCCGTGACCACGATGTCGACCATCAGGTCGTCGGCTCTCGCGGCGACCACCACGGTCGACCCCTCGGGGGAGTAGGTGACCGCGTTGGCGACCAGGTTGCCTACCGCCACCGCTATCTGCTCGCCGTTGCCGAGAACCTCCAGTCCCGACTCACCGTCGCGCAGCACCGTGATCTGCTTGGCCTGCGCGTCGATCGCGGACGCATCGACGGCGGCCTCGAGAACCGTGTCCACGTTCACCGGGAGCGGCTCGTCGATCGGGTCGTCGCCCTGGAGCCGGGACAGCTCGATGATCTGCTGCACCATCCGGGAGAGCCGCTCGCTCTCGGTATGCATCCGCCCCGCGAACCGTTGCACCGCCTCGGGGTCGTCGGAGGCTTCTGCCACCGCCTCGGCGAGAAGGTGGATCGCGCCGACCGGCGTCTTCAGCTCGTGCGACACGTTCGCCACGAAGTCGCGGCGGATCGCCTCGACGCGCCGCTCGCGGGTGCGGTCCTCGACCAGGGCAAGGACCAGCCGGCTGCTCAGCGGTGCCACCCGCGCGGTCACGTGGATCGGTGCGCTCGCGCGACCACGCGCGAGCACGATCTCGGTGTCGCGGATCTGCCCGTCCCGGCGGACCTGGCGGACCAGCTCGGCGAGATCCTCGACGCAGAGCTCGTTGCCGCTGACCAGGCCGAGGGCGTACGCCGGCGCTGAGGCCTTGAGCACCTCGTCGTTCTCGTTGACGACCAGGGCACTGCTGCGCAGGACGGACAGGACTGTCGCGACACCGCTGGGGACGGCCGGCTCGTGCTTGGGGACCCGCTGCTGCTGGTGCTCGCTGATCCGCCACGCGAGGACGACACCGGACCCGAGCACCGCGCCGAGCAGCGCGAACAGGAGGGCCTGCGTCGTGGCGTCCACGAGACGATCGTACGCAGGCGCGACACCGCCGCTTCACCACGGAAGCCGTTCTGACCTGGGCCTTCGGCCACTGTTCACCTCGCGTTCACGCGGCGTCGCCGTCCGGTCACCTGAGCCACCTACGTTGTCCGCCATGCGCGATGTGTACTACGACCAGCTGGACGCGATCGTCGACGACCTGGTGGCGATGACCCACCAGGTCCGGAACGCCGTCGACCAGGCCACCACGGCCCTCCTGACCGCCGACGCCGAGCTCGCCGAACGGGTGATCAGCGGCGACGCCGACATCGACCACGCCCGTGAGCGGATCGAGGACCGGAGCTTCGAGCTGCTCGCCCTGCAGCAGCCGGTCGCCGGTGACCTGCGGATGCTCGTCGCCGCCTTCCGGATGGTCGGCGAGCTCGAGCGGATGGGCGACCTGTCCGTACACGTCGCCAAGGTCGCCCGGCTCCGGGTGCCCGCCGTGGCGGTGCCGACCGAGCTCCGCCCCACCATCCAGCGGATGGCCGAGGTCGCCGAGACGATGGTCGAGACCGTCGCCGGGGTCATCGCCGAGCGCGACGTCGACGCGGCCCGCGAGCTCGAGGCGGCCGACGAGGAGATGGACCAGCTGCGCCGTTCGTCGTTCCGGCTGCTGCTCGGTCCCGAGTGGGCGCACGGGGTCGAGCCGGCCGTCGACATCGCGCTGCTCGGCCGCTACTACGAGCGGATCGCCGACCACGCCGTGTCGCTCGCGCGACGGGTGGTCTACCTCGTCACCGGACAGAACCCGACCATGCTCGACGCCTGAGTGCCACTTCGACGCCCGAGTGCCACTATGGGCGGGTGAGCCTCCCCACTCGCACCTCGGACTTCGTCGAGGAGCACGCCGCCGTCGCGGAACGATTCGCGATCGCCGTTGCCTCCAGCGACCTGTCCGCCCCCGTGCCCGCATGTCCGCGCTGGTCGACGTACGACCTCGTCGTCCACCTCGGGAACGTGCACGCCTGGGCGGCGACGATCGTGGAGACCGGCGCGCGCGCCGCCGAGCAGAACGACGCGCCGTCCTCGCGCAGGCCGCGGGTGGTGGCCGAGTGGTACGCCGGCAAGGCGGAGGACCTGCACGAGGTACTCCGTGCCGCCGACCCGGCCCGGCCCTGCTGGAACTTCGCCGGCGTCGACCTCACCACGCGCTTCTGGCCGCGCCGGCAGACCCACGAGACGTGGATGCACCTGGTGGATCTCGACCAGGCAGCCAGGCGTACGACGGAGCTTCCGCCTGCGCTCTGCACGGACGGGATCGCCGAGGTGCTCGAGGTGTTCCTGCCGCGGATGCATGCCCGTGGGGCCAGGGCGGAGCTGACTGCGCCGCTGACGGTCCGCACGCTCGACACCGACCACGTCTGGACGCTGCAGCCCCGCGCGGACGGGCCGCCGCTGGTCGCCGTGCGTACCGAGCCGGGTGCCGATCTCGTCGAAGGTGCCGCCGCCGACCTGTGGCAGCTGTTGTGGAAGCGGGCGGCGGCGCCCGGGTCACCTGTCGTGGGCACGCAACGTCGCGCCGCGCCGCCGCTTCCTCCGGCCGACGTCACCTACGTCGGCAACACCGACCGGATCGCCGCGTTCTTCGCGTCCGCGCTGACCCCGTAGCGGCGGACCAGTCCGCCTCGCCATCCCGCCAGGACCGCTCGCCAAGCTGTCGCCCTGCCGGTGTCAATCTCGTCCCTATGGACGGCAACAACACGCGGATCGGGCCGGGAGGACGTCGTTCCCGTCCATGTGGACGATAACGACCAGGAGCCTGTCCGGCTGCTGCGCCGCAGGCTGGAGCGCTCCGGGAAGTCGGTCGGCGGCCCCGCCCAGCACACAGTCGTCTATGAAGAGCGCCTCAGCGGTTCCCGTACCGGAAAGTGGGCGCGCCACGCATCCGACAGTTGTCGTGGTAAGCCCGGGACGCGGCGCTCCTCGAGCTCGCGGTG
>DATFGA010000088.1:0-25537 GCA_035249775.1 Nocardioidaceae bacterium | reverse complement strand
TGACACCACGACGTCCAGGTTGGCCGACCCGACCACCGCCACGCGTCGGTTCGTCACTGGCTCATCACCACCCTGTCCTCTCCTCGATCGCTACTCGGCGGGGTAGCGAAGGCCGATCGTGGCGCGGATCCTGTCCATGATCTCCATGACTTCCACGGAGTCGCTCGGTGTCATCAGCGGACTCTCCGTCTCACCCACCGCTAGCAGGCGCTCAACCTCAGCCGCTTGGTACTGCATCCCGCGTCCGGTGACCGGCTCGTCGAAGGAGTCGACCGGCTCGTTCCGTGCGTCGTAGACGTTGACGGGTGCGGGGGAGTACCAGACCGAACCGATCTCGATGCGGCCTTCGCTGCCGAGAACGACTGCCCGGTTCGGACCTCGGCTCTCCATCGTCGAGTACGTCGTCGACACCACGCCATTGCGATGCGTCATCACGGTGGCGATCGAGGCATCGACGCCGGTGTCCTTCATCGTTGCCACAGCTGTCACCTGATCCGGCGCACCGAGAATGTCGTGGGCGAACGACAGCGGGTAGACGCCCAGATCCAGCAACGCGCCACCGGCGAGCGCCGGGTTGTTGAGCCGGTGCGCCGGATCCGACGTGAGCTTCTGCGTGTGGTCCGCATGCACAGACCTCACCTCGCCAATCCTGCCGCTGCTCACGGATTCGCGCACAAAACGCATGTGAGGCAGGAAGCGGGTCCACATCGCCTCCATCACCAGCAGTCCGCTGCTGCGGGCGAGGTCGACCACCTTCTGTGCCTCGGCGGCATTGATCGTGAACGCCTTCTCCACCAGCACGTGCTTGCCGTGGGAGAGAGCAGCGATCGCGTTCTCGGCATGGACGTTGTGGGGCGTGGCGACGTACACCACGTCGACGTCGGGGTCGGAGACGAGCGCGTCGTAGGAACCGTGTGCCCGCTCGATGCCGAAATCGTCGGCGAAGGACCGGGCGTTTGCTTGTGACCGGGACCCGACGGCCGTGACGTGGTGCCCATGCTCGAGCAGGTCCTTGGTGAACAGGCGCGCGATCCCTCCGGTGGCCAGGATGCCCCAACGCACTGCGTCCTTGGACATCGCCGCGTTCACCGGTCCTTCCCGTAGTCCAGGACCACCTGCAACGCCTCGTCCGGTGTGGTGTCGAGCATCTCGAACGCGGAAACAGCATCCTCCGCCTTCACCAGGTGGGTGATCAGCTCCTCCAGCTGGAGCCTTCCCTCGCGCGCCAAGGCCAGCGCGGTGTTCGACATGCGGAGCTCGTTCCAGCGGTGCTGGAGGTGCGGTGCAACGCCGGAAATCTGCGATCCGACAATGGAGATGCGGTTGTGGTGAAACTCGTCGCCGAGCTGCAGCGCCGTACCTGCCCCCTGGAAGAAACCGGCTGCCACGACGCGAGAGCTGTACGCCGCGGTCCGCACCGCCTCCTCGAGAGCGTGGTAGCTGCCGCTCATCTCGATCACGACGTCGGCCCCGCGGTTGCCGGTTGCCGCACGGACCGCTGCGGCAACGTCCTCTGTGCTGGGATCCAGCACCGCATGCGCGCCCAGGCGCTCGGCCATCACCCGTCGGGAGGGGATCAGGTCGACCACCGTGACGCGCGCTCCGTTGAGCCGAGCCAGCTGAGCGGTGATCTGGCCGGGGACCCCGGCGCCGAAGACCACCACGTTCTCGCCGACGTGGATGTCTGCGTCGAGCACCGCGTTGAGGGCGATGGCGCCGATCTTCGCGTAGATACCACTGATCGGACGCGCATCAGTCGGCATCGTACGTGGCCGCAGGTACTCGACCGGGCGGACCGCCGCGCTGCGGTGCCCCCAAGCGCCCCACACCAGCTGGCCCACGAGGTCGCGGTCGCCCGCCGACCCGACGTCGGTGACCCGGCCGACCTCCTCGTATCCCCAGCCGTCGAGGGGATAGGTCTGGCTCGTGCTTCCGGCCATGAACAGGCGTCGGTCGGCGTCCCACTGCTTGGCGAGGTAGGGGTTGCTTCCCCGGTAGGCGGTCAGCTCGGTTCCCGCCGAGATGCCGGAGTAGAGGGTCTGTACCAGTGCCTGACCGGGGCCAGGCTCAGGAACGTCGCAGTCGACGACCTCTGCCTGACGGGGACCGGTGAACCGGACGACTCGCTCCACGCTTTCCTACCTTTCCTTGCCGTCGTGCTCCGCCGTGAGACGGAACAGCAGTGCCTGCTCGGGGTAGAGCATGGGTCCCTGGAGTCCGACGTTCGCCAGCGTCCTGCCGCTGACGGCCATGACCTCGGTCCACCACGATGGGTAGCCGCTGCGCGTCTGGACCAGTGCGGGGGCCGACAGCTGCACCGGCTCGATCCGGTAGCGCAGCTGCGGGTCCAGCCCTGGTAGGCGGACGCGGCCTGGCTGCGCTGCCGGCATCGTGTCCATCGCGACGAAGCAGAAGAGGGCGCTGTGCCGGTCCGAGCTGACCACGCCGTGTGCCCAGAACGTCTCGTCCGGATAGTCGCAGTTCACCGTCGTGCCGCCGTGCAGCAGGTCGCGCTCGTCCTTGTAGAGGCGAATCCAGGCAGCGAGCTCGTCGAGCTCTGCGGCGGACGCCTCACGCAGATCCCATTCGATCCCGAAGTGCCCGAACAGCGCGGTGGCGGCACGGAAGGCCAGGGAGTGTGTGCGGTGCGTGGTGTGCGCGCGTGCCGCCCCGACGTGCGAGCCGATCAGCTCAGGCGGCAGCAGCAGTCCCGTCCATCGCTGGATGCGCTGCCGTTCCAGGGCGTCGATGCAGTCGCTGGCCCATACGCGGTCCGTCCGCTCGAGCACTTCGAGGTCGACCCGGCCACCGCCTGACGAGCAGGACTCGAGCTCGAGGCCGGGGTGGCGGCGCTTGAGCTCGTCCATCAGGGCGTAGACCGCCAACGTCTGCGCGTGTACCCGCGGCTGCCCGCTGCTGCGGTCACCGGCCTCGAGCAGGTCCCGGTTGTGGTCCCACTTCACGTAGTCGATGTCGTGCTCGGCGATGAGGGCGCTCATCTGCTCCAGCACGTGGTCGAAGGCCTCGGGGATGGTCAGGTTGAGCACCTGCTGGCTCCGTCCGCTCAACGGCAGACGTTCGCCCGGGCCGAGGATCCACTCCGGGTGGGCGCGTGCGAGGTCGGAGTCCTCGTTGACCATCTCGGGCTCGAACCAGAGCCCGAACTGCATGCCGAGCCCACGTACCTTCTCCACAAGGGGGCCGAGACCGCGGGGCCAAACCGCAGCGTCGACGTGCCAGTCACCGAGGCCGGCGCGGTCGTGGCGGCGGGCCATGAACCATCCGTCGTCGAGGACGAACCGCTCGACCCCGACTCGTGCCCCGAGCTCCGCCAGGCCGACCAGCGTGTCGAGGTCGTGGTCGAAGTAGACCGCCTCCCAGGTGTTCAGCACCACCGGTCGCGGCGAGCGCGGGTGCGTCTCACGCGCTCGGAGGTACGCGTGGAAGGACTCCGAGACGCCGTCGAGACCGGTGGCGTACGCCCCGTAGAGCCACGGACTGGTGTACGTGTCGCCGGGCGCGAGGACGACCTCACCTGGAAGCAAGATCTCACCGCCGCCGAGGGCTCGCACGCCGGTCAGCGCCAGCTCGGCGAAGGTGGCGTGGTTGCCGCTCCAGGCCGTGTGTACACCCCAGACCTCCCCATGACCGAAGCCGAACCCCGGGGTGCCGGCGACCATCAGCAGGCTGGCGTCGGAGCCGGTGCGCCCCCGCCTGCCCTCGCGGAGGTGGGTGCCGACCCGGAAGGGATGCCGCTGGGGGGTGCGTTCGCGGAGGTGTCGTCCGGTGAAGTCGAGGACCTCCTGCGCCTCGACCGGCACCGGCAAGACCAGGCGCATGGAGTTGACGGTGTACGGACCGACCGGCGCCGTGTTGGTCAGAGCGGCTCGCAGTCGTAGCACTCCGGACGGGAAGAGCTCGAGCGTTGTGGTGACCGCAAGCTGTGCCGCCTCGTCCACCCCGTGAGTCTGGAGGATGAATCCGGAGGCCGCGTCTCCGTCGAGCTGCCAGCCGGCGTGTGCGAACCGGGTGGTGAACGTGGTCCCGTCCCGGTGGCCCTCCAGCCCGGGGGTGCCGAGCCAGCCAGCTGACTGTTCGGGAAGCACGGCTGGCAGCCGGCTGGCGCCGGTCAGCCCGTCCGCGCCGTGCTGCGACTCCGCGAGCGTGGCCAGCAGCTCCGTGTCGACGTCGCCCACCGGCCGGCCCCAATGAATGACCTTGGGGACTCCGCCGCTCACGTCGATGACGACAGCCACGTTGCCGCACTCGATGCTCACCGGAGCGTCTACGGTCGTTGCCTCAGCCAACGGGGGCCCTCTCGGGTCATCAATAGTTCCGCCGCGAAACTATTAGTGGGTACGATGCCACAACCAACGATCGGGATGAACCCCCCTTCGCCGGTTGCCGTAGTCGTCCTCATCCGGGAGCTGCCATGCGGACCGAGCTGCCTTCGCTGTCGCGCAAGATCGCGATCGAAGTGCTCGTTCACGGTGCTCAATCCCGAGCGCAGCTCGCGAAGAAGATGGGTCTGTCGCCAGCCACGGTCACCCGCATCGTCAAGCCGTTGGTCGAGATGGGAGTGCTGGTGGAGTCGGACGCGATCCGCACCCCCGGCCGCGGCCGGTCGTCCCTCCCGCTCGACGTGGTGGCCGACGACTACAGGTTCGCGGGCGTGAAGCTCACCGCCGACTCGATCTACGGTGTGGTGACCGACCTGCGGGCAGAGGTGCTCGACAGTGAGACCGCCCTGGTCCCATCGTTCGACGTGGCCGACGTCCTAGGTGCCGTGGTGGCGCTCGTAGAACGACTCAGGGTCCGTGCCGGCCGGGAGCTGCACGGCGTCGGAGTCACCGTCGGTGGCGTGGTGGAAAAGGGCGAGACAGTGGCCGACTCACCCTTCTTGCACTGGCACGAGGTGCCGTTCCGTTCCCTGCTCGCCGGCGAGATCGACGTACCGCTCTACCTCGCCAACGACGTAGTGGGCCTCACCAGAGCGCAACAGTGGTTCGGGCACGGACGAGCCTGGCCGGACTTCGCTCTACTGACCATCGGCGCCGGCATCGGCTACGGCCTGGTCATCAACGAGGAGGTGGTGCCCACGTTGGTGAGCCCGTTCAGCCACTTTCCCGTCGACCCGCACGGGCCGTTGTGCCCCGTGGGCCACCGGGGCTGCATGACGGCTTACGCAACCTCCGCCGCGATCAGCGCTGCAGTCTCGTTCGGGCGGCGCGAGGAAGTTTCCTACGACGAAGTCCTCCAGCTCGCGGAAGACGGCGACCCCGTCGCGACGCGCGTCATCGAGGAGGCGGCGTACGCCCTGGGGCGGGCGACCGCGGCGGTCACTTCGCTGACCGGGGTGGAGCGAATCGTCCTCTCCGGCGAGGGCATCGCGGTCGCCGAGCTGGCAGCATCGGCACTCCGGACAGGCCGCCACGCGTACGACGGGGGGCGGACGAGTGCCCTGGAGCCGGTGATCCGGCCGATGGATTTTCACGAGTGGGCACGGGGGGCCGCGGTGATCGCCATCCAGGAAGTGTTTCCGTAACGGTTCCGCTCGGACCGTTGACACCAATAATTTCGCGGTGAAACTATATCGACATCTGCGGAGTCAGTCCGCGGCACCTTGAGTGACAGGGGTTCAGCAATGCGCATCTCACCCGTCAAACTGCTGGCAGCCGCGACGATATGCATGGTTGCGACCGCATGCACCGGCACCAGCTCCTCGCCCGGTGGCGGTGACGAGACCCAAGCCAGCGGTCCGCAGACCATCAAGTGGCTCATCGAGGAACCCGAGGACGCCGCGGCGCTGCAGGCCCTGAAGGACCACATCGCAACGTTCGAGGAGGCGTCTGGTCACACGGTCAACGTGCAGACGCTTCCGTTCGAGAACATGCGCACGATCCTGCAGACGCAGCTGCGCTCCGGCGAAGGACCCGATGTCTTCAACTGGGGCTCCGGGCCCGACTTCGGTGGCGCCCTCGCGGAGGCCGGCCTGGTCCAGGACCTGACGGACGCCTACGAGGAGCACGGCTGGGAGGTCTTCGACTTCGCCAAGGAGCGGGTGACGATCGACGGCAAGGTCTACGGCATCCCCGGCGAGATGGAGACGATCGGCATCTTCTACAACAAGCAGACTTTTGATGAGCTGGGGCTCGAGGCGCCCCAGACCATCGACGACCTGCAGAGCGCCGCCGAGCAGATCGAGAGTTCGGGCGCGATCCCGATCGCCCTTGGTGACAAGGAGGGCTGGGAAGGTGGCCACTACCTCAGCATGGCGTTGTCCAGCATCATCGGCTCGGAGGGGATGGAGCAGCTCTTCAACGGTGAAATGTCCTGGGACTCCCCGGAGGTGGTACAGGCACTGGACGTCTGGAACGACCTTCACGAGGAGGGCTACACGAGCAAGTCGCCGACTTCTGTCGACTACGACACGGCGATTGCCCAGTTCTACTCCGGTGACGCGGCAATGCTCCCCACGGGCAGCTGGCTGGTCGGCGAGATCGACGACAACACCGACTTCGAGGTCGGTTACATCCCGTTCCCCGGCCCGGACGGTCAGGGCATCTTCACCGGTGGTCTCGGGTCAGGTCCGTACGTGTCGGCCACCACGCAGAAACGGGAGGCGGCGATCGAGTTCCTCGACTTCCTGGCATCCGATGAGCACGCAACATGGACGGTTGAGAACCTTCACACCATCCCGCCGGTGCCTTTGGACACCGCAGCAGTCGAGGTCTCGCCGTTGTTCGCCCAGGTGCTCGAGGACGTGGCACAGTTCGGGCAGGGCGGCGACTTCGGACACAACATCGACGTGATGGTCGACGCGGAGCTCAACGAGGCGATGTACAACGGCGTGCAGGCGATCTTCACGGGCCAGGCCACTCCGGAAGAGGTCGCGGCAGACCTCGAGGCGGCCTCCGGGTCATGAGGGTCCACCTTCGGGAGCCGGGATGACGCAGACCCTGCAAACGCCGGCGACCCCGCCGGCGGAGCCGGTGCGGCGCCGCAAGCGGCGCCGCACGGACGTGCCGGAGGTCACGGCCAAGGCGCAGGCGAGGCTGGGGATCGCGCTGGTCATTCCGCTGCTGATCCTCACCGTCGTATTCCTGCTGTTTCCCCTGGCGAACGCGGTGTACTACGCGTTCGTCGACTTCAACGGGCTGGACCCCACCCCGCCATGGGTCGGAGCGGACAACTTCACCGAGCTGGCGCAGGACCCCGACGTGTGGGCGGCGTTCAAGAACAACGTCATCTGGATCGTGCTCGGCACCATCGCACCGCTGGCCATCGGGCTGCTCTACGCCATGCTGGTCTGGGGTGTGGGCCGTGGAGGCGCCTTCTACAGGGTGATGTTCTTCCTTCCTTATGTCCTCCCGCCGGTGGCCGTCGGAGTGGTCTGGGGCTGGATCTACGAACCATCGCGGGGCTGGTTGAACAAGGCTCTCGAGGCGGTGGGGCTGGACGGGCTGACGCGCGGGTGGCTGGGTGACCCTGACACCGCCCTGTACGCCGTGCTCGCCACCGCGGTCTGGGCCACCATCGGATTCGTCTTCGTGATCTTCCTGTCCGCGCTGCGCAACGTCGATGTCGACATCGTCGACGCCGCGCTCCTGGACGGGGCCAACTGGTTGCAGCGGCTCCGGCACATCATCCTCCCGCAGATAATGCCGGTCTTCCTCATGGTCACCACCATCACGCTGATCGGCGGTTTCGCGGTCTTCGACATCATCTTCGTGATGACCGGAGGTGGGCCGGCAGACGCCACAGAGGTCCTCGGTACGTACGCCTACAGCAACGCCTTCCAGCTCAACCGGATCAGCTACGGCACCACGCTCGCGCTGGTGATCATGGTGCTGTCGATCCCGTTCGCTGTTGGCCTCAACCGGTTGCAGCGGCGCTTGTCCATGCAGGGAACGACCGCATGAGCCCAGAGCGCATGAACCGCAGATCCCGGGCGGCACTCGGGCGGCACGGACTACTGATCGCCTTGTCGCTGCTGATGATCTTCCCGATCGTCCTGACCGTCTCGACGACGTTCAAGACATCCCAAGACGTGAGGGTGAACCCCTTCGGGTTCTTCTCGTCCTTCTCCTGGGAGAACCTGTCCAGCGCATGGAACGTCGGCAACTTCGATGCCTACCTGCTCAACAGCTTTCTGCTCTCGGTGCCGAGCACGCTGATCGTGATCGTCCTCTCCACGATGGGCGGCTACACGTTCGCGCGGCTGCCCTTCCCCGGCCGGACCTTCCTGTTCTATCTCGTGATCGTCGGCCTTCTGGTGCCGTTCTTCGCCTACATGATCCCTTTGTACTTCCAGCTGCGGGCGATGGGACTCTTGGACAGCTTGATCGGGGTGAACCTCGTCCTGGCCAGCACCGGGGTCTCCTTCGGGACCTTCTTCATGCGAGCGTTCTTCGCCGACCTCCCGGCGGAGCTCGACCAGGCGGCCCGAATCGACGGTGCGTCCGAATGGCAGATATTCCTCCGGGTCATGCTGCCGCTGGTGACCTCCGGCGTGGGCGCCCTAGCGGTGTTCACGTTCTTGCAGAACTGGAACAACTTCCTGGTTCCCCTGCTGTACATCCCCAGCGGGGAGTACCGGCCGCTGACCACCGGGCTGTACCTGTTCCTCGGCGGCCGGACCGTCGACATCGGTCCCTTGGCAGCTGGCACGCTGATCACCATCCTGCCGGTCATCGTGCTGTTCATCGCCCTGCAACGGCAGGTCACCCAGGGATTCATCTCGGGAGCCGTCAAGGGCTGAACAGGCTTACCGACGCTCCACACCCACAACCGACTGGACCGACACAAAACCGTGCACGACGTACTTGACCCGCGGGACCTCGTCCCGGACGAGGCGGAGCAGCTGCGGCTGAGCGGTTATCTGGTCGGTGCGCTCGAGGCGGAGGCTCGAGCGGCCGCCGAGGAGGCGGACCTCCCAGGCCTCGCGCGGATACGTGAGGCGCTGGGCGAGGTAGAGCGAGGGCCCGGTTGGGGCTACGTCGAGCCCGAGGACGATGCCACGCTGATGGGCTTGCTCGAGACGGTCGGGCGCCTCGCCGTACCGCGGGATCGGCTCGAGGACCGGATCCGCGGCGCCTGGCTAGGGCGAACGGTCGGCAACACCCTGGGCAAGCCGGTCGAGGGTTTGTCGCGCGCCGAGATGGAGGTCTACCTCCGCGCGGCTGATCAGTGGCCGCAGACCGGCTATCTCCCGTTGCTCGACCCGCTGCCGACCGGCGTTCGGGCGCTTCACCCCTCAGCGCCGGTCGCCGCCGCAGGCCGGTTCACCGATGTGCCTCGCGATGACGACATCGACTGGACGATTCTCGGCCTGCACGTGCTCGAGCGACACGGGCGCGGTGTGAGCACCGAGCAGATCGCGGCGGAGTGGTTGGACCGGGTTCCCTTCACCCAGACTTACACCGCTGAGCGGGCGGCGTACCGAAACCTGATCCGGGGTCTTCGTCCGCCCGCGACGGCGATGTACGAGAACCCGTACCGGGAATGGATCGGCGCGCTGATCCGAGGCGACGTGTTCGGCTACGTCTCGCCCGGCGACCCGGCGGAGGCGGCTCGACTGGCGCTGGTCGATGCCCGGTTGACCCACGTCGCCAATGGCACCTACGGCGAGATGTGGGCTGCCGCCCTGACGTCGGCGGCGCTGTGCGTCGAGACCGCTGCCGATGCACTCAACGTGGCCCTGGCCGTTGTGCCGCCTCGGTCCCGGCTGGCCGAGGCGCTGCGTGAGGTCATGGAACTGCACAGCGCGGGGGCCGCCGCGACCGACGCGCTCGACCACGTCGACGAGGCATTGGGCCACTACCCGTGGGTGCACACGATCAACAACGCAGCCCTGATCGCCGTCGGCCTCCTCTGGGGATCGTCCTTCATGGAGGCGGTCGGCTTGACGATCTCCGGGGGACGGGACACCGACTCGACCGGGGCCACGGTCGGCAGCGTCTACGGCGCTCTTCACGGCGCGGGTGCGGTACCGGCCGACCTGGTCGGGAGCACTCACGTGCATGTCCGGAGCGCGGTTCGAGACTTCGACCGCGTCCGCATTGACGAGTTGGCCGAGCGGACCGTCCGCCTGGCAGAGGACCACCTCCAGCACTGAGGAAGGAAGCCATCATGGCTTGGCCCGTCTTTACGGAGACGCCGACAATCGTGGGCCACCGCGGCATGGGGAAAGGACTGGTCGACGGCTTTCGCGGCAACACGATCGACAGCTTCCTCGCAGCCCTGGAGGCCGGCGCCACCTGGGTAGAGGTCGATGTGCAGCGCACCGCCGACGACGAGCTGGTCGTCTCTCACAATCCAGATCTGCCCGATGGCACTCTCCTTGCCGAGGTGACGGCTGAGCAGGCAGCCCGACAAGGTCCCGTGTTGGTGACCCAGCTGCTCGACGCGCTCCCGTCGGATGCCGGCGTGGTCTTCGACGTCAAGTCGTCGCTCCCTGACGCCAGCCGCCTGGGCAGCTCGACCACCGCAGCGCTTCTGGCCCAGAAGTGCAGGCGGGTCCTCGGGGACCGACCGGCCCTCGCATGTTCCTTCGACCCGGCGGCGCTGAGTCACATGCGCGTGGAAATGCCGTCGCTGGCGCTCGGCCTGTTGACCTGGTTTCGGTTTCCCATCGCGCACGCGGTGGCGGCTGCCGCACACCTGGACGTCCAGGTCCTGGCTGCCCATGCCGGATCCCTGTGGGCCAACGCGTCCAGTGGGTGGCCCGGGATGCCGACGCCTGAGCGACTGATCGACCAGGTGCACGGCACCCAAAGACAGCTGCTGGTGTGGTGCCCGTCGACGCGACGGGCTCGGATGCTTGCCAGAGCCGGGGTGGACGCGATGGTCGTGGATGACGTGCCCAAGCACGTTGAAGCCGCGGCGCGCGTCCGCCGGGCTTGAAGTTACTGCTGACCTGCCACGTCCATGCAGGTGCTACGCCAGGCACCAGCGCCCCATGCCTGGCGCGCTACCGACGGATCGTGGCCTCGACGTCGATCCGGCCGAGCTTGGCGGGGTTGCGGACGGCGTAGATACGGCTGATCCGACGTTCCTCGACGACGAAGCTGATCGCAGTGTCGTAGCCGTCGTCGGTGCCCACGATCCGTGCGCCGACCGCGCCGTTGAGCACCACCGGCAGGATCCGGGCCGTCGGGGCGAGCCGGCTGAACGGTCGCAGCAGGTTGGCGACCTTCTTCGCGCCCATCACGGGGTTGACGATGGCCTGGACGACTCCGCCGCCGTCGGCTACGAGTACGACGTCAGGTGCGAGGACGTCGAGCAGCCCCTGCAGATCGCCCTGGGTCACTGCCGCCAGAAACCGCTCGACGACTTCCTGCTGCTCGCGGTGAGTGACCTCCATCCGGGGCCGGCGCGCCGCGACGTGCTCCCGCGCTCGATGCCCTATCTGCCGTACGGCGGCCGCGGACTTGCCGACTACCTCAGCGATCTCGCCGTAGGGTGTGTCGAACACCTCGCGCAGCACGAACACCGCACGCTCAGTGGGCGTCAGCGTCTCGAGCACAGTGAGCATCGCGATCGAGACGTTCTCGGCAAGCTCGACGTCGTCGGCGACATCCGGGGCGGTGAGCAGAGGCTCGGGCAACCACTCACCGACATACTCCTCACGCCGCCGGGCGTTCGAACGCAGCCCGTCAAGGGCCTTGCGGGTCACCATCCGGACCAGGAACGCGCGCGGATCACGTACGGCGGCGCGCGCGTCCTCACCGATCGCATCCCATCGCAGCCAGGTGTCCTGGACCACGTCCTCGGCGTCGGTGGCCGAACCGAGCATCTCGTAGGCGACCGTGAAGAGGAGGCCGCGATGGGTCACGAACGGGTCCTCGGTCATGGTGGTCACATCGCCGACCCTACGGCGGTGGGCTGCGCGAGCGGTTTGAGGCCGCACGCCGCAGCGAAGCCGTCCGACTCGATGCCGAGCGCGACGTTCGAGCGTGTGGTGAAGTTGGCGAATGCGATGACCGCCGTGAGCTCGACCAGAGCGGCCTCACCGAGCTGGGCTCGCAGCGACGCCACCATCTCGTCGGTCACGGTCGGCTCGGTCACGGTCATCGCCTCGGCGTAGGCCAACACTTCGCGTTCGAGCGGCGAAAACGCGGCCGACTCCCGCCACCGCGGGATCTCGCGTGCCTTGCCCATGTCGAGGTTCTTGTTGTAGGCCTCGAAGTAGTTGAAGTCCAAGCACCAGCTGCAGCCGACCTGAGCGGCAACCGCCATGTGCGCGAACGACTTGAGCTGCTCGTCGCAAGCGTCCCACTTCTGGACCTTGGCGCCGACGCTGGCCATGCCCATGAGCACCTTCTGGTTGTGCCAGTAGACACCGAGCGAGGTCGGGACCTGGCCGACGGCCTTTCTCGCGAACCGCTTGATCAGCGCGCCCTTCAAACCGGTGATCTCGGCAGCAGGGATACGGGTCGTTCCGGTCATGTCGTCCTCCTGTGTGAGTTGGTACGACATGAAGACGACAGCCGGCCGGCAATTGTGACACCCGGCTGCCGACAGAGCAGCCCGCTGCTCTCGACGGGCCAGGCGGTGAATCAGGCGACGGCTAAAGGGCGCCGTCACACCGCGTGCCGTCAGGGTCTGCTCTCGCGTCCCGTTGCGCGGCGGAGGGTCCGCACCCTGAGTGGACCATCAACCATGCCCACTTCAAGACCGAATATGGATACTCGCTGGAAGCCATCGACGATGAGCTCTTCGTCGTCCCGCAGAGTCTCGACGTCTTCGGTGGCGAGCTCGTCAGGGGACCGGCCTGCTTCTTCGTTGTGTCTTTCTGTGGACCGCACGACGGCATCGCCTCCCAAGTAGGTGAATGTTCTCGCGGTCTTGCGCTGTTGGGTTCAGCGTCTACTGCCAGTCAACCCCGGCCTCCTTGGGCGGTCAAGGTGCGTCGGCCGGCCTGCGATGTGGCTCGTGTTGAGGCCGGTTCGCCCGCTTATGACCCGATCGGGCCAGTTTCAGGTACCCGATCGGGTGGTTACTGAGTGTCGATCTCCTCGTTCTGTGCGCTGTCCGTGATGGTTCTTCCATTCGGGGGTTTCGTTCCAATTTTCCGAAAAGGGGAAGCAACATGACCCATTCCGTTCGCCGCCGTATGTTCGGTGGTCTCTTCGCAGCCGCACTTGCGGTCTCCGGCCTGGCCGTTTCCGGGCCCGCGACCGCTGAAACCGCCGAAGGGCACACCGCGAAGGTGCGGATCAACTCGCAGCACGAAGTCAAGATGACCGATGAGCTTCAGCCGGGCGTACACCGGTTCGTGGTGCGCTCGGAGAAGGCAGCAGCCTTCCAGATCCTCAGCGCCCGCCGCGGGTACACCAAGGCTGAGGCCGCTCGTGACGCCAACCGGATGTTCGAGAACGCCAAGGTGATGAAGCGGTTCGAGCGCAACATCACGTTGATCGGTGGAGTCAGCTCGCGCCCCGGCGAGGCCGGGGTCATGTGGACCCGGGTGACCAAGGGCCGCTACTGGGTCGTGGACACGATGGCCCGGCAGATGCAGGCTGAGGACATCTCCAGCTTCCGGGTCCGTGGCACCGTGCTCGCCGGCGGGCTGCCCGGAGCCAGCACGCTGCGCGCGGACAGCAAGCACAGCTGGGCGGAGGGACCGCAGTCTATTGCAACCTCTGGCCGCCTCGTCCTCCGCAACGGCAGTGACGCCAACCACATGTTCGGCATCGCCAAGCTCAAGGCCGGCAAGACGGTCGACGACTTCGCCGCGTGGATCGAGGAGCTGAAGAAGGGCAACGAGACGGCGCCCCCGGTTCGTTTCGACGTCGGCACCGAGAGTGGTGTGGTGGGTGCAGGCCATGCGATGTCGCTGCGCTACGACCTGCCGGCCGGTGACTACGTGCTCGTCTGCTGGTGGCCGGACACCGACATGGGCAACATGCCGCACGTCATGATGGGGATGTTCCGCGGCGTGCACGTGGGCTGACCTTCGCCGGGTACGTCGTACCACGGACTGAGCTCGGGGAGTGCGAGATGTGTGGTCTCGCACTCCCCGGGCTTCAGCCTTTTTGGGGCTCCCCTCGGTGAGCGACGAGCCACTCCCGGATGCTCCCCACGCCGGAAGCCTTCTGTGGCAGGTTGTCGTATTGGGGGAATGCCGATCGTGGTGTGAGCAGAAGGCGGTCATCGGGACCGCCCGGAACTGAGGAGAAGTTCGATGACGCACTACTTGTTGACCGTGCACGGCCCCGCCGAGATGGACGAGTTCGGCAGCTACGGTTCCAAGGAGGAGATGGAGGAGGCGTTCGCCGCGACCGGTGTCTTCAACGACAAGCTCCGCGCCGATGGCTACTGGGTCTTCGCCGGTGGGCTCCAGGCGGCATCGACCGCGACCGTCGTCGACGGCCAGGGTGAGACGCCGGTGATGACCGACGGCCCCTACCTCGAGACCAAGGAGGTCATCGGGGGATTCTGGGTCGTCGACGCACCCGACCTCGACGTAGCGCTCAAGCTCGCGGCCGAGGGGTCGAAGGCGTGCCGGGGCAAGGTCGAGGTCCGTCCGTTCGACGGGCTCGCCTGAGCCGGCCCGGACGAGGACTGATCGATGCCGGGCGGGACGGCGGCCGTAGAGCGGGTCTTCCGCGAGGAGTACGGCCGCCTGATCGCCTCCCTGGTCCGCCGCTTCGGTGACATCGACATCGCTGAGGAGGCGGCGGGCGAGGCGCTCGTGGCCGCGTTGGAGAGGTGGCCGGAGTCCGGCGTACCTCCCAACCCCGGCGGCTGGCTCACCACCACCGCCGGCAACCGTGCGATCGACCGGATCCGCCGCGAGAAGCAGCGCGACGCGAAGCACCAGGCGGCCCTCATGTACTACGACGACACGCCCCACGAGCACACCGGACCGGTCGAGGACGACCGGTTGCGGCTGCTGTTCACGTGCTGCCACCCGGCGCTCGCACCGGAGGCGCGGGTCGCGCTGACGCTCCGCCTCCTCGGTGGGCTGACTGTGGCTGAGATCGCGCAGGCGTTCCTCGTGCCCGAGACCACGATGGCGCAGCGGATCACCCGGGCGAAGAAGAAGATCGCGGCGGCGAAGGTGCCCTACCGGGTGCCCGAGGCCGGCGACCTCTCGGAGCGACTCGGCGGCGTGCTGGCGGTACTGTTCCTGGTCTTCAACGAGGGCTACCTCGCCAGCGGCGACGGAGACCCGGTGCGTGGCGAGCTCACCGGCGAGGCCATCCGCCTGACACGGGTCCTCCGCCAGCTGCTCCCTGAGGAGCCGGAGGTGGCCGGTCTGCTCGGGCTGCTCCTGCTCACCGAGGCCCGGCGCGAGGCCCGCGTGCGGAACGGGCAGCTGGTCCCCCTCGGGGAGCAGGATCGCGCCGGCTGGGACCACGAACTGATCACCGAGGGGCTCGGTCTGGTTCGCGAGTGCCTCGCGATCAACCGACCCGGCCGTTACCAGATACTCGCCGCCATCAACGCCGTCCATACCGACGCCCCCGCCGCGGCCGACACGGACTGGTCGCAGGTTGTCGCACTGTACGACCAGCTGACCCGACTCGACCGGTCGCCGATCGTCGCACTCAACCGCGCGGTGGCGGTCGCGGAGGTGGACGGCCCCAAGGTCGCCCTCACTCTGGTCGACCGCCTCCCGCTCGCGGGCTACCACGCATGGCACGTCACCCGCGCCGACATGCTCCGCAGGCTCGGCCGGACCGCCGAGGCGAAGGAGCAGTACGACGCCGCGATCGCCGCTACCCAGAACTCCGCCGAGCGCGCCTACCTGAGCAGGAAGCGTGGCGAGCTGGTCTGAGCGGGCGGCGAGGGGACGGTCACCGCCGGCGTCTGAGAGTGTTCAGCGCAGGGCCATCGAGCCGGACACGGCCGGTTCCCAGGGCAGCTCGGCATCAGCGGCGATGCGTTTGTCCAGGGCGGCCGCGACGTCCTCGGGCCACGGCGCGGTACGACGGGTCTCGAGGTCGATGTGCAGGAAGATCTCTTCCATCACGAAGCTCAACCGCTTGTGTGAATCGTCGAGCAGGTAGACCAGGGCGTGCGCGGCCCGCTCGGCGCGCCCGAGCAGCCGAACCCGCGCCGACATCCGGTCACCGGTGCGAAGCTCGGCGAGATAGATCAGGTGATGTTCGGCAGAGAAGCACGCGTGTCCACTCGCCGGCCAGTTCTGCGGTATTCCCATCTCGACCAACGACTCGTCGAGCCCCTCGCTGGCGATGCCGGTGTAGTGACGGACGTTGAGGTGACCGTTGACGTCCTCGAAGGCGATCGGGACCGGCTGCTCGACGTACGCCGGCAAGGCCTCGAGCTGCTGGTGCGTGGGATGCGGTGCTCTCATGAGGCGTGACCATACCGGCCCAGGGCTGCGGCAGGGCGCCCGCGTCTGCTCTGGGGCGTCGTGATCAGGCGTCGTCCGGACGCGGCTTTCCGTTGTCTGCCTCGGCAGGCCATCCTCGAAGGCGCATGGGGACCGTGGCTAGTCCCGCGACAGCCAGGCCTGAACCTCCTTCTCATGATCCGTGAATGGGTCACCTTGCACGTCGACGACCACCCGGTCGATGGTTCCGCCGTTGAACGCGAAGGGCGGCAGGTAGTCGTCGCGGGAGATCGGCGACCCACTGTCGCGGCCCACGCAGAGCCCATCGCCGGCGAGGGAGTAGGGGCCAGGTTGCGTCATGATGTCGGCCTTGCCGACGGCCTCCGTGTCGATGTACAAGGTCAGCGTTCCGAGGGCGCTGCCGGTCTCGTGGTCGCCGGTCTTGCGGAACTCGGCGGAGGCGACGTGGCGGCCGGTCGGCATCGGTCGGTCGGCCCTGATCCGCTGCACGTCGTCACCGAGCCAGTTGTTGACGTAGTGCAGCACTCGGTCCTTGATGAAGAGGGCATGGCCTCCTGCTGTTCCGCCGTGTGCGAATAGCACCCCCTCGGCTTCGGCGGACTCGACGTTGACTGCCGCGGCGACGGTGTACGAGCGTCGGCGGATGTTGACCGCGACGGACTCTGGTACGTCGGCGGAGTCGGCGTAGTAGACGTAGCGGGGTCGGTCACCGGCAGGCCGTGGTCGCTCCTGAGTGAGGATCTCCAGCGCACTGCGATCGTCGAGCGGGAGTCCCTGGTACTCGCCGGCGTAGTACCACCAAAGCCCCTTCAGCGCCTCCAGACGTGCGGGATGCTCGACGGCGACGTTGCGCGCCTGGGCCCGATCCTCCGCGAGGTTGTAGAGCTCCCACTCGTCCTTCTCGAAACTGCTCCACCCTGAGAGAGGCGGATGAACGGTGTTCGCCAGCCAGCCCTCGTGGTAGATCGCCCGCATGCCGAGCATCGAGTAGAACTGCGTCTGACGGCCCTCGGCCGCCGGATCCGCCAGCGCCGCCTGAAAGCTCTCACCCTCCAGCGGAGTCTGGGGATACCCCTTGATCGTCGCCGGCGGCTGGACGCCCAGGAGGTCGTAGAGGGTCGGAACCACGTCGACCGCATGGACGTACTGGTCTCGATTCTCGCCGCGGGCCGTGATCCCGTCGGGCCAGGAGACGAGACAGATGTCCGCGGTCCCGCCCTCGTACCCCGCGAACCGCTTCCAGTAGGGGAACGGGGTGTCGAATGCGCACGCCCAGCCCGTCGGGTAGTGGTTGTAGGTCGACGGGCCGCCGAGCTCGTCGAGCTGTGACAGGTTCTCCTCCATCGAGTCCGGGACGCCGTTGAAGAACTTGTTTTCGTTGACCGACCCGTTGGGTCCGCCCTCGCCACTCGCGCCATTGTCGGAGACCACGACGATGATGGTGTTGTCGAGCTGCTCCGACTCCTCGAGGTAGTCCAGCACTCGCCCGATCTGGAAGTCGGTGTAGGAGATGAACCCCGCGAACACCTCGGCCATCCGGGCGAACAGCCGCTGCTCGTCCGCGGTGAGCGAGTCCCACGGCCGCACGAAGTCGAGCCTCGGCCAGGGCTGGCCGTCCGGCCCGGTGATGCCGTCCGGCTCGCCATGCGGGTTGATCGGTGTCAGCTCCACGCTGTCCGGCAGGATCCCCAGGCGTTTCTGCTCGGCCAGAATCTCCTCGCGGATCGCTTCGTAACCCTGGTCGAACCGCCCTCGGTAGCGATCGGCCCACTCCTTGAACACGTGGTGGGGTGCGTGCCCGGCGCCGGGGCAGTAGTACATGAACCACGGCTTGTCCGGCGCGACGGCCTTGGCGTCGCGGATGAACTCGATGGCCTTGTCCGCCAGGTCCTTGGACAGGTGATAGCCGTCCTCGGGCGCAGCCGGTTGTTCGACCGTGTGGTTGTCGTAGACCAGGTCCGGATACCACTGGTGGGTCTCACCACCAAGGAATCCGTAGAAGCGCTCGAAGCCACGGCCCAGCGGCCACCTGGCCCGCCACGAGGAGAGGTCGATCTCGTCGCCCGGTGTGAGGTGCCACTTCCCGACCGCGTACGTGTTCCATCCGCGCTCACCCAAGACCTCGGAGATCATCCCGTTCTCGAACGGGATGCGGGCGGAGAACCCGGGGAACCCCGACGCCCCCTCCGTGATACACGCCATGCCGTTGCTGGTCGCGTTGCGGCCGTTGAGCAGGCTCGACCGGGTCGGCGAGCACAGGGCGGTGGTGTGGAAGTTCGTGAAACGAAGTCCGTGCTCGGCGATTCGGTGCATCGTCGGGGTTTCGATCGGTCCGCCGTGCACGTCCATCGCGCCGTATCCCACGTCGTCCCACACGACGTAGAGGATGTTGGGCGAACCCTCCGGCGCCCTCGGCTGGACGTACGGCCCCCAGTCCGGCACCGAGTCCCTGATGTCTGTCGCGACCTTCCCCTGCCAAGCAACCATGACCACTCCCTCTCATCCAGGCGGGAACCTCAGCGTCACAGCCCGCAAGGGGGTGCGCCTCCCCCGGAAGGGATGAAGACTGACAGCCGCCGGACGCACCGAGTCTGCGGGAGGCGGCAGCGCATCGCGGCCCGGGTCGTACTCAGCTCAGCGCACGCAGCGGAAGCCGATGTGCGAGGTCGCGGTGTCGCCGGCCTGCGGGGAGCGGGCCGCCGGTCGGTAGCGCAGGCAGTACTCAGGAGCGCACAGGTGCGAACCGCCCTTGAGGACCCGGCGGGCGACGGTGGAGCCCGGCTCGGCGCTGGCCGCAGCGCGCTCCTCGTCGCGTGACGAAGGGCCGCACCGGCAGCCATCTCCGCAACCCCCTTCGGCGGGCAGGTCGACCGGAGCCGGTGCGCTGTCCGGCTGGTGCCGCTCGCCGTAGAAGTCGGTGGTCCACTCCCAGACGTTGCCGATGCAGTCGAACAGCCCGTAGCCGTTGGCCGGGAAGGTGCCTACCGGGGAGGTGCCCACCCAGCCCGCGGCACCTGTGTTGCGCCACGGGAACGCGCCCTGCCAGGTGTTGGCCATCAGTCGTCCGTCGGGCTGCGCCTCGTCGCCCCAGGCGTATGTCGTCGCGGACCGGCCTCCCTGGTTCCCGCCTTGGGCGGCGTACTCGAGCTGGGCCTCGGTGGGCAGCCGCCTACCGGCCCAGGCGGCGTACGCCTCGGCATCCTCGAACGCGACCTGGACGACGGGATGACTCTCGCGTCCCTTGATCGACGAGCCGGCACCGGACGGGTGGCGCCAGCTCGCGCCGGCACCCCAGACCCACCACTGCCGCCAGTCGCGGAGGTCGACCGGGCCGCGGGTCGGCACGAAGACCAAGCCTCCCGGGACCAGGTCGGCCGGGTCCGCGTCGGGGAAGTTCGCCGGGTCCAGCGGTCGCTCCGCCAAGGTCACGTAGCCGGTATCGGCGACAAAGGCGGCGAACTGGGCATTGGTCACCGGGTGCAGGTCGATCTCGAACGCGGCGACCGACCGCTCGTGCACCGGCCCCTCCTCGGGGTAAAACGCGCTCGACCCCATCCAGAAGGTGGCCGCCTCGAGGCGGACCATCCGAGTCAGGTGAGTCACCCGACCCAGCCTGCCAGTGTTGCACCAGAACCGGGAGGTGAGTGCCTCGACTGCTGACATCGGCGTCGTGCGGAACTTCCTGAGCCGTGATGGTCCTCGGACGTGCGGGCCCGAGGAGGAGCGCACATGCAAGCACCCCTGATGCGGCTAACCTCCAAGGATGCGGCCCGTTGAGATCGGCGACATCGAGTTGGAAGTCGACGACGTGGGGACGGGGGATCCCGTCGTGCTGATACAGACGGCGCTGACCGCGGACGAGCTAGCACCGCTGGCCGGACAGCTCGGTGCTCGTGGCGAGTACCGCACGATCGTCTACCACCGGCGCGGCTACGCGGGCAGCAGTCCCGTCCATGGCCCCGGGTCGGTGGTTCGCGATGCCGCAGACTGCCGGGATCTCATCCTTGCGCTGGGGCTGGACAGGGTCCACATCGTCGGCTACTCCTACAGCGGCGCAGTGGGACTGCAACTGGCCGTTGACGCCGCGGAGCACGTCCACACGCTGACGCTGATCGAACCTCCGCCGGTGCACGTGCCGAGTGCGCGCGACTTTCGGGCTGCGAACGCCACCCTCATGGAGGCCAGAGGGACGCATGGGCCGACCGCGGCGCTCGAGGAGTTCCTTGCAGTTCTGATCGGGCCGAATTGGCGAACGGAGGTCGAGCAGCGGTTGCCGGGGGCGGCCGAGCAGATGCAGCGCGACGCTGCGACGTTCTTCGACACCGACCTGCCTGCCTTGTTGTCCTGGCGCTTCGACTTGGAGGACGCGCACCGCGTCAACTGCCCAGCCCTTCAGGTCAGCGGTAGCGACAGCGGCCCCTGGTTCGTCGAGGTCCGGAACCTGCTCCGCTCCTGGTTTCCGCGGATGGAGGACGTTGAGATCCGCGGCGCCGATCACTCTCTGGCCTTGACGCACGCGCCCGAGGTTGCGCATGCGCTTGCGGACTTCCTCGACCGCCACGCCATTTCGACTGGTGGCCCAGACTGACCCTGCGTGACCAGAAGCGCCGGAGTTGTGACGGAAAGCTTGTGCTCATCGTGCGGCGATTGGGCACCGTCTGTGCAACAGGAACACACCCAGTCAGAGCTCTTTTGGTGTCTCCTCGCCGTGATGCGTCGCGCTGCGCCCACCTGCGGGTCCGAACAGGCCCCGGGCGAGTCCGCGGACCATGGTGCGGGTGATCCTTCCCCGCGCGAGACCCAGCTCCACCAGGTCGTCGAAGACCCGCTGATCGGCCGCCGACGAGCGAAGCCCGGCGTCGATCACGGCGCCGGACCGGCACAGCCGAGCGGCCACCCGGATGTGCCGCAGGTGGCTGTCGAGCATCGGCCCGGTTTGTCGTCGGTAACGTGCCCCGGCGCCGTCCGGCTCGCCGGCCGCAATCGCCTCCGCAGCGGCGCGTCCCGCGGCGAGCCCGGTGGCGACGGCGTAGTAGATCCCCTCGCCGGTCATCGGGTTCACCAGTCCGGCGGCGTCGCCGGCGAGCAGGATCCGACCGTCGACGGGGCGCCAGCTGCCACTGGACAGGGGCAGCTGGTGGCCGCGCCAGTCGGTGCCCCCGGCCGCGGCGTCGGGCAGCAGCGCGTCGAGCCGCTCGAGCAGGCGGGACTTGGTGGGCCGTTCACTCCGGTGGTCAAGAATCTCGCCGTACCCGACGTTCGCGATCCCGTCGCCTCGGTCGAAGGACCACGCGTACGCCGACCGGCGGGTGGTGTCGAACACGATGACCTGAGCGGCTTCGCGGCCGGCGGGCACCGGGGCGTAGCCGCGCAGCGCCACCGCCATCGGTCCCGGGTCGATGCCGAGCGCGCGCCGGACCACCGAGTGCGCGCCGTCCGCGCCGACGACCACCCGTGCCCGGAACGCGTCGTCCACCGCCAACTTGGGGCCGGTGTCATCGATGGTCCGAACGCGGTGCCGGACCAGCTCGGCACCGGCCACCTGCGCCGCCTCCACCAGCCGGTGGTCGAACACCGTCCGCGGGACCACGAACGTCGGCCGAGCCATGTCCCGGTCCGCGGAGAGGCCACCTCGAATGAGCCGCAGCCGCGGCACCGGCACCTGGTCGTCGACGATGCCGGTTACGCCGGCGTCCTCCAGCAGGTCGATCACGTGCGGTGCAATCCCATCACCACAGGACTTGTCCCGCGGGAAGTCGGCCCGGTCCAGCATCACCACCCTCAAGCTGGGGTCGGCTCGCATCGCGCCGATCGCCGTCGCCGCGCCGGCAGGCCCGGCGCCGACCACGGCAAGGTCCCAGGTCACGCGCTGACCACGGCCAACAGCACGACGTCGATCAGCGCGATCGCCAGCGCGGCGTAGAACGGAGCCTTTCCGCGGCCGGACAGCGCCACCAGCCCGAGGAGCACGACGAGACCCAGCGTCGCGAGCGTCCACGTCGCCGGTGGCCCCGCCGGTCCGAGCGCGGCGACCACCGAACCTGCGACCAGCAGCAGCGTGCCGACGACCCGCGTCGGCGTGGCACCGAGCCGGTGCGGCAGACCGTGGACACCGGTGGTCGCGTCGTCGTCGAAGTCGGGGAGGGTGTTGAGGAAGTGTGCCCCAACACCGAGGGCAGCGCCCGTGACGAGCATCCATGAGTGCGGCCACTGTGGGGTGTCGCCGGCCAGCGTGATGACCGCGGGCAGCGTGCCGAACGCCAGCGCGTAGGGCAGCCATGACCACGGGGTCGTCTTCATCCCGAGGTTGTATGCGTGGCCGGACGCGACCCCGACGCACAGATGCACGACGCCGCTGCGCCACCCGGCCAGCAGAGACAGCACCACGCACGCCACCGCTGCGACCACCAGGCACCCCACCACCAAGTCCCGGGACAGCTCACCGTTCGCGAGCGGCTTGTCGGCGCGCCCGACGTCACGATCGCGTGAGGCGTCGACGAGATCGTTCCCCCACCCGATCGTCAGCTGGCCGGCGAAGACAGCGATCGTCACCGTGAGCGCGGCGCTCGCTTCGAGGTCTGTCGAGACCGTGAGCAGCGCGGCCACCGTGGTGACCGCGACTGTCGGGCCGATGTGAGCGGCGCGCAGCAAAGGCGCAGGGCGCGGGCTGGTGCCGGTGGCCGCGGTCAGGGCCGGTCCCGCTCGCCAACCGGTCCGCGTCGGACGAAGTCGCGCAGCGCACGCGGGACGCTGCGGTGTCGCAGCACCGGCGTCCGGGCCGCGGCGGTCTCGCGCATCCCGTCGATGACCTCGCGAAGAACCGTCACGGCATCGACCCTAGGCGACCAGCCGAGCTCGCGGGAAGCCCGCGAGCAGTCGAGCAGCGGCAGCGCGAAACCCATGTCCAGCCACCCTGTGTCTACCTGCTGGAGCCGGGCGTGCCAGGCCGCGGACATCGCCGCCCGCACGACGCGTGAGGGCACATGGATCGGACGCGCCCCGAGTACCTCGGCGATCCGGTCCGTGGTGATCGGTGGCTCGGCGGACAGGTTGAACGCCCCGCCCACCTTCCGCTCGAGCTCGCGCACGATCGCATCCGCCACGTCGTCGGCGTGGACCATCGGGATACGGAGCCCCCGGTCGAGCGGCAGAACGGGGATGTGGTCGAGCACGGCCGAGGGCACGATCGCCGGTACGCCGTACCGCAGCAGCGCGCTGCCCGCCGTACGCTGCCCGACGATGCCGGGCCGCATCCGACTGATCAGGGTGCCGTAACCGGCCGCCTCGTGCTGGTCGAGTAGCCGCTCGGCCGCGGCCTTGTGAACGCTGTAGCGCGAGGTGCGCACCCCGCCGGTCGGCCACGATTCGTCGACGTGCGCGTCGTCGGACTTGGGAGAGTAGGCGCCGACCGAGGACATGTGCACCAGGTGCGGTACTGCGGACGTGGTGACTGCCTCGAGAACCCTTCCGGTGCCGCCGACTCCGAGCTCCTCGAGATACTTCAGGTCGTGGGAGGGCTGGAACCCCCAGGCCAGGTGAACGACCGCGTCCGCCCCGCGGAACGCCTCCGTGAGTCTGCGCACCGAATCGTCATCCGTGAGATCGACCGATTGCCACTCGACCGACTTGCCGCCCGGCGCGACCTCGGGGTCGTCCGGAAGCCGACGGGCCAGACCGACTATCTGGTGCCCGCCGTCGCGCACGAGCCGACGCAGCAGCGCCGTGCCGATGTTGCCCGTCGCACCGGTCACCGCGATCCGCATGGTCGGTCTCCTCGTCAGGCTGTCCGCCTGCCAGTCACAGCCTTTTCCCGCCCAAGCACCACGCCGAGCGCGACCATGCCGATCCCAAGCACGAAGTGCAGCCAGTTGTCGGCGGTATTGAGCGGCACGAAGTTCGCTGACGACTCATGGTCGATCACGAGCCCGTAGATCCACAGAACCAGGTAGACCACGCCGCCGCCGATCAGGAATGCGCGGGCACCGGACCAGCTGCGCGACATCAGCAGCCCGGCGGCGCCGAAGAGCAGGTGGACGATGTTGTGCAGGATCGAGATTTGGAAGAGGCCGAGCAACTCGGAGCCGGACTCATGGCCGGCGAACTGCATGGAGCCGTAGTCGGAAGTGATTCCCGGGACGAACCCGAGGATGCCGACGAGGAGGAAGACTACGCCGACTGCTGCGCCGGCCTTCTGGACGTTCGTGGCGCCCATGGCGCCGCGAGTTGTGTCGTGCGTCATCGTGCGTTCCCTTCAACGAGTCGGTCGCTGGACGAGTCCGGTGCGACGCGTTTGCGGACGGGGTCACTCTTGGATTCTGTTCAGGGCGCTGGCTGGTTCAACGGCCCTGCATGGGACGCGTCTGTACCCCGTTGTGCGAACAGACACACCCGGCTCGGCAGTGGTTCCTAACGGGTTGAAGGTCGACAAGGACGGGTGCGCCCACGTGTCGACGGCGGAAGGTGGGGCGGAGATGGCGGAGTTCAAGAAGGGTGACAAGGTCGCCTGGAACAACCACGGTGGCACGGCCGTCCACAAGCCGTCGGCGTTGAAGAAGACTCCTTGATGAACTGGGGCCACGATCCGCTCAAGAGCTGAACGTTGCCTCAGTCCTTGTCGGGGCGTGGGCCTAGTGGCAGTTCTGGTCGAAGTGACCCGAATACGGGTACTTCAGGAGGGTTGCTCGACGGGGCAGTGGTACGCCGTACGGCTCCCCACCTCGCTCGTGACGACCGGGGCGCCGCAGTCGCGGCAGCGCTCCTGCTTGTAGACCTTGCGTGCCTCGCTCTCAGGCAGGCTCAACCGGTCCGG
Source organism: Nocardioidaceae bacterium (assembly GCA_035249775.1). Taxonomy (GTDB): domain Bacteria; phylum Actinomycetota; class Actinomycetes; order Propionibacteriales; family Nocardioidaceae; genus Nocardioides_C. The sequence goes on along the minus strand of DATFGA010000088.1, from coordinate 401 downwards.
TCCGTCCACCGTGATGATCCGGCCGTCCTGTACTGCCCGGGACATCATGTGCTGCAGGACATCCCACAGACCGCTCAGCTCGGGCTGCGTCATCGCCCTTGCGGGACGCGTCGGCGCGACGCCGATGGCATGCAGCGCCTCGCTTCGGAAGACGTTGCCGACTCCGGCGACGACAGCTTGATCCAGCAGGACCGCCCCGATCGGCCCTCCCGCGCGATGCATGGCCTGCACCGCCCTCGTGACGCCCGCGTCGGCTCGGAGGGGGTCCGGACCGAGCCGCGACAGGAGCGCAGTGACGCCGGCTGGGTCGAGGATCTCGCACTTCGACGGCGCGACGAGATCCCAGGCGACAGCCTTGCTGGCCAGCCGCAGCCGCACCTGGGGCAGCGGGGGCAGGGAGA
>DATFGA010000087.1:0-3193 GCA_035249775.1 Nocardioidaceae bacterium | reverse complement strand
CCCACCCCCGCGACAAGTCCCCTGAACATTCTTCTGAAAGCATGCTGGCGCGAATTCGCCACGATTCGGTCCCTCCCCGGACATTTCGCCTACGTGAAGCCCTTAGACAACCCCAAGTGAGGGGTGTCAGCAATGGACCGGATGGGCTATCCGCCTGGCCCTTTCGGGCTAGATCACTCCGTTTCGATCCCACGACGTGGCGAACCGGCCCCGTCAGCGGCACTCGCGGAGTCAGCGCGTTGCTGCGGGCCGTCCGGCGAGCCTGAACAACAGGTAGATCAGGGCAACGTTGGCCGCGACGGTGGTCACAGCGATGGGCACCTCGAGCACATCCACCCCCGCGCCGTACAGCACCGCCGGTGCGAACGCCAGCACGATGAACACCCATCGGAGCCAGCCGAACTGCCGTGCCCTACCAGCCTCCTGCGGGACGCAGAGCTCCGCGGCGGACGCGCAGAGCAGGATGCTGAACGCGATCTGGGGCAGGCTCAGCGCCCAGAGCGTGCTCTCCGACGCCGAGGCCAGCAGGTCCGGCCAGAGCAGCACGACGGAGACGGCCGCAGCTGCTGTCGCGAGTCCGACCAGGCTGCCCAAGGAGGTCACCCGTCCACGAAGATCGACGAGGCCGAACAGCACGAGGATCCAGCCCAGCACGTCGGGCACGGCGTCGAGCTCACCGAAGTAGGCGTCGACCACCACGATGACGAGCCCCATCGCGATCTTGTGCAGCCCGGTCATCGGCTCGGCCTGGCGCCGGTGCTCAGCTCGGGCATGGGGAGGATCCTAGGGGCTACGCCCCGGTCACCAGCCAGCGCTCGCCGCGTGCGCGATGTAGGAGTACGACGGCTCGCGACCCCATGAACCCGAGACCGAAGGTGACCCACAGCCACAACAGGCCGGAGCCGGACTCGGGAGCCAACTTCACGGCCAGCAGGGCCATCGGCGCGAACACCGCGAGGACCACGACCCCGCCCCAGGCGAGGTAGCGACCGTCGCCGGCGCCGATCAGCACTCCGTCGAGCACGAATACGACGCCGGCGATCGGCTGGAACACGGCGGCGACGAGCAGCACCGGCCAGAGCAGGTCGTGGACCGCGGGGTCGTCGGTGAACAGGGCCCCGAGGAACGGCGATGCCACGGCCAGCAGAAGACCGGTCACCAGGCCGCTGACCACGCCCCACCAGATCATCCGGCGGGTGACGCTCCGGGCCCGCGCGACGTCACCGGCGCCGAGGTAGCGACCGGTGATCGCCTGCGCCGCGATCGCGATGGCGTCGAGCGCGAAGGCCAGGAAGGTCCACAGGGTGCTGGCCAGCTGGTGGGTGGCCAACGAGGTGGCTCCGAGCACCGCGGCGCCATAGGTCATCACGAGCAGCGAGGCCCGCAAGGTGAGCGTCCGGACCACCAGGGCGATCCCGGCGTGGGCGGCGCGTCGTACGCCCGGCAGGTCGGGGGTCAGCGGGGACCCCTCCCGGCGCGCGGCCCGGACGACCACGAAAACCATGACTCCCGCCGACGCCAGCTGGGCCAGGTCGGTGCCGATGGCCGCACCGGCGATGCCCAGGTCGAGGCCGTAGACGAGCAGGAAGTTCAGGCCGATATTGATCAGGTTGCCGGCCACGGCGACGTACAGCGGGGTCCGGGTGTCCTGGAGTCCGCGCAGGATGCCGGTCGCGGCCAGCATCACCAGCAGTGGGATGGCGCCGAGGAAGGCCCAGCGAAGGTATGTCGCCGCGTGGTCGGCCACCTCCGGGGAGGGACCGAACAGACCGACCAGTGGGTCGGTGAGAGCGACGCCGGCGACGGTGACGACCGCACCGATGAACACCGCCAACCACACACCGTCGATGCCCTGGGCGAGCGCTCCGCGCATGTCGCCGGCGCCGATCCGACGGGCCACCGAGGCCGTGGTGCCGTAGGCCAGGAAGACGCACAGCCCGATCGCTGTCTGGATGATTGCGCCGGCGATCCCGAGCCCGGCGAGGTGCGGCGTTCCGAGGTGGCCGATGATCGCCGCGTCCGCGAGCAGGAAGAGTGGTTCGGCGACGAGCGCCAGGAAGGCGGGTACAGCCAGCCGGACGATCTCCCGGTCGTGCTCGCGCGATTGCACGAGCGACTCGTTCGGCGGTCCGGGCATGTGGACAAGGCTACAGGTAAGTAATGGTCAGAAGTGTCATCTGCACCTGACGTAACTACGGTGGAAGTAGTTGTGTGTAACTATGCCCAAGCTGTGAGTATCCGTGGTATGTGGAGCATATGTCGACATGCAGACATCCCGGACACATGTGACGATCCGGAGAACCAAGAACTTTTCACCTTTCTCAAATCCACATGCCGCCCGTCGCGTTTATGCAGGTCAGACGGTGTTTCGACGGTGAGGCGGCTGGGTTCTCCACAAGTGTGTAAACAGGCTGTGCACATACTTGGGTGGCTATTCCACACCGTGCGTCCGGTTATCCCCAAGCCCTGTGGATGACGGGCTTTCTTGTGCGGTCGTCGGCACGTAGCGTCACTCCTCGCGCGTGCGTGAGCGCCACCTTCCAGGTCACCGTCGGGGACACCCGGGTCCGACGCTTTCCGGGCAGTTTTGGGGGTGGTTGTCCGTAACGTCACGAGCATCCGACGGAGGGGACAGATCAGTGAGCATCGCGGAGTATCCGAGCAACCCGGGCCCGGCGCTGGACGCCGGCGCGGGCTGGCCACCGTACGACAGCGGCGCGGGTGGCGGCGGCGACCGGACGCCTCCGCAGGACAACAACGCCGAGCAGAGCGTGCTCGGGTCGATGCTGCTGTCCAAGGACGCGATCGCCGACGTGATCGAGTCGGTGCGTGGCACGGACTTCTACCGCCCGGCGCACGAGACGATCTTCGACGCCGTCGTCGACCTTTACGGCCGTGGCGAGCCGGCCGACCCGGTCACCGTCTCGGCAGAGCTCCAGCGGCGCGGCGAGCTGGCGCGGATCGGCGGCGCGCCGTACCTCCACACGCTGTCGGCGAGCGTGCCGATCGCGGCCAACGCCGGCTACTACGCGGAGATCGTCCGCGAGAAGGCGATCCTCCGCCGGCTCGTCGACGCGGGAACCCGCATCGTGCAGTGGGGCTACTCCGGCCAAGGCGAGATCGACGAGGTCGTCGACCGGGCCCAGGCCGAGGTCTACGGCGTCACCGACAAGCGGACCGCCGAGGACTATGC
>DATFGA010000086.1:0-8296 GCA_035249775.1 Nocardioidaceae bacterium | reverse complement strand
ACCGGTCCCGCTCGGTGAAGGCGGAGATCCGAGACAACCTGCTCGCCAAGCTGCGCTCAGGGGACACCGCGTTCCCCGGCATCGTCGGCTTCGACGAGACCGTCCTCCCGCAGCTGGAGAGCGCGCTGCTCGCGGGTCACGACCTGGTGCTGCTCGGCGAGCGCGGCCAGGGCAAGACCCGGCTGATGCGGACGTTGGCAATGCTGCTCGACGAGTGGAGCCCGGTCGTCGAGGGCTGCGAGATCAGCGACGACCCGCTCGCGCCGGTGTGCGTGCGTTGCCGGCGGATCGCGGACGAGGCCGGCGACGACCTGCCGGTGGCGTGGCGGCACCGCGACGAACGCTACGTCGAGAAGCTGGCCACCCCGGACACCAGCGTCGGTGACCTGGTCGGCGACGTGGACCCGGTCAAGGTGGCCGAGGGCCGGACCCTCGGGGACCCGGAGACGATCCACTACGGGCTGCTGCCACGCACCAACCGCGGGGTGTTCGGGATCAACGAGCTCCCCGATCTCGCGGAGCGGATCCAGGTGGCCATGTTCAACGTGCTCGAGGAGCGGGACATCCAGGTCCGCGGCTACTCGCTGCGGCTGCCACTGGACCTGCTGCTGGTGGCGACCGCCAACCCCGAGGACTACACCAACCGCGGACGGATCATCACCCCGCTCAAGGACCGGTTCGGCGCCGAGATCCGCACGCACTACCCGTTCGAGGTGGCCGAGGAGGTCACCCTGGTCGGGCAGGAGTCGAGGCTGGTCGCCGACGTACCCGAGCACCTGCTCGAGATCATCGCCCGGCTGACCCGCGCGCTTCGCGAGTCCGCCTCGGTGGACCAGCGCTCGGGAGTCAGCGCGCGGTTCGCGATCGCGGCTGCCGAAGCGGTGGCCGCGTCGGCGCTGCGGCGCGGCGCCCGGGCCGATGAGGTCGACCCCGTGGCCCGGATCTGCGACGTCCCGCGGACCATTCCGACCCTGCTCGGCAAGGTGGAGTTCGAGATGGGCGAGGAGGGCCGGGAGGCCGAGGTCGTCCAGCACCTGCTCCGGCTGGCGACCGCGGAGACGTTCCGCGAGCGGCTGGGCGGCCTGGACCTGTCCGGCTTCACCGAGCTGTTCGCCGAAGGCGGCACCGTGGAGACCGGCGAGCTGGTCACCGCACAGGAGCTGCTGGGACAGGTCGGCCCGGTGCCGGGACTCTCCAAGGTGCTCGACCGGCTCGGGCACGGCGACGCCGCTTCCCCCGGCCAGGTGGCCGCCGCGGTCGAGATGGTGCTCGAAGGGCTGCACCTGACCCGGCGCATCGACAAGGCCACCGTCGACGGCCACGCTGTCTACGGTGCGTGAGCCGTGCCTCGCGACCGCTACCGGTACGGCCCCTGGCGCGGAGGGCCAGACCCGCTCGCGCCGCCGTACGACGTGCGCGAGGCCCTCGACGAGGTCGGTGAGGACGTGCTCGCGGGCGGGTCGCTCCGGGAGGCGCTGCGCGAGCTGATGCGCCGCGGCCTGGACGGGCGACGCGGCCTCGACGACCTGGCACAGCGGGTACGACGGATGCGGTCCGCGGCCCGTCGCCGCGGGGACCTGGCCGGGACCCTGGACCAGGTGCGAGCCGCCCTCGACCAGGCGCTGGCCGAGGAGCGGGACACCCTGGCCGGCGAGGACGGCGACGCCGCCCGGATGGCGGAGATGGAGCTGGCCACGCTGCCCGACGACACCGCCGGAGCCGTCCGCGCCCTGGACGCCTACGACTGGCACTCACCGGAGGCCCGCGCGACCTTCGAGTCGATCCGGCAGATGCTGCGCCAGGAGGTGCTCGACGCCCAGTTCGCCGGACTGAAGCGGGCTCTCGGCGCCGAGGACCCGGCCGCGATGCAGCGGGTCAAGGACATGCTCGCGGACCTCAACGCGCTGCTCGCCGCACACGCCCGCGGCGAGGACACCACCGACAGCTTCGCCGAGTTCATGGACCGGCACGGCGAGTTCTTCCCCGAGCAGCCGGCCGATGTCGATGAGCTGATCGACGCGCTGGCCCGACGGCAGGCCGCGGCCGACCGGATGATGGCCTCGCTCTCCCCGGAGCAGCGCGAACAGCTCGGGCAGCTGCTCAGCGACGCGCTGTCCGACCCGGACCTGGCCTCGCAGATGGCCCAGCTCTCGGACAACCTGCGGGCCCTGAGGCCCGGGATGTCCCGGGAACCGGTGAACATGCGCGGTGAGGAACCGCTCGGCTACAGCGACGCGGTCGAGGCGGTGGCCGAGCTCGCGGACCTCGAGGAGCTCGACCAGCAGCTCGGGCAGGGCTATCCCGGTGCCACTCTCGACGACGTGGACGTGGAGTCGCTCGAGCGGCACCTCGGCGCGACGGCGGCCGCCGACCTGGAGGCGTTGCGGCGGCTGGAGCGGGAGCTGGAACGGCAGGGGTTCGTCTCCCGCGACGACGACGGGCTCCGGCTGACCCCACGGGCGGTGCGGCGGCTGGGGGAGACCGCGCTGCGCCGGGTCTTCGCCCGGCTCGAGGCCACCGGCCGCGGTGACCACGACGACCACCGCACCGGCGCCGCCGACGAGCCGACCGGACTGACCCGGGAGTGGGTCTTCGGTGACGACCTGCCGATCGACGCCGTGCGCACCGTGTCCAACGCGCTGCGCCGCGGCGGCGCCGTGCCCGGGCGGCTGGCCGTCGAGGACTTCGAGGTGGTGGAGACCGAGCGGCGTACGTCGGCGGCGGTGGCGCTGTGCGTCGACCTGTCCTACTCGATGGTGCAGGAGGGCCGGTGGGGTCCGATGAAGCAGACCGCGCTGGCGCTCTCGCACCTGGTGGCCACCCGGTTCCGGCAGGACGCGCTCCAGGTGATCGGCTTCGACCTGTCCGCCCGGCGACTGTCCCCGGTCCAGCTCGCCGACGTCGAGCCGGAGTGGGTGCAGGGCACCAACCTCCAGCACGCGCTGATGATCGCCGGGCGTCACCTGCGGCGGCATCCCGACGCCGAGCCGGTGGTGCTGGTGGTGACCGACGGGGAGCCGACCGCGCACCTGCTCCACGACGGGTCGCCGTACTTCAGCTGGCCGACCACCCGGGAGACGCTGCACGCGACCGTCGGGCAGGTCGACGAGCTCGCCCGCTACGGCGCCACCCTCAACGTGTTCATGCTCGGCCAGGATCCCGGCCTGGCCCGGTTCGTCGACGCCGTGGCCCGACGCGCGGCCGGGCGGGTGTTCACCCCCGACGTGTCCCGGCTCGGCGAGTACGTCGTCGCCGACTACCTCCGGGCCCGACGCGGCCGACGCTGACCCTCAGCCGGCGTGCGGGTACTCCGGTGACCGGTCCTGGAACGCGAGGATCGCCGGGTTCACCACGTGGCCGTCGCGGATCTCGATGGCACGCCTGACCGTCTCGTCCTGGTCCCAGGCCACGGGGCCGGCCATCACCGTCGGCAGGAACGGCAACAGCGCCTCGCTGACCTCCCACGTCGCCGAGTCCCACAGGTACGACGGGCTGTGGTCCACGCCGTAGTAACGGATGTGGTCACCCACCTCGAACATCGGCTCGTCGAACGAGGTCGGCCGCGCCCAGGTGAAGCCCATCCCCTCGTCGCACGAGACGTCGACGACGAGGCTTCCTGGCCGGAACAGGTCGAGGTCCTCGGTATGCAGGAACATCAGCGGTGCGGCGGTGTCCTGCAGCGTGCAGTTGACCACGATGTCGTGCTCGGCGAGGTAGGGCGCCAGCGCCACCCGTCCTCGGTCGGTGATCGCGTGGGACAGGAACGGTGCGCTGTCGTCGTGGTCGAACTGGACGATCCGCACCGAGTGGATCGGCGAGCCAACGGCGGCGACGCCACGGTTGGTGAGGACCTGCACGTCGTGGACGCCGTGCGCGTTCAGGGCGGTGACCGCGCCGCGGGCGGTGGCACCGAACCCGATCACGACGGCGTTGAGCCGGCGGCCGTAGTCGCCCGTGGAGCCGGTCAGCTGGAGCGCGTGGATCACCGAGCAGTAGCCGGCCAGCTCGTTGTTCTTGTGGAACACGTGCAGGCCGAACCCGGAGTCGCCGGCCCAGTGGTTCATCGCCTCGAACGCGATCAGGGTCAGCCTCCGGTCGATCGCGAGCTGGGTGATCACCGGGTCCTGGACGCAGTGCGGCCAGCCCCACAGCACCTGCCCGTCGGCGAACTCCGCGAGGTCGCTGTGCTGCGGCTTGGGGAGCAGCACCACGTCGGAGTCGTGGATCACCTGTTCCCGGGAGCAGATCCGCCCCACCAGCGGCTCGAGCTGTTCGTCGGAGAAGCCGAACCGGTCGCCGTAGCCGCTCTCGAGCGTGATCCGCGCGCGCAGCCCCGGGTCGATCCGGTCGAGGTGCCGCGGGTGGATCGGCAGCCGGTGCTCGTTCTCCTTGCGCGACGTAGCGACCACGCCGAGGGTCATCGGGCTGCTCGAGATGGGCTGTGGTGCGGACCTGACGGTCATCGTTGCTCCCTGGTCGGAGGCCGAGGTGGCCGCCGGTCCCTGACAGTACGTCACTACGCTGCGTCTATGAGCGACCTCTCGGCGGCCCAGCGGGCCGGCACCGTGGCCCTTGCGAGCGATCTCGTCGACGTGGCGCACCTGGTCACCGCCTACTACACCGGTGAGCCGGACCCGTCCGACCCGGCGCAACGGGTGGTGTTCGGCACCTCGGGGCACCGCGGCAGCAGCCTCGACAACGCGTTCAACGAGGCGCACATCGTGGCCACCACCCAGGCCATCTGCGACCACCGCAAGGAACAGGGCTACGACGGGCCCCTGTTCCTGGGTCGTGACACCCACGCCCTGTCCGAGCCGGCGTGGGCCTCCGCGCTGGAGGTGCTCGTCGCCAACGACGTCACCGTGCTCGTCGACGACCGGGACGGCTACACGCCGACGCCGGCGGTCTCGCACGCGATCCTGCGCGCGAACCGCGGTCGGACCGGCGAAGCCGCCGGGCAGGCGGACGGGATCGTGGTCACCCCCTCGCACAACCCGCCCCGCGACGGCGGGTTCAAGTACAACCCGCCGCACGGTGGTCCCGCGGGAAGCGATGCGACCAAGGCCATCGCGGAGCGGGCCAACTCCTACATCGAGGACGGGCTGAGCGGCGTCCGGCGTACCCCGTTCTCGCGGGCCCGCGCCACGGTCGAGGGCTACGACTTCCTCGGCAGCTACGTCGACGACCTGCCCAGCGTGGTCGACCTCGACCGGATCCGGGAGGCGGGCGTCCGGATCGGGGCGGACCCGCTGGGCGGTGCCAGCGTCGGCTACTGGGCCGAGATCGCCGAGCGGCACCGGCTCGACCTGACCGTGGTGAACCCGCTGGTGGACCCCACCTGGCGGTTCATGACCCTGGACCGGGACGGCAAGATCAGGATGGACTGCTCCTCGCCGGCGGCGATGGCATCGCTGATCGAGCGCCGGCACGACTACGACATCGCCACCGGCAACGACGCCGACTCCGACCGGCACGGCATCGTCACCCCGGACGCCGGCCTGATGAACCCGAACCACTACCTGGCGGTGGCCATCGGCTACCTGTTCGGCGCCGCCCGACCGGACTGGCCCGGCACCGCCGCTGTGGGCAAGACGCTGGTCTCCTCCTCGATGATCGACCGGGTCGCCGGATCGCTCGGCCGGGCGCTCACCGAGGTGCCGGTCGGCTTCAAGTGGTTCGTCCCCGGACTGCTCGACGGCACGATCGGGTTCGGTGGCGAGGAGTCGGCGGGCGCGTCGTTCCTCCGCTTCGACGGCTCGGTGTGGACCACCGACAAGGACGGGCTGATCCTGGCGCTGCTGGCCGCCGAGATCCAGGCGGCGACCGGCCGCTCACCCAGCGAGCACTACGCGGACCTCACCGGCCGGCACGGCGACCCCGCCTACGCCCGGGTCGACCAGCCGGCCACCCGCGAGCAGAAGAGCCGGCTGGCCGCGCTCGCGCCGTCCGACGTGACGGCGACGACCCTGGCCGGCGACCCGATCACCGACCGGCTCACCGAGGCCCCCGGCAACGGCGCCCCGATCGGCGGGCTGAAGGTGCTCACCGAGCACGCCTGGTTCGCCGCCCGGCCCTCGGGCACCGAGGACGTCTACAAGATCTACGCCGAGTCGTTCAAGGGACCCGACCACCTGGCCGAGGTCCAGGCCGAGGCGCGGGACGTGGTGGCGGCCTCTCTCGGCGGCTGAACCCGGGTCAGGAGTCGCGGAGTACGCCGGCCAGCGCGGCGATGTCCGACGGGCCGACCCGGCAGCATCCTCCGACGTAGCGGGCTCCGGCGGCCACCCACGACGGGGCCAGCGACACGTCGTACGACGCGTGCCCGCTCCAGGTGTGCGTGCCGCTGTCCCAGCCCTCACCGCTGTTCGGGTAGGCCACCGCCGGCAGACCGGTCACCTGTGTTGCGAGCCGGACCGCGTCGAGGACGTCATCAGGCGCACAGCAGTTGACCCCGACAGCGAGGACCGCACTGCCGGACGCGGCCACCGCGAACGCCTCCTCGAGCGGCTGGCCGGCACGGGTGCGACCCTCCGCGACCGAGTAGGAGAACCAGGCGGGCAGCCCGACCTCGTCGAGCAGCGGGACCAGGACCTCGGCCTCCTCGACGTCCGGGATGGTCTCGACCGCGAACAGGTCCGGCTCGGCGGAGGCGAGCAGCTCCAGGCGGGGAAGGTGGAAGTCGCGCAGCCGTCCGGCGCTGACGCCGTACCGGCCCCGGTACTCCGATCCGTCGGCCAGCGCCGCGCCGTACGGCCCGACCGACGCGGCGACCAGCCGGGTCCGCCCGTCGTCGGCGAGGTCGTCGCGGACCGCGCGGGCGATCCGCACGCCGGCCCGGATCAGGTCCTCCGCCTCGGACCGGTCGACACCGGCCGCGACGAGACCCGGGACGCTGGCCTGGTAGCTGGCGGTGGTGGCGACCGAGGCGCCGGCACGGAAGTAGGCCCGGTGCACCGCTGCCACCTCGTCCGGGGCGGTCCGGAGCACGGCGGCGGTCCACAGCGCCGTGGACAGGTCGTGGCCACGGTCCTCGAGCGCGTTCGACATCCCGCCGTCGACGACCAGCGGAACTTCGGCGCCCGGGCCTGTCTGCAACGGTCAGCGTTCCATGGTCACGGCGAGACCCTGGCCCACGCCGATGCACAACGCGGCGACGCCGACTCCCGAGCCGGCCGCGGCCAGCTGGTGGGCGACCGCACCGGCCAGGCGGGCGCCCGAACAGCCCAGGGGGTGCCCGATCGCGATCGCCCCACCGAGCGGATTCACCACCGACCGGTCCAGCCCGTCCCACTCCGAGAGGCAGGCCAGCGACTGCGCGGCGAACGCCTCGTTCAGCTCCATCACGGTGACGTCCTCCAGGCTCCGACCCGCCCGCGCCAGGGCCCGGCGTACGGCCTGCACCGGGCCGATCCCGAACAGCTGCGGGTCGACCGCGTCCACCCCGGAGGCGGTGACCCGGGCCAGCGGCTCGGCACCGAGCTCCTTGACCCCGTCCTCATCGGCGAGCAGCAGCGCGGCGGCGCCGTCCGACAGCTGTGAGGCGTTCCCGGCGGTGACCGTGCCGTCCGGGCGGAAGACCGGTTTCAGCTTCGCCAGGGACTCTATGGTGACGCCGTCGCGGATGCCCTCGTCTCGGGCCAGCTCCGCGCCCGGCACCTGCACGACCGCCGGGTCGTAGGCGCCGTCGGCCCAGGCCTGCGCGGCCAGGCTCTGGCTGCGGACCGCGAACTCGTCGGCGGACTCGCGGGTGATCGCGTACTTCTCGGCGAGGATCTCGGTGCTCTCCCCGAGGCTGGTCGTCCAGACACCCGGCATCTCCGGGTTGACCATCCGCCAGCCCAGGGTGGTCGAGAACAGCTCGGCGTTGCCGGCGGGGAACGGTCGGTTCGACTTCGGCAGGACGTACGGCGCGCGGGTCATCGACTCCACGCCGCCGGCGACCATGATCGAGGCGTCCCCGACCGCGATCGCGCGTGACGCCGTGATCAGGGCGTCGAGCCCCGAAGCGCACAGCCGGTTCAACGTGGACCCGGGAACGGAGGTCGGCAGACCCGCCAGCAGCGTGGACATCCGGGCGACGTTGCGGTTGTCCTCACCGGACTGGTTGGCTGCGCCGAAGTAGACCTCACCGACGCGGGCCGGGTCCAGGCCCGGGTTCCGGTCGAGCAGTGCCTTGATCACCACCGCGCCGAGGTCGTCGGGGCGGACCTCGGCCAGCGCGCCGCCGAGCCTCCCGACCGGGGTCCTCACCGCGTCCACGATGAATACGTCTCGACCGTGCACTGTGTGCCTCCTC
>DATFGA010000085.1:0-16391 GCA_035249775.1 Nocardioidaceae bacterium | reverse complement strand
CAGGGCAGCAGCAGGACCGGCACCGCGGCGACCGCCACGGCCGTCGGGGCATGGTTCTTGACCGGCCCGGCGACCAGCGCGACCAGCGCCAGCGCCGCCGCGAGGACCCAGGCGATCGGCACGAACGCGGTGACCAGCGCGAGCCAGAGCGCGGTTCGCCACGCCGCCCGCCAGCGACGGTCCGCCGGGTGGGACCCGGAGAGGAAGAGGGCCGAGTGCGCGAGCCACGGCAGGCAGAGGGCGGCGACCACGGTCCCGAGCCGGCCCTGGTTCACCGCGCCCGCGAGCACCGGCACCAGGCCGTAGGCAACCGCACCCCACAGGGCCGGGAGCCTCGCTCCGGTCACCCGCAGCAGGAAGCGGTAGGCACCGAACGCGGCGAGTGGCACGACGAGAAGGAAGAGCAGGTCGACCAGCAGCCATCCCTTGGCCAGCAGCAGCGTCCCGGCGACCGCCAGCGGCAGCAGGTACGGCGCGGCCGGCGCCGCGGAGCCGACCCCCACCTCGTGCCACGACTCCAGGTAGACGCCCCACCAGGCCAGCGCCGAGCCCGGGGCCGGCAGCAGCGCGCCGCCGGAGAGCTGCCCCGCTCCGAGGACACCGCGCGCGCCGACCAGGGCGAGCACCACGAGGAGGCCGAACACCGCTGCGGTCGGACTGGTCAGCAGCCGGGCGATCAGGCCCTGGTCGTCGGGCAGGTTCTGCGCCTCCGCGGGCACCGGGCCGGTCTCCAGAGCGTCCCCGCGTCGACTCCGCCGGGCCGAGGAGAGCTCATCGGCCTGGTGGCCGACCGCCGATGCCACGTCGGTGACGAAGTCGAGTCCGTGCCGGTAGGGCAGCCACGGCGGCGCCAGCAGGTGCCGGACCGCACGGGGCGGGACAGTCGCCGTCCGGCGCCGCTCGAGCCGGCCGGCCATGACCCGGTCCGGTCTCAGGTAGGTCGCCAGCAAGGCGACCACCTCGTCGTACGCCTCCCGCGGCGCGCGGACCAGCAGCAGTCCGACGGCCCGGACCAGGCTGCCGAGGAACAGCCGCACCAGATGGAACGGGAGCGCGACCAGTGAGCCGTTGACCAGCAGCGTGTAGAGGGCGGCGCCGCGTTCAGAGCGGCGATGGCTCCCGGTGAGCGGGGTCCGGCGCACCCCGCGGTGCGCGGCCTCGACGTGGAACACCACGGCGTCGGGGACCACCAGCGTGCGGTGGCCGGCACGGGCCGCGCGCCAGCCGAAGTCGAGGTCGTTGCCGAAGAGCGGGAGCCGTGGGTCGAACCCGCCGAGCTGGTCGAACACGTCGCGCCGGACGAGCATCCCCGCGGTGTTCACCGCGAGCACGTCACGCGTCCGGTCGTGCTGCCCCTGGTCGTACTCGCCGCGTTCCAGCCCGGTCTCCCGGCGGCCGGTGCCGCTGATCGTCACGCCTACTTCGAGCAGGCGGCGCAGCGACGGCCACTCGCGGGTCTTCGGCCCGAGCACCGAGGCGGACGGAGTCTGCGCCGCGGCGTCGAGCAGCCGCTCGAGCGCGTCCGGCGCCGGCGCGCTGTCGTCGTGCAGCAGCCACACCCACTCGACGTGGTCGGCGGGCACGCCGTCGACGAGCCGGTCGAGGCCCACCCGCACGGCGGCCCCGTAGGACGACGTCGTCCCGGCCCGCAGCACCGCATCGGCCCCGAGGCGGTCGGTCAGCAGATCGACACTGGCGTCGGTGCTGCCGGTGTCGACCGCGACCACCCGCTCCGGTGGCCGGGTCTGCGCCTGCAGTCCGTCCAGCACGGCGGGCAGCCAACGCGCGCCGTCATGGCTGACCAGCAGGGCGGTTACCGTCACGGCGCCCAACCCTAACCAGCAGCCGCCCGGTTGACGCAATCGGACGACGACCGCCGACGTGCGGCCCGCACCACCCCCGCGGTGGTGCTAGACAGCCCGCTTCTTCAGCTTGCGACGCTCCCGCTCGGACAGGCCGCCCCAGATGCCGAACCTCTCGTCGTTCTGCAACGCGTACTCGAGGCACTCGTTGCGAACGTCGCAGGTCAGGCACACTCGTTTCGCCTCCCTGGTGGAGCCACCCTTCTCGGGGAAGAACGCCTCGGGATCGGTCTGCGCGCACAGGGCGCGCTCCTGCCAACCCAGTTCCTCGGCGTCCCCGTCGAGTACATACAGCTCTCGCACGGCCTTCCGCCCTTCGACCCGTGAGATCCTCTGCGGGATCCCCATTGATGAACCAGATGATGGAGCACTGTTGCGTTGACGCTAGTGGCAAACACCTCGTCGTGTGACCGAAATGAAGAACACTGTTGGAATTACATGCCTGTCAAAGCACTGAAGTCAAGCCCACATCTGCTATATGCCCCGACAAACCAGGCGAAGTTGACCCAAGCGGGTCATTGCGGTTAGAGAGCCAGTCATGATCAGCCCCGAACCAGCGTTCACCCCTGCCCGCGTGACGGTGCTCTCCGGCGGGGTCGGCGGCGCCCGGTTCCTGCAGGGGCTCCTGCGTCTCATCGACGTCACCGGAGCCCCCACCGAGGTGACCGTGGTCGCCAACACGGCCGATGACATCTGGTTGCACGGGCTCAAGGTGTGCCCCGACCTGGACACCGTGATGTACACGCTGGGCGGGGGCATCGACACCCAGCGCGGCTGGGGGCGCACCGACGAGACCTGGCACGCCCGGGACGAGCTGGCGGCATACGGCGTGGAGCCGACCTGGTTCGGGCTCGGCGACCGCGACCTGGCGACGCACCTCGTGCGCACCCAGATGATCGACGCCGGATACTCCCTGTCCGCGGTCACCGCCGCCCTGTGCGAGCGCTGGAAGCCCGGGGTCCGGTTGCTGCCGATGACCGACGACCGGGTCGAGACCCATGTCGCCATCGATGACGACCGGGAGCCGTCCGGGCAGCGCGCCATCCACTTCCAGGAGTACTGGGTCCGGCTGCACGCGGAGGTGCCGGCACGGGCCGTGGTGCCGGTCGGCATCGACCGCGCGACCCCGGCTCCGGGCGTGGTCGAGGCGATCCGGGACGCCGAGCTGGTGCTGGTGCCGCCGTCCAACCCGGTCGTCTCGATCGGCACCATCCTCGCGGTCCCGGGGATCGGCGAGGCCCTGCGCAGCACGGCCGCCCCGGTCGTCGGCGTCTCCCCCATCGTCGGCGGGCACCACGTCCGCGGGATGGCAGCGCAGCTGCTGTCCGCGATCGGGGTGGAGACGGGCGCGGGGGCGGTGGCCGAGCACTACGGTGCGCGCACCGAAGGTGGCCTGCTCGACGGCTGGCTGGTCGACACCGACGACGCCGACGAGGTCGCCCGGGTGGAGGGCGCAGGGATCGCCTGCCGGGCCGTCCCGCTGATGATGACCGACACCGAGGCCACCGCCGGGATGGTGCTCGAGGCCTACGCCCTCGCCGCCGAGCACCTCGGCGGCACCGACCGATGAGCATCCCGGCGCGGGCGATGACCTGCCTGTCGGTCACGGGCATCGGCGAGGTCCGCGACGGTGACGACCTGGCGGCGCTGGTCGTGGAGTCGTCGGACCTGCACGACGGCGACGTGGTCGTGGTCACCAGCAAGGTGGTCAGCAAGGCCGAGGGACGCGTGGTCCGCGGTGATCGCGCGTCGGCGATCGCGGCGGAGACCGACCGGGTGGTCGCGGCCCGGGGTGACACCGCCATCGTCCGTACCCGGCACGGCCTCGTGATGGCCGCGGCCGGCGTCGACGCGTCCAACACCGAGCCGGGGACCGTGGTCCTGCTGCCGGAGGACCCGGACGCCTCGGCCCGGGCGCTGCGCGAGCGGATCGCGGCCGCCACGCGGACCAACGTCGCGGTCATCGTCACCGACACCTCCGGACGGGCCTGGCGCAACGGCCAGACCGACATCGCGATCGGCGCCGCCGGACTGCCGGTGATGGTCGACTACGACGGCCGGACCGACCAGTACGGCAACCTGCTCTCGGTGACCGCGCCGGCGGTGGCCGACGAGATCGCCGGTGCCGCCGAGCTGGTCGCCGGGAAGCTCGACCGGTCCCCGGTGACCGTCGTCCGCGGTCTGGGTGATCTGGTCCTCGAGGCCGGGCAGCACGGTCCCGGCGCCGCGGCCCTGGTCCGGGACTCGTCCCACGACATGTTCGGGTACGGCGCACGCGAGGCCGTCCTGCACGCCGTACGCCCGGAGCCCGGACCGTTGCCCGGCTTCGGCAGCCCGGCAACCGCCTCCGAGCTCGCCGCGGCGCTCCTCGGTCTCTGCGCCGACGCGCAGGTGGAGGTCGTAGCGGACCACCTCGACGTACGGATCGTCGCAGCCGCCGGTGACGCCGCGCAGCGCAGCCTGGGACGTCTCGAGGCCCGGCTGCTGACCGTGGCCCACGGGATGGGATGGCGCGGCAGCCCGTTGGACACGCCGGACCCCGACCCGGACGGCTACCTCCGGTTCCTCCCGGGCACTCCGTAGACTTCCTCCGGACTCCCCCGAACCCGAAATGAGATCTTGACACGTGGCCAAGTCGAGCAAGGACAAAGACCGCCGTGCAGTCGTCGAGCAGATGCGACGAGAGCAACAGCGTTCCGAGAAGCGTCGCACCTACGCGATCATCGCGGCCTGCGTCGTGGTCGGCCTGGTGATCATCGGCCTGGGCGCGTACCCGCTGATCAAGGAGGAGCGGGCCAGCGCCGGTGACCTGGAGACGCTCGGCGTTGCTGCCGGTCAGGCCGGCTGCCAGGACATCACCACCGAGGCTGCCGAGGGCGTCTCGGACCACAAGCCGGTCGGCGAGAAGATCTTCTACGAGTACGGCCCGCCGGCGTTCGGCCCGCACTACCCGAGCGCGGCGCCGTTCGGACGCAAGTTCTACGCCGTGGGCGACCGGCCGCAGGTGGAGTACCTCGTGCACAACCTCGAGCACGGCTACACGATCCTCTGGTACGACGAGACCATCGCGGAGGACGACGACGCGCTGACCGAGGTCAAGGCGATCGCCAGCAAGTTCGAGGACTCGCAGCAGTTCGAGGACAAGTTCATCGCCGCGCCGTGGACCTCGGAGGACGGCGAGGCGTTCCCGGAGGGCACCCACGTCGCGCTCACCCACTGGTCGGTGGGGCGTGAGGGCAACGGTGAGGCCGGCGAGGCCAACGGCATCTGGCAGTACTGCGAGAAGCCGAGCGGCGAGGTCGTCGCCGACTTCATGGAGGACTACCCCTACACCGACTCGCCCGAGCCGAACGCGGCCTGAGCCCCGGGTGCGCGACCTGCTCGCACTGCTGGCGATCGGCTTCGCCTCCGCGCTCATCCCGCTCATCAACATCGAGGCGTACCTCGGGCTGCGGGCCGCAGTGGCCGACATCGACCAGGTGTGGCTGCTCGGGTTCGTGGCCGCGGCCGGGCAGATGCTCGGCAAGGTGATCTGGTACTACATCGGCGCCAGCTCGCTGGAGTGGGGCTGGATCAAGCGCCGGATCGAACGGCCCAAGGCCCAGCAGAGGCTGGTCCAGTGGCGCACCCGGACCGACGAGCGACCGGTGTTCGCCGGCGGGCTGGTCTTCGTCTCGGCGCTGACCGGGCTGCCGCCGTTCGCGATCCTGGCCGTGCTCGCCGGACAGCTGCGGATGAACCTGACTCTGTTCCTGGTGCTCGGACTGGTCGGACGCTGGCTGCGGTTCGTCGCGGTCCTCGGCGGTGTCGAGTGGCTGATCCGCGTGGGAGTCGTCTAGATCTCGACCGCGCAGTCGACCTTCGCGTCACGCAGCACCGTGCCGGCCCCGATATGGGCGTCGTCCCCGATGGTGACCCCCTCCAGGCGGGCGCTCTTCCCGACCGTGGCGCCGGGGCCGATCACCGAGTCGACCAGCTCCGCCCCGGCATGCACCACCGCACCGGCCATCACCACGCTGCCGGAGACCACGGCACCATCCCCGACCTGTGCACCGGCGGCGACCAGCGACCCTCCGTTGACCGTGGCGGTGCTCGCGACGTCGGCGTCGACGGAGATCCGGGCGCCGGACGGCTCCGCGTCGACAGCCGCGCTCGGCGCCAGGCCGAGGACCAGCTCCCTCGATGCGGCGACCAGCGCGGACGGCGTACCCACGTCGCGCCAGTAGGCCGTGTCGACGAAGCCGACCACGAGCCGCCCCGCCTCCACCAGCGCGGGGAAGGTCTCCCGCTCCACCGAGACCACGCGGCCCGAAGGGATCTCGTCGATCACCCGGCGGCGGAACACGTAGCAGCCTGCGTTGACCTGGTTGGTGACCGGGTGCTCGGACTTCTCGACGAAGCCGGTCACCCGCCCGGCGGCGTCGGTGGGAACGCAACCGTAGGCACGCGCGTCAGCCACCTCGACGAGGTGCAGCGAGACGTCCACCTCGCGTCCCTCCCGCGGACGCCGGAAGTCCTCCAGCTGGGCCGCGAGATCGTGCCCGGACAAGATGTCACCGTTCAGGATCACCACCGCTCCGTCCGGATCGTCGCGCAGGGCCGGGGCCACGTTGCGGATCGCACCGGCCGTGCCCATCGGCTCTCCCTCGTGGACGTAGTCCAGCCGCAGGCCCCACCGGCTGCCGTCGCCGAGCACCGGTTCGAACCGGTCCGCCCGGTAGGAGGTGGCGAGCACGACGTGGTCCACACCCGCCCGGGCGAGTCGGGCAAGCTGGTGCTCGAGGAACGGCACCCCGCCGACGTCGAGCAGGTGCTTGGGGTGACGGGCGGTCAACGGCAGGAGCCGGGTCCCGAAACCGCCGGCAACGATGATCGCCTCGACATCCTGGGCCATGCGCGCATCCTGCCACTACGTAGAGTGCAGGCCGTGACCGCCTCGACCTTCGCCGACGCACTGGCCGGCGAGCTCCGCTCCGCCCCGGCCCGGCCCCTGGTGACCTTCTACGACGACGCGACCGGGGAGCGGGTGGAGCTGTCGGTCGTCACCTACGCGAACTGGGTGAGCAAGACCGCGGGCCTGGTGCAGGACGAGCTCGACGTCGAGCGCGGCGGCCTGGTGCTGCTCGACCTGCCCACCCACTGGCTGGGCGCCGTGTGGCTCGGCGCCGCGTGGACCGGTGGCCTGTGTGTCACCGCCGACCGGTCCCTGCAGCGCGAGGCCGACCTGGTGGTGTGCGGGCCGGAGGGGGTGGACCGGTACGCCGCGGCGTCGCCCGACGTGCCGGTGGTCGCGATCTCGCTGCGTCCCCTCGGTGCGAGGTTCGCGCAGCCGCTGCCCGAGGGTGTCACCGACTACGGCGCGGTGGTGCTGGCCCAGCCGGACACGTTCGCGCCCTACGACCCGCCGCTGCCCAGCGACCCGGCCTGGCGGGAGAACGGCACGGTCCTGGACCAGGCGGGGCTCCTCGCCGGCTTCGCCGCGCAGCCGACGGTGCCTGCCGGAGGGCGTCTGCTCACCGACGTCAACCCGTGCACCGGGGCGGGCCTCGGCACGCTGGTCTCGCCGCTGCTGGAGGGCGCGTCCACGGTCTGGGTGGCGAACCCGGACGAGTCGCTGTGGGAGCGCCGCCACGAGCAGGAGAGGGCGACCACGCAGCTGCGGGTCAGCCGCTGAGGTCGAAGCCGCCGAACCCGTCGGCGACGTACCGCCGTGCGTCGAAACCGGCGCCGTTGCCGGGCAGCAGCCACAGCGTCCCGTTGGAACGCTGGCGCGCCATCACGTCCGGATGGCCGTCACCGTTCGCGTCTCCGACACCCTGGATCCAGTCGTAGCGACGGGTGGCCGACCCGATCTTGCTGGGGCTCATCAACCCGCCCGGTCCGTTGCCGGGGAAGAACAGCAGCGAGCCGTCGGTGCGCCGCACGATGCTGTCCGGCGTTCCGTCCCCGTTCCACAGGCCGACCCCGATCTGCGCGGTGGAGCTGATCGAGGAGTGGGCGATGTAGGCCCGGCGGAAGCCGGTGCTCCCGTTGCCGGGATAGATCCGCATCGCCTTGCCGCGGGGCTGGCCCATCAGGTCCGGGTAGCCGTCCCCGGTCACGTCACCGACCGCGGCGACCAGGTCGATCCGTCGCCAGTGCTTGCCGCCGCGGAACGCCTGGACCGGCTCCGCGAACCGGCTCCCGCCCTGGCCGGCACGGAAGTACATCCGTCCGGTGGAGGCCGACCGGGTCATCAGGTCGCCGTGGCCGTCGCCGTTCCAGTCGCCGGCGTTGAGCACCAGGTCGGTGTCCGACAGCACGGTGCCGGTGTCCACGATGCTCTCGATGTTCTGTCCGCCGGTGTTCGTGTACACCATGAGGCGTCCGCCGACGCGTCCGACGAGGTCCGCACGGGAGTTGCCGGTGAGCTGACCGCTCGCGGCCAGGAAGTCGACGTCCTTGAAGGCGGTGTACGCGCCGTAGCGTCGCTCGAGTCCGCCGTTGCCGTCACCCGGGTAGACGAAGGTGAGGCCGTTACGGCGTTTCCGGGCGATGATGTCCGGCTTGCCGTCGTTGGTGGCGTCACCCATCCCGGCGATGATGTCGAACGATCCCCAGCGGTAGGGCAGCATCACCGGCGTGCCCAGGGACCGTGCGCCGTTGCCGGGCACCAGCCACAGCCGGTTGTCGGTGTCGCGGGCGACGAGGTCGTTGTCGCCGTCACCGTTGAAGTCGCCGACTCCCGCGGTGAGGTTGAACCGGCTCCAGTCGGCGGAGAGCTGCACCCGCTTGCGGTACCCGGCACGGTCCGTGCCCCGGAACAGGTAGAGCCGCTTGGTGGTCTCCTGCCGGACGACGAGGTCGTTCTTCCCGTCACCGCTCATGTCACCCACGCCGGTGAGCTGGTCGACGTCGTTGAACCGGGGGCTGGTCCGGACCGCGCCCTCGAAGGTGCCCTGCGCGGTGCCGGGGTAGACCGCGGTCGCCCCGGTCCTCCGGTTGCGGCCGACCATGTCTGGAACGTTGTCACCGGTGAGGTCGCCCGGGGCGGCGACGAGGTCCATCCGGCCCCAGCGGCCGGCGGCACGGACGCCGTCCTCGAAGTCCACCTGGCCGGCGGTCCGGACCAGGTAGGCGCGCTGGTTGGTGGCGTCGCGCACGACCAGGTCCGGCCACGGCGTGCCCGAGAGGTTGGTGTTCTTGGCCCGGCTGGTGAACGGGCGCTGGTAGCCGGCCGCGAGGGAGCGGATGGCCGGGACCTGTGCATAGAGGTATCGGCCCGGGCAGGCGGTCTGCCCCGCATCGCGGTGACCGTTGATCGCGTGGAAGTACTTCGAGCCCACCCACTGCTTGGTCGACGAGGCGTCGATCCCGTGCAGCGAGAGCTTCCAGGCGAACAGGCGGCCGTAGGCGTCTAGCATCGCCGAGGAGGGTCGGGCGGTGTCGAAGTTGCCGAGCGCCGACATCGCGAACGAGGACTCGTTGTAGCCGAGCGTGTGTGCGCCGACCACCGGACGGTCCACGCCGCCGTAGCGGCCTTCCCAGATCCGCCCGAACCGGTCGACGATGAAGTTGTAGCCGATGTCGCTCCAGCCGCGTGACTGCGTGTGGTAGGCGTAGATGCCGCGCATCAGCGAGGGCACCTGGCGCCGCGAGTAGCCGTTGGAGTTGACGGTGTGGTGCACGAAGCCGGCGTGGATCTCGTAGTAGCCGAGCGACGACTTGTCCCGCATCCGCTCGTCGGCACCCCACTGGGCCCGCGAGTAGATCAGCGGTTTCGGGGTGACGTCGGCGGCGCTGCCGGTCAGCACGCCCTCCCCGTCGGTGCCGGGAACCGGGACGTCCGGGTCGGTGGTCACGTCGACCTCGCCCGACGACAGCGCCATGTCCTCGCCGCCGCCGAGCTCGGCGGTGTCGATGGCCGGCTCCTCCACCACGGCGCCCGCGCTCGCGCCCGGGTCGACCAGGGCGAGCTTCATGTCCGCCGGGACCTCGCCGTCGACGGTCTCGGCCTTCACCTGCACCTCGTCGACGTCGCCGACCACGATCGGGTCGGTGCCCGGACGTGCGGTACGCGCCTCCTCGGAGCCCGGGTCGGGCGCGTGCTCGTCGTGGTACTCGATCTCCTCCCAGTCCGACCAGGCCCCGTCGGTCAGGCTGCGGACCGAGACGGTGATGTCCTCGTCGGGCACGTGCTCGCCGTGCTTCCAGGTCACCCCGACCGTGGCGTAGCCGCTCACCGGCTCCGGCGCCGTCAGTGCTGCCAGCTCCTCGTCGGTCCCCGTGCCGCCAGCGGCGAGCCGGAGCTGGCCGGAGGCGGCGTTCGCCGGTGCCGACGCGACGTTCGTGAGAGCCTTGAGGCCGGCAGGATCGACGCCCGTGATCGGCACCTCGGCGACCTGCGGCTCGACCGGCTCGGAGGCGACGAGGGACCCGGTTCCCTGTGCCGCCGGAGCCTGCCCGGTCACCGCCGGGGGCGTGGGCGCGACGATGTCGAGCGTGACGATGCTGGCCGCGGGAGCCGCGACGGCAACCACCGTTCCGAATGCCAGCACTTGCTGGCAAAGCAGAACGAAACGGCTTCTGTTCTCAGGCATTCCGGGCACTCCATACGCGGGGAAGATGTCACAGGAGAACCAAGTGTCACACCAGTAACAGGGGTCCGCTAGCGCTTCGTTTTAACTACAAACGTGTAATTCGCGGAGTGTCCCGGCCGGGTCAGATGTCGGCGCCGATCTCGTCGTCGGCGATCGTCTCGTCGTCCTCGTTGTCGGTGTCGTACTTGAGGAAGCGGATGCCCTCGGCGACCGGACCGTCGAAGGCGAGCACGCCCTTCTCGAGCACCAGGGCCCGGTTGCACATCTTGCGGACCGATCCGGGGCTGTGGCTGACGTAGAACAGGGTGCGGCCCTCGGCCTTGATCTCCTGCATCCGGGCCATGCACTTCTTCTTGAACGGCCGGTCCCCCACCGCGAGCACCTCGTCGGCGAGGAAGATGTCGGACTCGGCGAACGCCGCTACCGCGAAGCCGAGCCGGGCACTCATCCCGGACGAGTAGTGGCCGACCGGGGTGTCGAGGAACTTGCCCACGTCGGCGAAGTCGACGATCTGGTCGAACTTGCGCTTGGTCTCGGCTTCGCTCATGCCGAGGATCGCGGCGTTCAGGAAGACGTTCTCCCGACCGGTGAGCTGGTGGTGGAACCCGGCTCCTGCGGCGATCAGCCCGGCGATCCTCCCCCGGGTGAGCACCTTTCCGGTGTCCGGCTTCATCACCCCGGAGATCAGCTTGAGCAACGTGCTCTTTCCGGAGCCGTTCAGGCCCATCAGGCCGATCGCCTCGCCCTGGTGGGCGGTGAACGAGACGTCGTTCACCGCCAGGAACGTGTCCTTGAGCGGCTGTCGGCGCACCGCCGCGATCGACATCTCCTTGATCGTGCGGGTGTACTGCATCGTGAACCGCTTGCTCACGCCCTGCACGACGATCGACTCGGTCATCTAGAGACGCTCCGCGAACTTGCCCTCGAGGCGGGTGAAGATCCACTGCGCGACCGCCAGCAGCACCAGGCAGGCGGCAAGGACGATCAGGCCACGGCTGAAGAGATGGTCGGGCATCACGGCCGGGTACTCCGCGTCGGGCCCGACCGTCGGGACCCAGAACAGCTGCTGGAACAGGATCACGCCGTTCGCGATCGGGTTGGCCAGGTAGGCCTGCTCCGCCCAGGTTCCCCCGAAGAGCTCCGCGATCCGGTCGTAGGGATAGATCATCGGCACCGACCAGGTGACGAAGATCGTGAACGTCTGCACGATGTTCTGGAAGTCCTTGAAGAACACGTTGGCCGCACTGAAGATCAGCGCCAGTCCCATCCCGAACACCGCGATGATCGAGAACCCGAGCAGCCCGGCCGCGAAGTCGAGCGGCTCGGGGCTCCATCCTGTGAGCACGACGCCCACGACCAGGATCACCAGCTGCGGGATCGTGTGATAGGCGGAGACCAGCATCGCGGCGACCGGGAACATCTCCCGGGGCAGGCTCATCTTCCGCACCAGGCCCTTGTTCTTCACGATCGACCGGGTGCCCGAGGAGAACGTCTCGGTGAAGTAGTGCACCATCACCAGGCCGGTGAAGATGTGGATGGCGAAGTTCGTCATCCCCCGGGTCATGTTGAAGATGAAGCCGATCACCAGGAAGTAGGCCAGGAACCGCACCAGCGGGAGCACGTAGGACCACAGCAGGCCGAGCACGGATCCCTGGTAGCGCGCCTGCAGCTCCTTGCGGACCAGCAGCCTGAGCAGGTAGCGCTGCCGGAACACGTTGTGCAGCCCGCCGTTGTCCCCGGGGGCGACCAGCGGAGCGTCCGGGACCCGGCCCGGGTCGGCGACCTGGGTCGTCATGAAGCGTCGGGCTTCTTCACCGACGACTCGAAGGTCCGCGCCCACTGCTCCTCGGACACGATGTCGTCCAGCGCCCGGCGGTAGTGCTTGGCGAGCTCGGGCCACTCGCGGTAGAGACGCTGGTGGATCTCCACCGTGCGCTTCATCAGGTCCGCGAACTTCGCCGGGTCGCGGTGGTACCAGGAGGCCATGGTCCCGTCGGTGGTCGAGACGACCGCCGAGTCGAACTGCGCCAGCATCCACCACCGCGCATCCATCGCCGGCAGCCGCGCCTCGGGGTGCTTGCGCGAGAGCTTCCTGGCCGGACGGGCCTGGCGGACGGCGCTGAGCCCAGCAGTGATCATCTGACCGACCGTGCCTCGCGGCTCGGTGGGCTCCTTGCCCCGCTTCGGCGGCTTCTCCCGCTTGACAGGCGGGAAGGCGTCCGGGTCGACCGCGGTGCGCGCGTCGTCGAACTCGGCTCGCAGAGCACGCACCTCGGGCAGCTTAGTGAGCAGGTCCTCGTGCAGCTTCTCCGGTCCGGCGAGCACGTCCTCGAGCGCCCGGTGCCGCAGCTCCGCAGTGGAGTACTGCATCGCGAGCAGGTGCTTGACCTGGTGGTTGAAGCTCTCCCGGACCAGCCGACCGCCGCGCGGGTAGGGCGAGTGCAGAAGGGCGGCGATGGTGCGGTTGCGCTGGTGGAAGTAGGCCTGCCAGTCCAGCGCGTCGTTCTTGTCCGTCCACGGGACGTGCCACACGGCCGCACCGGGCAGGGTCACTGTCGGGATCCCGTGCGAGGACGCCCGCACGCCGTACTCCGAGTCGTCCCACTTGATGAACAGCGGCAGGCTGAGCCCGATCTCCCGCACCACCTCGGTGGGGATCAGGCACATGAACCAGGGGTTGAAGTCCACGTCGATCCGGCGGTGCAGCCACCGGGCACTGCGCAGGTTGCGGCCGGCGAAGTCCCAGTCGCTGTGCACGGTGCTCGGTGACTGCCACCAGAACCGCCAACGGTTGATGACCTCACCGAAGCTGTGCAGCCGGGCGCGGGAGTAGAGGCTGAACATGTGTCCACCGACGATGGTGGGACGCCGGGTGAGGTCGGCGAAGGTGGCCGCCCGTACGACGCTCTCCGGCTCGGCGACGATGTCGTCGTCGAGGAACAGCACGTACTTCGACCGGCCCGCCTGCAGCGTCTCGTACTGCGCCCTGGCGAATCCGCCCGAGCCGCCGATGTTCCCCTGCTCGATGACCCGCAGCTTCTCTCCCAGCGCGGCCTCCGCCTTGGCGAACCCCGGGTCGTCGACGACCTTCTGGGTCCCCTGCTCGATGACCAGCAGCTCGTCGAGGAGGGCATGCACGTCCTCGTCCTCACCGAGCTGGGTGAGCAGGTTGGCGCAGTAGTCGGGCCGGTTCATCGTGGTGATGCCGATCGTGACGGTGCCGGAGCCGGCGCGCTCCTCGGGGACCTCGGCCACCCAGGTCGCCTCCTGCAGCGTCACGTCCTCGTCGCCGGCGACCACGTCGAACCAGTACCAGCCGCCGTCACCGAAGGGCTTGAGCGTCAGGTCGAAGCTGAAGCTGCCCGTCCCGCTCTCGTCGACCGACGCGGACTCGACGCGTTGCGAGCGACCGTTGGCCATGGAGCGGTAGACGATCACGCTGGCGCCGAGCCCGGTCACGGTGACGTTGAGCGTCACCTCCTGCACCACCGTCCACATCCGCCAGTAGCTGGCCGCGAAGCCGTTGAAGTAGGTGCCGAAGGAGACCCGTTGCCCGGCCTGGACGGTGAGCCGGTGCCGGTCCAGGATCGCGTCCGGGTGCAACGACTCGCCGGTCGACGTCGGCTGCAGCAGCAGCGCCCGTGAGACCTCGGCGTCCTTGCCGCCCGGCAGTGCCTCGGGCTCCAGCTGGGCCTTGTCCCGGTCGACGTACAGCGGGAGGACGTCGATGTCGCGGTCGGCAGGCAGCACGACTCGCTGCAGAACCCTGCGTACGGTGGTCATTCGTCGACTCCTCCGCTCACCAGCGCCTCGCCGGCGGCGAAGTGTGGTCTGAGCTTGTTCTCGAACATGGTCAGCGCCGAGCCGATTGCCATGTGCATGTCCAGGTACTTGTAGGTGCCGAGCCGGCCGCCGAACAGGACGTCGGGCTCCTTGCCGGCGAGGTCGCGGTAGCTCAGCAGGCCCTCACGGTCCGCCCGCGTGTTCACCGGGTAGTACGGCTCGTCGTTCCCCTCCGCGAACCTGGAGAACTCGCGCATGATCACGGTCTTGTCACCGGGGTAGTCGCGCTCGGGGTGGAAATGCCGGAACTCGTGGATCCGGGTGTAGGCCTTGTCCTCGTCGGGGTAGTTCATCACCGGCGTGCCCTGGAAGTCGCCTACCGGCAGCACCTCGCGCTCGAAGTCGAGCGTGCGCCAGCCGAGGCGGCCGTGCGCGTAGTCGAAGTACCTGTCGACGGGGCCGGTGAAGACGACCGGAACGTTGCCGACGTACTCGTCGCGGGCGTCGAAGAAGTCGGTGTTCAGCCGCACCTCGATGTTCGGGTGGTCGGCCATCCGCTCCAGCCACGCGGTGTAGCCGTCGACCGGCAGCCCTTCGTAGGTGTCGTTGAAGTAGCGGTTGTTGTAGGTGTAGCGGACCGGGAGCCGGCTGATGATGTCGGCCGACAGGTCTTCCGGCGAGGTCTGCCACTGCTTCGCGGTGTAGTGCGCGATGAACGCCTCGTAGAGCGGCCGGCCGATCAGCGAGACACCCTTCTCGACGAAGTTCTCCGGCTCCTTGCCGTTGAGCTCGGCGGCCTGCTCCCGGATCAGCGCCCGCGCCTCGTCCGGCGTGTAGGCGGCACGGAAGAACTGGTTGATCGTGCCGAGGTTGATCGGCATCGGGTACACCTCGCCGTTGTGCGTGGTGTACACCCGGTGCTGGTAGTCCGTGAACTTCGTGAAGCGCGTCACGTAGTCCCACACCTTCTCGTTCGAGGTGTGGAACAGGTGCGCGCCGTACACGTGCACCTCGATGCCCGTCTCCGGGTCCGGCTCGCTGTAGGCGTTCCCGCCGATGTGGTGCCGGCGCTCGAGGACGAGCACCTTCAGCCCGAGCTCGTTGGCACAGCGTTCGGCGATCGTCAGCCCGAAGAATCCGGACCCGACGACCACGAGGTCAGCGTTCAACACACAAACTCCTGAGATGGGGGCAGCAGCGGTCAGTCTATCGGCCGGTTCGGCTCCGGCCGATTCGTGCGCCCCGGTTCGCGATCAGGGCCCGATAGGCGGTTCTGCGCACCGCCTCCGGCACCAGACGATATCCGCCGCGGACCGCAACATTGCGCAGGTACTCCCCCCGCGTGGTGATCCCGAGCTGCCGGAACCGGCGCTGGAGAGCCAGCTCGGAGCGGAGCAGCTCGGTGCCGCCACGACGTGCGTAGGCGCCGGCGCCGACCCGGTAGTAGACCAACGGGTCGGCCACGTTCGCCGGCCTGGCCCCTGCCTCGACCATCCGGGTGAACAGCAGGTAGTCCTCCATCAAAGCCATGTCCGTGTAGCCGCCGGCGGCCAGGACCGCACTCTTGCGGTAGACGATGGTCGGGTGGTTGAACGGGTCGCGGAACCTGATCACCCGGCGGATGTCCGCCGGGTCGGTCGGGGGCGTACGCCGGCCCACCACGTCGTCCACGGCGTCACCGAACTCGACCAGCCCGGACCCCACGATGTCAGCTCCGGCCTCGACCAGCGGAAGCTGTCGCTCGAACCGGTCGGGGAAGCTGACGTCGTCGGCGTCCATCCGGGCGACGATCTCGTGCGCACAGGTCTCCAGGCCCCGGTCCAGCGCAGGACCCAGCCCGACGTTGTGCTCCATCACCACGTGCTGGACGGGGACCGGGCTGGTGGCGGCAAGGTCGGCGATCGCCGCATCGAGGTCCTCCGTGACCGGACCGTCCTGCACCAGGACGACCTGGTCCGGGCGGCGGGTCTGCTCGTGGACCGTCGAGGTGAACGCCTGACGCAGGAACGCCGGGTCGTCACCGGCGTACACCGCCATCAGCAGGCTGAAGGGTTGTGCTGTGTGGGGCTGCTCAGGACCCTGCCGGTCGATCGCCGCCCAGCCGGCTGCTCCCAGGACGGCGCCGTTGGGACGCGGGCCGCTCAGCAGGCCGGCGGTGAGCCCTTTC
>DATFGA010000084.1:0-2536 GCA_035249775.1 Nocardioidaceae bacterium | reverse complement strand
TGATCGGGTAAACGGGGATGCCCAGTGACGACAAATAGGAACACATCAAGTGGAAGTTCGCGCACCGCGACGACCCATGGGCATAGCCAGACTGACGTGAGCCGTGAAGCGAGCATGGTCGTACCGTGACGGGGTGAGCTCCCCATGTTGATCGACCACCTCATCTACGCGCATCCCGATCTCGACACCGCGGTCGACGAGATCGAGCGACGCTTCGGTGTCCGGGCATCAGGCGGTGGACAGCACCGAGGGCAAGGCACTCACAACAAGCTCATCTCCCTCGGCCCACGGACCTACCTGGAGCTCATCGCTCCTGACCCCACTCAGCGAGAGCCCGCCAAGCCCAGGCCCTACGGCACCGAGGGCATCACCGCCGGCGGGCTGGTCGGCTGGGCCGTCGCCTGCGACGACATCGAGGCGGCGGTGGCTGAGGCTCGCCGTCACGGTTTCGACCCCGGCGATGTGATCGACGGTCGACGCGTCGACCCGACGGGATCGACCCTCCGCTGGCGCCTGACGAGCAACGCACTGACCGCGGGTCCGATCCCGTTCCTGATCGACTGGGGCGACACCCCGCACCCCGCGCGCTCCGCGCCACAGGGGCTCGTCCTCGAGTCCTTCCACATCGAGCATCCGGATCCCTCCTCCATCGGACCGATGCTCGCCGCCCTGGGAGCCGACGTCGACGTGAGACCCGCGCCCGGCATTGCGCTCGTTGCCCGGATCAACGGCCCCGGCGGAAGCGATGAGCTCCGATGAACCCGGGCTGCTGTGAAGCTTCTGTGGAACCGATGTGCAGATACGGCGCGAACGACGGGTGCAGGGTCTCCTCAACCGCTACCTTGGTGCGGTGGGGGTTATCGAGACTGCGGGTCTGACAAAGCAATACCCACGTGTGACCGCGCTCGACCAGCTCGACGTGAGCGTCGGCGACGGCGTCACCGGCCTGGTCGGCGCGAACGGCGCGGGCAAGTCGACGCTGATCAAGATCCTGCTCGGCCTGATTCCGGCCAGCAGCGGGACCGCGCACGTCCTCGGGCACGATGTGGCGACGGAGGGTGCGCGGATCCGGGCCCTGGTCGGTTACATGCCCGAGCACGACTGCCTGCCGGCCGACGTTTCCGCGAGCGACCTCGTCGTCCACATGGGCCAGATGTCGGGACTGCCCTACCCCGCTGCCCGGGAACGTGCCTCCGACGTGCTCCGCCACGTCGGCCTGGCCGAGGAGCGCTACCGGCCGATGGGTGGCTACTCCACGGGCATGAAGCAGCGGGCGAAGCTGGCCCAGGCCCTCGTCCACGACCCGCGGCTGGTGCTGCTGGACGAGCCGACGAACGGCCTCGACCCCGCCTCACGCGACGACATGCTCGCGCTGGTGCGCCGGATCGGCACCGAGTTCGGCATCGCGGTCCTGGTTACCTCCCACCTGCTCGGTGAGCTGGAGCGGATCAGCGACCACGTCGTCGTACTCGACAGCGGACGCCTGCTCCGCTCCTCGGCGACGACCGACTTCCTGCACACGACCGGCAACCTGCTGGTCGAGGTGCAGGGACGCACCGACGCCGACACGTTGCTCGGGCAGGCCCTGGTCGACGCGGGGCTGCGCGCCTGGCCGGTCGACGGCCACATGATCGAGGTCGAGGTCCGCGACGAGACCACCCGGGACGTGGTCCGCGACGTCACCGCCGACCTCGGGCTCGGCCTGGTCCGGATGCAGGAGCGGCACCACCGCATCGAGGACGTCTTCCGCGAAGGAGGTGCGGGAAGTGTCCAGCCCGTCTGACCGCCCGAGCACCGCCGCGCCCTCGGCGGTCATCCACGACATCGGCTACCGGCCGTACGCCGGCCCGCGGCTCGGCGAGGGCGCGGTCGCCCGGTCGTTCTTCGTCACCGGGCTGCGCAACTGCTTCGGCCTCGGGCGGTCGGGCCGGTCGAAGATCCTGCCGATGGGTCTGCTCGGGCTGATGCTGCTGCCGGCGCTGATCCTGGTCGGCGTCCTGGTGCAGGCCCGCACCCTTCTCGGGCTCGACGAGCACATCGTGGCCTACTCCACCTACCCGATCACGACGCAGCTGCTGATCTCCGTGTTCGTCGCCTCCCAGGCTCCCGCGCTCATCTCCCGGGATCTCCGGTTCCGCACGATCACGCTGTACCTCGCGCGACCGGGCCGGCGCACGACGTACGTGCTGGTCCGGTTGGCGTCGCTGACCGCCGCGACGGCGCTGCTGATCGCCTCTCCCCTGCTGCTGCTCTACGTCGGCGGGCTGCTCGCCGACCTGCCTCTGGGCCGGGAGACCGAGCGTTTCCTGGCCGCGCTGGTCGGCGCTGTGCTGCTGGCGGTCTGCCTGTCCTGCCTGGCCGCGGTGGTCTCCGCGCTGACGATCCGGCGCGGGCTGGCCGTGGCCGCGGTGATCGTGGTGCTGCTGGTCAGCTACACGGTGGTCACCACCATCCAGGGCATCTCGACCGAGTCCGGCAACGAGACCGTCGGCGAGATCGCCGGACTGTTCTCGCCGTACACCCTGATCAACGGCGT
>DATFGA010000083.1:0-9242 GCA_035249775.1 Nocardioidaceae bacterium | reverse complement strand
GATCTCGACCAGGTCGATGTCGTCGATGGTCATCCCGGCCCGCGCGAGGGCCTGCTTGGACGCCTCGACCGGGCCCAGGCCCATGATCTCCGGGGACAGCCCGGTGACACCGGTGGACACGATCCGCGCCAGCGGGGTCAGTCCGAGCTCGGCTGCCTTGGTGTCGGACATGACCACGACCGCGGCGGCGCCGTCGTTGAGGGGGCAGCAGTTGGCCGCCGTGACCGTGCCGTCGGGGCGGAACACGGGATCGAGCGTGGCCACCTTCTCCAGGGTCACGCCGGCGCGGGGTCCGTCGTCGGCCGAGACCACGGTGCCGTCGGGCAGGGTCACCGGGGTGATGTCCTTCTCCCAGAACCCGTCGGCGATGGCCTTCTCGGCCAGGTTCTGGCTGCGCACCCCGAACTCGTCCTGGTCGGCGCGGGTGACGCCCTTGAGCTGGGCGACGTTCTCGGCGGTCTGCCCCATCGCGATGTACGCGTCGGGCAGCCGGTCGTCGAGCCGCGGGTCGGACCAGGTCTTCCCACCCGCCGCGAACGTGTCGGTGCGTTCCTTCGCCTCGGCGAACAGCGGGTTCATCGTGTCGGGGAGGCTGTCGGAGTTCCCCTTGGCGAACCGGCTGACGGTCTCCACGCCGGCGGAGATGAACACGTCTCCCTCGCCGGCCCTGATCGCGTGCAGCGCCATCCGGGTGGTCTGCAGGCTCGAGGAGCAGTAGCGGGTGATCGTGGTGCCGGGGACGTTGTCGAGCCCGGCGAGCACCGCGACGATCCGGCCCATGTTGAAGCCCGACTCACCGCCGGGCAGGCCACAACCCAGCATCAGGTCATCGATGTCGGCCGGGTCGAGCTGCGGCACCCTGGCGAGTGCGGCGTGCACCATCTGCACCGCGAGGTCGTCGGGACGCATCTCCTTGAGCGATCCCTTGAAGGCGCGCCCGATCGGCGATCGGGCGGTGGCGACGATGACTGCTTGCGGCATGGATGGTTCCTCTCGTGCTCCCGGTCGGCCCGGGTGCGGCAGGGGTCGGTGGGGCTTCGCGTCACAGGCCGAGGTCGCGGCCGATGAGCTCCTTCATGATCTCGTTGGAACCGGCCCAGATCTTGGTGACCCGGGCGTCACGCCAGGCGCGTGCCACCCGGTACTCGTTCATGTACCCGTAGCCTCCGTGCAGCTGCACACAGGCGTCGAGGACGTCGTTCTGGACCTGGGCGGACCACCACTTCGCCTTTGCCGCGTCGACCGCGGTCAGCTCTCCGTCGACGTGCGCCATGACCGCCTGGTCGACGTACGCCTGGGAGACCTCGATCTGGGTGACCAGCTCGGCGAGCAGGAACTTGTTGTGCTGGAAGGAGCCGACCGACTGGCCGAACGCCTTCCGCTCCTTGGTGTAGTCGATCGTCTCGCTGAGGATCTGTGCGGCGTGCGCGATGTTGGAGACCGCGGCGCCGAGCCGCTCCTGCGGGAGCCGCTCCATCATCGCGATGAAGCCTCGGTCCAGCTCGCCGATCCGGTTGGCGTCGGGAACGCGGACATTGTCGAAGAACAGCTCGGCGGTGTCGGACTCGCTCTGCCCGACCTTGTCCAGCTTGCGGCCGCGGGTGAACCCCTCCATCCCGCTCTCGACGCCGAACAGCGTGATCCCCTTGGCCTTCTTCTCCGGGCTGGTCCGGGCGGCGACGACCACGAGGTCGGCGGAGTAGCCGTTGGTGATGAAGGTCTTGGACCCGTTCAGCACCCAGGCGTCGCCGTCGCGCACCGCGGTGGTGCGCAGCGCGGCGAGGTCCGAGCCGCCGCTGGGCTCGGTCATCGCGATCGCGGTGACGATCTCGCCGCTGCAGAACCCGGGGAGCCAGCGCTGCTTCTGCTCCTCGGTGGTCAGGTCCACGAGGTACGGCGCCACGATGTCGCCGTGGATGCCGAAGCAGGACGACAGCGCCGCGGCCACCTTGGAGAGCTCCTCGGCGAGCACCGCGTTGTACCGGTAGTCACCGGCCGCCGAACCGCCGTACTCCTCCGGGATCTCCAGCCCGAGGTAACCCTGCTTGCCGGCCTCGACCCACAGGTCGCGCGGCAGCGCCCGGTCCTCGAGGAACTCCTCGGTGCGCGGCCGGACCTCACGGTCGAGGAACTCAGCGACCGAGCCGCGGAAGGCCTCGTGGTCGGCGTCGTAGATGCGGCGTTTCAATCCAACCTCACTGGCTCTGACTAAGCGCTTGCTTATCGCGGGGCGTTTGCCTAGCGTTCCTCAGGTGCGACACGTGCGTCAACACCCCCACCGTGAAGGGTCGCTATGAGTCAGGTCACAGAACCCGGAACCCAGGACGCCCGTAGCCGGCTGGTCGCCGCCGCGGTGGAGTCGTTCGCGTCCAAGGGCTTCCACGGTACGACGACCCGCGACATCGCGGCGGCCGCCGGAATGAGCCCGGCCGCGCTCTACGTCCACCACCGGTCCAAGGAGGACCTGCTCTACGTGATCTCCAAGGCCGGGCACGAACGCACGCTGCAGCTCGTCGAGGACGGGGTGGCCGGCTCGACCGACCCGGTGCAGCAGCTGCTCGCGGTGATCCGCGGCTTCACCGTCCATCACGCCCGGGGTCACACCGGCGCGCGGATCGTCAACTACGAGCTGGCCGCGCTCAGCCCGGCCCACCTCGAGGAGATCGTCGGCATCCGGCGGGCGATCGAGCAGCGGGTGCGCCGGCTCGTCGACCGGGGCGTCGAGGCCGGCGTGTTCGAGACCTCCGACCCACGGATGACCAGCCTCGCGCTGCTCTCCCTCGGCATCGACGTGGCCCGCTGGTACCGCGACGACGGCGCCTGGACACCCGAGCAGATCGGTGACCACTACTGCGAGATCGCGCTGCGCATCGTCGGTGCGTCGGTGACCCGATGAGCGTCGAGCGGGCCCTGGTGATCACCGCCCATCCCGACGACGTCGACTTCGGCGCCGCCGGGACGGTCGCGTCGTGGACCGGGTCGGGGATCGAGGTGAGCTACTGCGTGATCACCGACGGGCAGGCAGGCGGCTTCGACCCGGAGCTGGACCGGTCGACGATGCCGGAGATCCGGCGGCGGGAGCAGTGTGCGGCCGCCAAGGAGGTCGGCGTCGACGACGTGCGCTTCCTGGGGTACGTCGACGGGGAGCTGACCGTGCACCGGGAGCTGGTGCGCGACCTGGTCCGGGTGATCCGGCAGGTGCGTCCGCAGCGGGTGCTGCTGCAGAGCCCGGAGCGGGACTGGGACCGGCTCGCCCCCTCCCACCCCGACCACCTCGCCGGAGGGGAGGCCGCGACCCAGGCGATCTACCCGGCCGCGGGGAACCGGTTCGCGTTCGTCGAGCTCTTCGACGACGAGGCGCTCGAGCCCTGGTCACCCGACGAGCTGTGGCTGATGGAGCACCCGACCAGCAACCGGGCGGTCGACGTCACCGACCACTTCGAGGCGAAGCTCGCCGCGTTGAGCTGCCACGAGAGCCAGCACCCGGACCCGGAGCGGATACACCGGATCATGCGGGACGAGCTCACCGCGACCGCGGTGGAGTTCGGCCTCCCCACCGGGCGCCTGGCGGAGAAGTTCTCGGTGCACCGGGTGCCCTAGGCCGCGCCGTACCTCGCGGCGGCGGATCCGGCGCCGAGCCAGGTGTGCGGGTTGCCGGCCCAGCACCAGCCGAGGCGCGGTGCGCCCTTGCTGATCCAGAAGCTGGGGATGCGCTTGTTGTCGGCGCGGGAGCCGAGCGCCTGGAAGCAGTTGCGGTCGGTGAGGACCTCGGGGAGCTGCGTGACCAGCGCCACGCCCTCGTCGGTGGTCAACGGCGTGCGACCGGCTCCGGTGATCATCGGCAGCGCGTCGTTGGGCCGCACGTTGAGGGTTTCCTTGCCGGTGTCGACGTCGACCACCAGGTACGCCTGGCCGAGCGGCAGGTCGACGCCGTCGATCGGCTTGTAGGAGTCGATCTCGTCGGCCATGTCGCTCCAGCCGGCCTTGCCGCGGACCTCGATCCGCTCGACGGCCGCGATCGTGGGGACCAGGCTGCTGCGGACCACGATGAGGAACGGGATCGAGTCCTGCTCGGTGGCGACGGCGTGAGGCAGCAGCTTCCGCAGCGGCTCGATGGTCCGCGTGAACTCATGGACGCCCATCCCTGCGAGCGCCGGGTAGTCCTTGTCCAGCAACGTCTGCAGCTGCCGGTCGAACTCTTGGTCGTGTGTCAAGCCGCCCACCCTTCGTCGTGTGCGATCTTCAACGACGGTGCCGAGTGCAAGGTTCCCTGTCCGGTTCGGCGACTACGCTCACCCGGGTGACCGAGTTCGAGATGCGTGTCGCCGGGTTCGACGAGCTGGACGCGCGCACGGCGTACCTGCTCTGGCAGCTGCGCGAGTCGGTGTTCGTCGTCGAGCAGAGCTGCCCCTACCCGGAGCTGGACGGGCGCGACCTCGAGCCGGGCACCCGGCACGTGTGGGCGGAGTACGGCGGCGCGCCGGTCGCCTACCTGCGCCTGCTGGAGGACCACGACGAGGCACGGATCGGGCGGGTCCTGGTCGCAGCCGGCCATCGCGGACGCGGGCTCGCGGGCCGGCTGATGGAGGTCGCCCTGGACCTGGTCGGTGACCGGCCGTCGCGGCTCGACGCGCAGTCCTACCTGGCGAGGTGGTACGAGCGCTACGGCTACGAGCAGACCGGGCCGGAGTTCCTCGACGACGGCATCCCGCACGTCCCGATGAGCCGGCCGGCTCAGTCCGTGCGGACCCGGCCGTAGACCTGCTGGAGCGCGTCCGAGGTGCCGACGATGCTGAACACCGCCGCCCAGGTCCGCGCGAGTCTCGGGGACAGGCTGAGCGCCGCGACGTAGCCGGTGCTGATCCACGGCGCGAGGCAGAACGGGCAGCTGATCAGCTCGCCGATGGTGTGGATTGCATGGCCGTCGCGCGGCTCCTCGTTCACCTCGGCCGAGCCGGCGTTCTCCTTGAACTCGGTGAACGGTGCCCGGATCGGCGTGGTGACGGCGTCCTTGGAGATCAGCCGCGCGAACTTGTAGGTGGCCATGCCACCGATCACGAGGTCGGCCACGTCGTACCTCTCCGGCAAGGACCGTCCGGTGACCCTTCCGGCGACGGCGAGGCCGAGGGCACCGGTGGCGAATGCGGTCATGGCGCCGAGGTAGCTGGCGACGCGGGCTGGTTCGCGGGGGCTGTCGGTCATGGGTCGCAGTTACCCAACCTCCCGCGCGGCATGCTCAGTGAGCGGCGTAGACGACCGTCTCGTGTTCCTGGCTGCGGTCGATCCGCCCCTGAGCGGCCAGCAGCTCGAGGTGGGCCAACGTCTCCAGCGTCGCGAGTGCGGCGTTGAAGACGTCGAGGTCCCGCAGCGACCGGTGGTGCCGGGTCCAGGGCAGCTCCGCCGCGACGTCGTACGCCGATCCGTGGCCGGCGCGGACCGCGTCCAGGCAGAGCTCGAGCCGGTGGTCGTGGTGGGCGACCAGCTCGTCGATCCGGGCGTGGCTGGAGCCGGTGACCGGGCCGTGCGCCGGCAGCAGGGTGAGGTCCGGCATGGCACGGACCTTGGCCAGCGAGCCCAGGAAGTCACGCAGCGGCTGGTCGGCGAAGATCGGCTCGAACCCGATCGACGGGGTGATCGTCGGCAGGACGTGGTCGCCGGCGAACAGCAGCCCCGCGGCGGCGTCCGCGAACACGTAGTGGCCCTGCGTGTGGCCGGGGGTCGCCACCGCGTCGATCCGGCGGCTGCCGACCTCCAGCGCGCTGTCGCCGGACAGCCAGGTGTCGGGCACCTCGAAGTTCTCCAGCTGCCGGTTGTGGCCGGACATCACCCTCGCCCATTCCGCGGCGAGGTCGAACGCACCCGCCCGGCGCAGCTGGGCGACGTTCGGGTCGGCCGTGCTCGTGGTGTCGTTGACGAAGTCGATCGTGGGCCGGTCGCCGATGCCGAGGCTGACGTGGGCGCCGAACTCGCGTCGTACGGCGATCGCCTGCGTGTAGTGGTCGCGGTGCACGTGGGTGACCAGGAACCGGGTGATGTCGGAGACCTTGTGGTCGATGGCGCGCAACGAGGACTCCAGCAGCTGCCGGGACTCCTCGATCGCCCAGCCGCCGTCCACGAGGGTGAGCCCCTCCTCGGTCTCGATCGCGTAGACGTTGACCGCACGCAACCCGTCCATCGGCAGCGGCAGCGGGATCCGGTGCACGCCGTCGGCGACTCGGTAGGCGCCGGGCTCGGTCCAGTGCGGCTCAGTCCAGTGCGGCTCGTGGGGCATCTGCCCAGTCTCTCAGCAGCCCACCGCCCCCTCACCATCCGCCGCCCGCCTCCTCCGTTGAGACGTGCCCTTTTCGCGCTTCAGACGTGGAAAAGTTCCCGGTCGGTCGCGGAGATCCGCGACTTCCTCGCGTCTCGAGCGCGAGAACTGCGCGTCTCGACGAAGGCTAGAGCTTGCTCAGCTTGTCGAACGGCGTGAAGAGGCGGACCCGGGAGTCACCGAAGTCGACCACCACGGCCTCCTCGCCCTCGACCCCGACCACGCGGCCCAGACCGTACTTGTCATGGGTGACGCGCTCGTCGACGACGAAGGTCTCCGCGACGGGGACCGCCTTCGGCTTGAAGGGACTGTTGGGCAGGTGTCGCCGGGTCCCGGCATAAGGCTTCATCACCTCCAGTATGCGCCTTCTATGCGCATCCCACGACCCTGCCGCTCGCCAGCGCCTCGCCCCAGGCCTCCGCACGGTCCAGCTCGCCCTCGAGCAACGGTCCTGCCACGTCGGTCACGTAGAAGCTCTCCGGCCTCGCAGCGGGCAGGTACCCGCGCCGACGTACCGCCTTCGCGGCAGCCTTGGCGGCCGAGCCGGGCAGGTGCCGGACCTTGTCGACCCGGGTGTCGAACGTGGCCACCGGCTGGCTTTGTGATCCGGCGGGCAGTGTGGCGAGCCACTCACGCAGGCCCGCCTCGGAGGTGCCGTGCGAGGCGCCCTGGCTGACCGCGTCCACGCGGGTGGCTTGCCGCGTCATCGAGAACGCGTGAGTAGGCCCGCCGACGACGACCAGGTCGACGTCGGAGATCGTCTTGGGAGCGTCGGTCACTTCGACAAGGTCGACCTCCAGTCGCTTGCCGATCCCGGTCGCCACCGCCCGCGCGACCTGCTCGGTGTTGCCGAACATCGACTCATAGACCACCAGTGCCTTCATCTGCCCTCCTCCATCGGTGTGGTTCCAGCCTGCGGCGGCGGGTACGGCGGGCGGCAGGCGCGTTGGTCACGGAGAACAGGGACCTTGTTCCTGCAAGAGGGGTACTGTCACCGGTAGGAGCCACGCTGGCTTCCCATTAGGGAGCAGACGATGTCCGACAAGTCACCCCGGCAACACATGCAGAAGAAGTCCGGCAAGTCCCTGAAGGAGAAGCGCGCCGCCAAGAAGGAGAAGGCCGGCGGGGCCGCCAGCAACGAGCCGATCAGCGACCTGAAGAAGCGGCACTGATCCTCAGCTAGTGAGGTCGCGGCGCTCCAGATCGCGGGTTGCCGGGCCTTGGAGCACGGTGCCGTCGACCCCGAACCGGGAGCCGTGGCACGGGCACTCCCAGGCGGTCTCTGCGTCGTTGAAGTGGACGATGCAGCCGAGGTGGGTGCAGGTCGCGGACACCGCCTGGAGTCCGCCATCGGCGTCCCGGTAGACCGCGCAGCGCTCGCCCTTGACCCGGGCCACCGCTCCCGAGCCGGGTGCGATGTCGTCGACCGAGTCGACGTGT
Source organism: Nocardioidaceae bacterium (assembly GCA_035249775.1). GTDB lineage: Bacteria > Actinomycetota > Actinomycetes > Propionibacteriales > Nocardioidaceae > Nocardioides_C. Next base: position 1,492 of record DATFGA010000083.1, on the reverse strand, counting down.
GAGGACAGCCGGTCGCCGATGAAGTGCTTGGCCACCTTGGCCTGCAGCTTCAGCATCGGCACGGCTTCCTTCAGAGGCTCCATCCGGCGCGGGTCGTAGAGGTCGGTCCACGGCAGCCGATCACCGGTGATGAGCCCGCTGAGCAGCCGGCCGGCCATGACTCCGTTGGTCATTCCCCAGCCGGCGAACCCGGTGGCGACGTACACGTGCTTCGCGCGGGGGTGGAAGGGCCCGACGAACGGCACCTTGTCGGTGGTGGCGTTGTCCTGCGTCGCCCATCGGTAGACCACCTCTGCGCGCGGGAACCGCTCCTGGGTCCAGGACACCAGCCGTTCGAAGCGCGCGGTGACGTCGGCGGAGCCCGGCGTGAACTGCTCGCCGGTGATGATCAGCAGCCGCTGCCCGTCGGCGTAGGGCGCGGTGCGGACCGAGCGCGTGTTGTTCTCGGTGGTGATGTAGGTGCCCTGCGGGTCGTCGTCCTCGGGGATCGTCGCGGCGACGACCAGGTCGCGGTGCGGCTCGAGGCGGGCGAACATCCCGGCCCGGTCGAAGACCGGGTAGTGCGAGGCGACCACGACGTCCTGCGCCCTGATCGTCGCGCCGTTCTCGGTCGTGACGGTGCAGGGTTCGCCCTCGTCCAGGCCGACGACGCGGCTTTGCTCGAACACGAGTCCGCCTCGTGAGGTGAAGTCGTCGAGCAGGCCGAGGAGGTACTTGCGGGGATGGAACTGCGCCTGCTCCTCGACCCGGATCGCGCCGGCGATCGAGAACGGGAGGCTGGTCTCCGTGACGAAGGAGGCGGTCAGCCCGGCGTCGTTGGCAGCATCCACCTCGTCGTGGATCTGCTGCAGCTGCTCCTCGGACTCGACGTAGGTGTAGGCAGGCACCCGCTCGAGGTCGCAGTCGATCCCGAGATCGTCACTGACCTTGCGGACGTGCTCGATGGCGTCCTGCTGCGACTGGGCATAGGACCTGGCGCCGTCCGCGCCGAACGTCTTGCAAATCTGGGCGTAGATCAGCGTGTGCTGTGCACTGAGCTTCGCGGTCGTGTAGCCGGTGACGCCGGCGACCACGCGGTCCGCCTCCACGAGCGCGACCGATTTCCCCGCGCGCACCAGTTCCCAGGCCGTCGAGACCCCGGCGATGCCGGCCCCGACCACCACCACGTCGACCGTCTGGTCGGTGGTGAGCGGCGGGTACGACGTGGTGGGGGTCGTGTCGAGCCAGTGCGACTCGAGGCGTCCGGGGAGCTGGGCCATGGTGGGTTCCTTCGCGGGCAGACAACTGTCGGCCGGCGAACGCCGAGCCGACGCTTGTCCGTCCGGTACCCGAACGGCGGTTCTGCATGCCCGCCCGACGCGGCACTCAGCAGAGTGTCAGCTGGCGAGCGCGGAGCGACCCAGGAGGCCGTCGGTGCTGAACTTGCCGGCGCCGAGCATCGCGATGGTGGCCAGTCCTGCGAACAGGGCGAGGACCAGCTCGAAGCCGTTGT
>DATFGA010000082.1:0-7925 GCA_035249775.1 Nocardioidaceae bacterium | reverse complement strand
TCGGAGTAGAACAGGTTGAGCCCACCGATCACACGACCCTGCCAGGTCATCGGGCGCGCGTGGAGCGAACGGTAGCCGGCGCGTTCTGCCACGGCGGAGAACGCCGGCCAACGCGCGGCCATGTCCTCCTGGGAGCAGCTGGAGACCCGCTCACGGGACCGGATCGCCTCCACGCAAGGGCCCGCGTCGGTCTGGGACTGCATCATCTCGAGCTCCACTGCACGGTGCGAGGTGGCGCTCAACATTTCGAGGGCGGGTTCCGTGGTCACCAGCAACCCCGCCGAGTCGGCCCCCAACGCCTCGACACAGTCGTCCAGCAACCGCGACATCAGACCCGTCACGTCGTACGGACTCACCAGTGCCGCGGTCGAGCGTGCCAACAGTCGGCCGGCCAGCGTCGGGTCGGTCGCCGGATGCATCAGGACCTCCCGAAGTCGAGTCGGCGTTCGACGACGGCAGTAGCCGTCTCCAGCAGCGTTGCCGACTGGGCAAAGGCATGAGCCTTCAGGAGGGCCATCGCGTCGTCGGGTGCGAGGCCGAGCTGGGCGATCACCATCCCGGTGGCCTGGTGGATGACGGACCGGTCCTTCCACGGACCGACCCCGCCGAGCTCACCGTCCATCGTCGGCTCGCGCAGGAGCGCCACCGCGACCGCATCGGAGAGGAACAGGGCTGTCTCCAGGTCCTCGCCGAGCTCGCCCTGTGGCCGCTTGTACAAGGTCAGCACCCCGAGCACGTCGGCGCCGGGTCGCATGGGAAGACAGAACAACGCAACCTGCCGGCCCAACAGGTCACGAGCGGCGATGGTGAACTGGGGCCACCGGTCCTCGTCCTCGTCGTCGAGGATCGAGGTGACCGGCTGGCCGGTCCGGTAGGCATCCTGCGACGGGCCTTCTCCGAGCACCTCCTGGAGATCCTCGAGCCGGCCAGACAGATCGTCGGTCGAGCACATCGTCATCCGATGCGGCGACAGGTTGTCGATGGTGATCGCAGCCCCGTCCACCTCCAACAGCGTGCGGCAGGCGACACAGAGGCGTGCCGCCAACGAGCCCTGGACCGGGTTGCTGGCGACGACGGTGGCGAGCCGTGCCAGGACGATCGCCTTGTCGCTCACAGCACTCCTCGTCATGCCTCGTCGTCTTTACAGTCTTGCACGTATAGAGGTGCCCGGCGCGTTGCTCCGGGGGGTCAGATCAGGGAGGGTACGACGAGCGCGACGGTGAACGTGACCTCGACGCAGGCGCCCATCACGTCACCGGTCACCCCACTGAGCCGTCTGACCGACCACAGGCAGACCAGTGCTCCGGCTCCGAGTGCCATGGTCGCCACGAACGCGCCCTGCAACAACGGCTCGTAGAGGAAGGTGAAACCGGTGTACGTCGCACCCGTGGTCCCGAGGACCGCGGCGGAGAACGCCAGCGCGGCCAGCAGCTGCAGACCGCTGACCGTTCCGGCTACGGCGTGACCGAGGCCGTCCCGACGCGCAGCCGGGATGCCGCGTGCGCAGACCATCGGCAGCATCAACCGGCTGAGCACCAGTGCCAGCGCCAGGACGAGCGGCCCGCGCCCGGTGGCGACGTGCTCGGCGAGCGCCACGACCTGGATCAGGAGCGCGAGCACGAGAGCCACCACTCCGAACGGGCCGATGTCCCCCCGGCGCATGATGTCGAGGGCTCCTTCCGCGGGCCTTCCCGACCCGAGACCATCGACGGTGTCGGCGAGCCCGTCGAGGTGGATGGCCCGGGTGAGGAACGCCAGCACGGCGATCACCAGCGCGGCCGTCAATACCGGCGAGGCCGGTCGGAGTGAGAAGAAGCCACCGCCGCCGAGGCCCTCATGTAGTGGGGGTTCCACCCCGAAGACCCTCCAGCCGAGCAGGAGCATGGTGACCAGCACCGGGATCGTCAGCAGCACACCGACCAGCGGCGCGAACGTCATCGCCCAGGACGCGGTCCGCCGGTCGACGACGACCGGGGGTCGGGTGGGCACGACGGTCAGGGTGCCGACGGCAAGGCGGAAGCCGTCGATGGCGCCTCCGCGGTCGTCGGTCTCCTGGCTCACAGCTGGATCACGCGGCCGGCGACGCACATGCGGACGTCCTCGGTGACAGCAGCGAGATCGGCGTTGAGCCGGCCCATCACGTCACGGAACCGGCGGCCCGCGGCCGTGTCGGGAACCACGCCCTGGCCGACCTCGTTGGTGACCGCCACCACCCGCCGGGTCGTGGTCCGCCAGGCGGAGACCAGCGCATCGATGTCCTGCTGGACCGCCTTCTCGGCGCTGTCGGCCCAGGCCGCCTCGTCCCACGCGTCGTGCCGGTCCATCACCCGGGTCAGCCACAACGTGAGGCAGTCGACCAGCAACGGGCCGCCGGTGCCGGTGAGCGCGCCGACCAGGTCGAGGGTCTCCTCGGTCCGCCAGTGCGCGGGCCGGTCCCGCTGGTGCCGGCGGATCCGCTCGGCCCACTCGGGATCGTCCCCGACCGGGTAGGAGGTGGCCACGTAGGTCACGTCCGAGTCCGCCGCCAGCAGCCGCTCGGCCTCCCGCGACTTGCCGGAGCGGGCGCCGCCGATCACCAGCGTGCGGCAGGGGCGCCGGCCCGACGGGCCGACTCGGCCGAGGTGGGTGCCGTCGTCGACGATCCGGGCGCCCCAGGCGGCGAGCCGTCTGCCCAGCTCCGGTGTGGGTGGGTTGTGGTGGGAGAGGTGTACGGCGACCAGGTCGGTGTCATGGGTGAGCGCCCCGGCCTCGCGCAGCCTTCGCACCTGCTCGGGGAACGTGGCCAGGTCGAGGTGGTCGGTGCCGTGGGTGGTGTGGTCGCCGAAGGTCTGCTCCAGGAACACCAGGTCGAAGGCGGCGCCGCTCATCGCGTCGACGGTCGCCTGCGGCAGCGGCCCGGTGTCCGTTGCGTAGAGCAGTCGCGCGTCCGTCGTACTCACGTCGAACAGGACGGTCTCGCCGGGTGTTCCGTGCTGCGCGGCGAGCACCCGCACGTCGTACTCGCCGACGCTCAGCCTGTCTCCGGGAGTGACCGCGACGAACCGCACCGGCGACTCGGGGGCGACCCACAACCGGGCCGCCTCGATCACGTCCGGCGGGCCGACCACGTCGAGCGGCGCGTCGCCGACCCAGGACCGGAACAGCAGGAACGCCGGTGAGCAGTGGTCGGGATGGGCGTGGGTGATCAGCACGTGGCGTAGTCCGGTCAGGTCCACGCCTGCCCGTTCCGCGGCGCGCGGCGTCTCCGGTCCGCAGTCCAGCAGCAGCCGGCCGTCGACCAGGACGGCGGTCTGGCCGCGGACCCGGCCGGCTGTCCGTTCCGCGGTGCACGAGGCGCAGGCGCAGAACGGGTTGGGCCAGCCGTCGGCCGACCCGGTGCCCAGGACGGTGACGTTCATCGCTCGAAGACCACGGGTACGTCGAACGCGGCGCGACGTCCTGCGCGGCGCAGCGCCCGCAACAACGCGGACCCGGCGAGCAGCACCACCAGCATGGTGAGCACCGAACGGCCGAGGTCCCACAGCAACGACGTGGTCACGTAAAAGAGCGTGTAGCGGCCCAGGTTCGCGGTGAACGGGTCGCCGGGCACGAAGCTGGTCTCCGGGCCGTAGGAGGCGAACGGCCAGAACCAGATGTTCATCACCATGCCGAACAGCAGCCCGGCGAGGAAGGAGTAGCCGGCCAGCCAGGCCACCTCGAGCCGGCCGCCGCTCCTGGGCAGGCAGCCGGCACCGAAGCCGACCCAGCCCGCGGCCATCATCTGGAACGGCAACCACGGTCCGACGCCGCCGGTGATCAGCGCGCCGGTGAACACGGTGACCGCACCGAGCACGAACCCGAAGCCGCGGCCGAACACGCGGCCGCCGATGATGATCACCGCGAAGCTCGGCTCGAGCCCCGCGGTTCCCGGACCGAGTGCCCGCAGCGCACCGCCCACGGCGGCGAGCATGCCGAGCATCGCCACCGACTTGGCGTCCATCCCGCCCGAGGTCAGCTCGGCCAGCACGATTGCGGCGAGCAGCGGCAGGATCACGACGAACAGCACCGGGGCGTCGCCGGAGTGGGAGTTGTCCAGGGCGCTGCCCGGTTCGGTGAGGAACGGCCAGCCGAACGCGACCAGGCCGACCGCGGAGACCACGGTGAGCGCGAGGGCGGACCGGCCCCGCAGCGGGATCAGGTCGGTCGGCCTCATCGCGAGACCGTCTCGGTGTCGGCGAGCGCGAGCGCGACGTCGGTGGGGGTGAGCCATCGTTGCGGGGCGAGGATCTTGGCGACCTGCGGAGCGAACGCGGGGGAGGAGACCACCACGTCGGGGGTGCTGCCATCGGCGACCAGCTCGCCGTCCGCAATCACCAGCACCCGGGTGGCGACCTCGGCGACGAGCTCCACGTCGTGGGTGGCCAGGACGATGCCGTGCCCGGCGGCCGCGAGGTCGCGCAGGATCTCCACCAGCCGGTGCTTCGCGGTGTAGTCCAGGCCGCGGGTGGGCTCGTCGAGCAGCACCAGCGGCGGCTCGGCGGCGAGCACGATCGCCAGGGCGAGGGTGAGCCGCTGGCCCTCGGACAGGTCGCGGGGATGCTGGTCGAGGGCGACGCCGGGGGAGAGCCGCTCGAACAAGGCTCGCGTCGTCCCGGTGTCGACACCGGCGTCCTTGTCGGCCTGGGTGCATTCGCGGCCGACGGTCGACTCGTAGAGCAGGTCCGCGGGCACCTGCGGCACCAGGCCGACGTGGCGCAGCAGGTCTCTGGGCTCCAGGTCGGCGGGCACGTGCCCGTCCACGTGCACCCGGCCGCTGCTGGGCCGCTTCATCCCGACCAGGGTCTTGAGCAGGGTGGACTTGCCGGCGCCGTTGCGGCCCATCAGCGCGACGATCTCGCCGGCGGAGACGGTGGTCGATATCCCTTGCAGCACAGGGATCTGGCCGTAGCCGGCGACCAGGTGCTCGGTGACCGCGACCGGTCCGGCGACGGACCCGGGGACGGACCCGGCGGCGGGCTCGGCGGTGTGCGGCGGCTCGGTCAGGTCGGCCAGCTGCGCCCTGAGCGCACCGGCCTTGCGGCGGGCGTCGCGCACCGACAGTGGCAGCGGCTGCCAGCCGGCGACCCGGCCGAGCTCCACGACGGGCGGCGCGATCGGCGAGTCGACGAGGACCTCCTCGGGGGACCCGTTGCGGACCGGTCGGGCACCCCCGGGCACGAGCACCACGCGGTCGGCGTACTGCACGACGCGTTCGAGCCGGTGCTCGGCGAGTACGACGGTGAGCCCGAGGTCGTGGACCAGGCGCTGCAACGTCGCGAGCACCTCCTCGGCGGCCAGCGGGTCCAGCGCGGAGGTCGGCTCGTCGAGGACCAGGATCCGTGGGTGGGTGGTCAGCACCGACCCGATCGCGACCCGCTGCTGCTGACCACCGGACAGGTCGGTCAGCGGACGGTGCCGGACCTCGGCGAGACCGAGCAGGTCGAGGGTCTCCTCGACGCGCTTGCGCATCACCTCCGGGGGCAGGCCGAGCGACTCCATGCCGTAGGCGAGCTCGTCCTCGACCACGTCGGTGACGAAGCCCGAGAGGGGATCCTGGCCGACGAAGCCGACCACGTCCGCGAGGTCGCGGGGCCGGTGCTCGCGGGTGTCGCGGCCGTCGACGAGGACCCGGCCGGACAGGGTGCCGCCGGAGAAGTGCGGGACCAGGCCGTTGATCGCCCGCAGCAGGGTGGTCTTCCCCGAACCGGTGCGGCCGATCACCAGGCACAGCTCGCCCTCGGGGATGGTCAGGTTCACGTCCCGGAGGACGGGTGCGGGGGCGTCGGCGAAGGTGACGGTGACGTGGTCGAACGTGATCATGCGGCCACCTCCAGCTGCTGCGGCTGTGCGGTCTCGGGACGGTCGCTGCGCGGCAGCGGTGGGGCGAGGAACGCCGGTGCGATCGCCACCAGGATGCCGGCGCAGGCGAGCAGCGGGACCGGCGGAATCTGGGTGACGGACGCGAGGAACAGGACGGTCGGGTTGCGCTCGACCGTGACGAACATGGTGACCGCGGCGGTCAGGCCGGATCCGGTCACCAGCCACTCGGGCAGCGCCCACGGGTCGGGGCGGTACTTGGTGCGACCGGTGCGGCGGCCACCGAAGAACATGCCGACCGCGGCGAGCAGGCATCCGGCCAGCAGCATCGGCAGGCCGACCCAGCCGGCGCTGGTCCCCGCGAGCAGTCCGTAGACCCCGACGCAGACACCGAGCAGCCCCCCGAAGACGAGGAGGCCGGTCACCCTGCGCGAGACGCGTCCGGCGTCCGTCGTACGGCCGTAGCCTCGCGAGTCCATCGCCGCGGCCAGCTCGATCGACCGGTCCAGCGCACCCTCCAGGACCGGCATCGCCAGCCGCTTGAGGGAGCCGAGGCCGCGCGAGGTCTGGCCGCGCAGCCGGTGTGCGGCGCGGACCCGGCCGGCGTCGGTAACCAGCTGCGGGGCGAAGGTCAGGGCGATCACGCAGGCGACGCCGATCTCGTAGAGCGCACCGGGGACGTAGCGGAGCAGCCGGCGCGCGCTGCCGAGCGAGTTCGCGGCGCCGATGCAGCACAGGATGGTGGCCAGCTGGAGGCCCTCGTAGAACGCGCGGAGCACCGCCTCGAGGCTGATGATGCCGCCGAGCTTGATGCCGGTGTCGGAGGGAACCGGGATCTCCGGCAGCGTGAACAGGACCGTGGGCCCCTGGGAGCCGCTGGAGAGCACCGCCTGGAAGACGATCCGGATCGCGATCACGATCAGCGCCAGCTTCAGGAACGCGCCGTACGACTTCGCCCAGGGTGCGTTGCTGCGGCGGGCCGCTACGACGAATCCGGTCACGACGAGAATCAGCAGCAGGGGCACGGGATTCTGGGTCCTGCTCGCGGCCGCGGCGAGGCCGAGCGCCCACAGCCACCAGGCCCCCGGATGGAGGTTCCGGGGGAAGGTGATCAGGTGCTGCGGGCGCATCGGCGGGCCGAGCCCTCAGGCGTCCGGGTTGCGGCGGTTCAGCGCGAAGGCGCCGGCGCCGAGGGCGACCACGACGATCCCGGCGAGGACCAGCGGGAAGAGCAGGTCGTTGCCGTCGTCCTCTGGGGCTGTGGCGGTTTGCTCCACTGTCTCGTCGGCGGGCAGCTCGAACGCGACCGGCTGCTCGTTCGTGGCGTCCGTCGCGTCGGCGACCGGGTCGCCGCAGCCCTGCGCGGGGTAGCCGTCGATCGCGCAGGAGAAGCTGTTCTCGATCCGGACGTCGGCGACGGCCTGGAGCACCTGGAGGCCGTTGGCGTCGGCGTCGACCACGGCGCACTCGGCCCGGGGGACCGGCGGGCTGGTGTCGTCGGCGTCGGCCTCGGTGCCGTAGTCGATGACCACGCCGACGCGCTTCTGGCCCGCCCCGGCCTCCGCGTTGCCGCAGATGGTCTCGAAGTTCACCTCGGCGAGGTCTGCGCGCGGTGGCAGCCCGTCGGTGTCATTGGCGGTGGTCGTCCCGAACCGGTAGCCCTCGACGGTGCCGTCGGCAGGCTTGAAGGCCGAGGCACCCTTCTGCGAGAACGCCCAGGTGCCGTCCGTGGCGTGGAAGTAGTTCCAGAACTTGTACCCGTCGACCGCGTGCGCCGTACCGCTGAGACCGGTGACGACGGAGGCTGCGACGAACAAGGAGATGAGCACGCCGGCGCTGCGGCGGAGAGTCGTGGAGCTGGCCATCATGGCCCTTTCGTGTGCGGCGGTTCGCAGACGAGACCGGACCGCTGGGCCGCGTACAGACACGGGGCCACTGATCCGGCTCCGTCCCGTAGACCTCGACGGATATGGGGAGCCGCTGTCCCGGGTCGGTGTTCCGGCTCGCCGTCGCCTGGTCTCCCGGGCGGCGGCCTACGGTTGCGGGTCAGCGCCGGAGTTGGACCGGCTTTCCCGACACGAGGCAGGTAA
>DATFGA010000081.1:0-4309 GCA_035249775.1 Nocardioidaceae bacterium | reverse complement strand
GCTCAGTCCGTCCCGCACCAGCACGATCCGAACGACCGGCGTGGCCTGCTCGCCCGGCTCGCGGTGGCGCGCGGAGTCGCCGGCGTGCCCTGGGGGCGTCAGGTGGACGCGATCGTGGTCGGCGCAGGGACGATGGGTCGGCAGGTCATGGAGTTCCTCCCGGTGGACGGGTGTCGCTCCGCCCTGCTGAGCCGCTTCGTCGCCGGTGCGGCGGGTGGCCCGAAGGTCCACGGCCTGGAGGAGCTGCCCGCGCGGCTGGAGTCGGCCGACGTGGTGTTCGTGGCCACCTCCGCCGGCCGCCGGCTGCTGAACGCCGAGCTGGTCGCAACCGCAATGAGCGAGCGGACCGAACGTGGGCTGGTGATCGTAGACCTCTCGGTGCCCCGCAACGTCGACCCGGACGTCGCCTGCGTCCCCGGGGTGACCCTGCTGGACCTCGACGACCTGGCCGACCCTCGCGAGCGCACCAGCGCCCTGGACGGCAGACATCTCGCTGCGGTCGAGGCGGCCGCTCAGTCCGCCGCCGAGCGATACCTGGCCGGACTGCGGTCCCGCGAGGCAGGACCCCTGATCAGCGCGTTGCGTGAGCGGATCGAGGAGCTGTGTCTCGCCCAGCTGCGGCGGACCGCGGTGGGTCAGCCCGCGTCGGACGAGCACCTGCTCCGGATGGCGTCGGCGGTTGCCGGGGCGGTCGCTCATCCGCCGACGATGCTGATGCGGGAAGCGGCCGCGCAGGGCGACACCGAGCTGCTCGACCAGGTCGCCCGGGCTTTCCGGTTGCCCGCGGGCGGCTCGATCGACACGTTGCTGCCGCGTTGAGGAGCGGGCATCTGAACGCGCGGAAACTTTCTGCCCACCGGATGCAACCCGTCGCGGGGTAGCCGCGTCTTGGGTACAGCGCATCACAGTGAGGCGCACGACGCCCCTGGCGTCTTACTGACGAAGGAACGAACATGAACCTCTTCACCCCCTCCTCCGTGTCCGCCAAGCTCGCCGCAGTGGCCGCGGTCGCCCTCGGCTCGCTCGCGTTGGCCGTCCCGGCGGGCGCCGAGACCGTGGCGTTCCAGGACGCTCGCGGTGACATCGACCACGGCGCCGACGTACGCAGCGTCCGGGTCGTCAACGAGGCAGCCGTCCGGGTCAAGGTCCGCCACGACGACCTGGTCCGCTCCTTCCGGAGCGGCAGCGGGATCAAGGTGTTCCTCGACACCGACCGCGGCCAGGCCGGTCCGGAGTTCATCTTCCTGGGTGGCACCTTCGAGGGTTCCGACTACGCGCTGATCGAGGCGGAGGGCTGGAAGCCGGCCAGCCGTCGCGCGGAGCCGCTGGAGTGCGGCTACATCATGAAGCTGAACTACGCCGATGACATCGCCAACATCAAGCTGGACCGCGACTGCATCGGCAACCCGGACGAGGTCCGGGTCGCAGTGCGCACCAGCGGCGACACCGGCGACGGCTTCGTGCACGACTGGCTCGGGGACCGGCGTGAGCTGACCCGCTGGGTGGCGCGCGGCTGAGCCAGCACCCCGGTCAGCCGCCGGCGACCAGCACGATCGCGAGGGCACAGAGCCCGAGGCCCACGCCTTGGGCTCTGTGTATCTTCTCGTGCAGCACCAGCGCGGCCAGCAGCACCGTGGTGGCCGGGTAGAGCGAGGCCAGGACGCCCGCCACCGTGAGGAAGCCGCTCTGCGAGGCCAGCAGGAAGGCGCCGGTCGCGGTCGCCCCGAGCGGACCGGCCAGCAGCGCCCACCACACCACCGGCCCGCGCGGCAACCACGCGGCGCGCAGCCCCGTGGCCAGCACGATCACCGCCGGGATCGACATCGCCTGCGCGGCGGCCAGCGGCCACAGGCCGGCCCCGGCGGGCACCTGTCCGAGCGCGGCGAACAGGATGCCGAATCCCAGGCCGGCCAGGATCCCGTCGACCAGCCCTTCGGCCGTGGAGCCGCGAACGACCGACTCCGGCCCGCCCGCCGTCCCGGCCGTCGGGTCGGGGACCCGCGACACCAGCCAGATCCCGGGCAGGGCGACCACGATCCCCAGCCACACGATCACTGAGAGCCGTTCCCCGCCGAGGTTGCCGGCCAGGACGGGGACCAGGGCCGCGCCCACGGCGGACACCGGCGCCACCACGCTCATCCGGCCGGCCGCGAAGCCCCGGTAGAGGAACCCGGCGCCCATCCCGCTGGCGATCCCGGCCACGGCGGCCCAGCCGAAGTCACGGGGGGTGGGGGAGCCGTCGACGAAGACGGCGATCAGGGCCGTGCAGGTCGAGGCCGACATCTGCGCGACCACGGCGACTGCCCAGGCCGACGTACGGCGGGAGAGAAAGCCGCCGACGAAGTCCGAGAGCCCGTAGGCGAACGCCGAGCAGAGCGCGAGGACGACCGCCATCGGCTCAGGTGAGGATCGCGCCGGTGAGCCAGGTGGCGGTCGCGAGCAGGGCCGAGGCGAGCTCGATCAGGATGGAGGCGCCCACCGCCTTGAGCGCGCCGCGGGTCGACGGCCAGGCGAGCGCACCGCCCACCCGCTGGTGCTCGGAGAGGTAGACCCCGAGCACGAACCCGATGAACAGGCCGATCACCGGGATCACGAAGAAGCCGATGATTCCGAGCACCCCGCCGAGGATGATCGAGCGGTTGGGCACGCCGGTGGCCTTGAGACGGCGGCCGGGGACCGTGTACTTCACGATCGCGCCGACGACGAGCAGCACCGTCGCGATCGCGAACACCGTCCACGCCATGGCGGAGCCGTCCTCGGTGGACCAGACCAGGATCGCTCCGAGGATGAGGAGGGTTCCGGGCAGGACGGGAACGACGATCCCGACCAGGCCGACGACGATGGCCAGCCCGACGACCAGCTCGGTGACGTTCACGCGGGTCACCCTGTCACATCAGGTTCACGGAGGACGAAAGCCCCGGGCACATCGCCCGGGGCTTTCTCTCGTCTTGGTCTGTGGGTGGTCGGGTTGCTCAGAACTCGGTGTCGGGTGCTACTGCCGGGGTTTCAGACAGCTTGCCGGTCTCGTCGTGGACGCTCACTGCGATCTCACGAAGCTTGTCGCCGTGCTCACGGGCGTGGTGTGCGCAGAACAGCAGCTCGCCGCCTCCGGAGAGCTCCACGCGCAGGTAGGCCTGGGCACCGCACCGGTCGCAACGGTCTACAGCAGTCAGCGGTGTGCTGGGGGCAACTGCAGTGGTCACTTGAGGCCTTCTTCCTTCCTTGGTGTCTTGCTCAACGTAGCGAGTGGGTCCAATGTTCCAAGGCGATCCTTGGGGTTTCCTGGGCCCTTCTCTCTCCGTCTCACCTGACACAACATCCAATCACGCCTGATGCTTCCCGACGGTGAGGGGCTACCCCGGTGAGACCGGGTGACCCTTCCCACATGTCGTTCGCTACCAAGTCTGACGCGGCTTGGAAGGTTTAAGTTGCCAAACGGCCGAACTTGAAACCTCCGTTGTCGCATCGTGACTTGCCGAACATCGTGACCCCTGCGGGACCGAAACCGTGGTAGGCGTGGCGTTCCGGGCGGTGGGCGTGTCGCGGGTAGATTGGCTCCGCAGACCCAGACCGCTCGCCTCGAGGAGTCACGTGCCAGCCCGCACCGCCGGAGGTCCCAAGATCGACAACGCCTACAACGCCCGTCATCTCCTCGTCCTGGAGGGGCTCGAGGCGGTGCGCAAGCGGCCCGGGATGTACATCGGCTCCACCGACACCCGCGGCCTCATGCACTGCGTGTGGGAGATCATCGACAACGCGGTGGACGAGGCGCTGGGTGGGTTCTGCACCCGGATCGACGTGACCCTGCACGAGGACGGCTCCGCGGAGGTCCACGACAACGGCCGCGGCATCCCGGTGGACAAGGAGCCCAAGACCGGGCTCTCCGGCGTTGAGGTGGTCTTCACGAAGCTGCACGCCGGGGGCAAGTTCGGCGGCGGCTCCTACGTGGCCACCGGTGGCCTGCACGGGGTGGGCTCCTCGGTGGTGAACGCGTTGTCTGCGCGCCTCGACGTGGAGGTGGACCGGTCCCCGGCGACCCAGGGCATGTCCTTCCAGCGCGGCGTACCCGGCGTCTTCACCGGCGACGGGCCGGCAGCGAAGTTCACGCCGCAGTCCGGCCTGCACAAGGGCGGGCGGGTCAAGAAGGGCGTGACCGGGACCCGGGTGAGGTTCTGGCCCGACCGGCAGATCTTCACCAAGGACGCCACCTTCACGTACGACGAGCTGGTGACTCGTGCCCGGCAGACCTCGTTCATCGTTCCGGGACTGGAGCTGGTGATCCGCGACCTGCGGGGCGAGGAGCCCCGTG
>DATFGA010000080.1:0-5629 GCA_035249775.1 Nocardioidaceae bacterium | reverse complement strand
TCCTGCTGCAGCCGCACGGGGAGCTCCTCGGCCTGCGCCGGGTCGCGGTGCACCCGGACGCTCAGGGCAGCGGTGTCGCCGGCGCGCTGGTCGGCACCGCCGAGCGGCTCGCAAGCCGCAGGGGGTACGACGGGCTCCGGCTCGCCGCGCGCACCGAGCTTCCGGAGACGATCCGGTTCTGGGAGCACCTCGGCTACACCGAGCTCGACCGCGCCGGCACCGAGCTGACCATGGCGAAGGCCCTCCCGGTCGAACGGGTCGCGGGCACCGCCGACGAGGCCCGGGCGCTCGGCGAGAAGCTGGCGACCGTGCTGCGGGCCGGCGACCTGGTGCTCCTCACCGGCGACCTCGGTGCCGGCAAGACCACGTTCACCCAGGGTCTGGGCACCGGCCTGAAGGTGCGCGGTGACGTCACCTCGCCCACGTTCGTGATCTCCCGGGTGCACCCCTCGCTCGCCGGCGGCCCGGCACTCGTCCACGTCGACGCCTACCGGATCGGCGGCATCGCCGAGCTCGACGACCTCGACCTCGACACCTCGCTGGACGAGGCGGTCACCGTCGTCGAGTGGGGCGAGGGCGTCGCCGAGGGCCTCGCGGACACCCGGCTCGAGGTGACCATCACCAGGGCCCGCGGCGACGACCCGCTCGAGGACGACGCCCGGCACGTGCGGTTCACCCCGGTCGGCGCCCGCTGGATCGGCTCCGGGCTCGCCGCGGCGCTCGCGTAACCTCGGTCCCGTGCTCCTCGCGTTCGACACCGCCACCCCTGCCGTCGCCGTTGCGCTGCACGACGGTGAACGCGTGGTCGCGGAGTCCACCGCCGTCGACGCGATGCGCCACGGTGAGCTGCTCGCGCCCGGGATCACCGCCGTGCTCGCCGAGGCCGGCGTCGTCCGGCAGGACCTGACCGCGGTCGCGGTCGGCGTGGGGCCCGGTCCGTTCACCGGCCTGCGGGTCGGCCTGGTCACCGCCCGCACGCTGGCGTCGGTGCTGGAGATCCCGGTGTACGGCGTGTGCACCCTCGACGTGCTCGCGGCCGAGGCCGTCGACACCTCCGCGGTCAGCGGCCCGTTCCTCGTTGCCACCGATGCCCGTCGCAAGGAGGTGTACTGGGCGTCGTACGACGAAGCCGGCATCCGGCTGGACGGTCCGCACGTGTCCAGGCCGGCCGATGTCGCCACCGACGGGCCGGTCGTCGGCCGCGGTGCGCTGCTCTACCCGGACGCGTTCCCCGGGTTCGTCGCCCCGGAGCATCCCCGGGCCGGTGTCCTGGCCGAGGTGGTCGTCGCCGAACGCGCCGAGCTGCTCGACCCGGAGCCGTTGTACCTGCGCCGGCCCGACGTCGCGGAGCCCGGAAAACCCAAGCGGGTCTCATGATCGTGCGTCCGGCCACGTCCGCCGACGCCAACGAAATCCTCGCCCTGGAGACGGCGCTGTTCGGCGCCGACGCCTGGTCCTCCTCCTCGGTGCTCGCCGAGCTCACCGCAGCGGACCGGTCCTGCGCGGTGGCGGTCTCCGACGGCCAGGTCATCGGCTACGTGCTCACTCTGCGGAGCGGCGACGTGGTGGACCTGCAGCGGATCGGCGTCGACCCGGCCCGACAACGCCAGGGCGTCGCCACTGCCCTGCTCGAGGCCGCTCTCGAGCAGGTGCACGACGACGGCGCCGACGCGGTGCTGCTCGAGGTGAGCGAGGCCAACGGGCCCGCGCTCGCGTTCTACGCCCGGGAGGGGTTCGTGGAGATCGACCGGCGTCGCCGCTACTACCGGGACGGCACCGACGCGCTGATCCTTCGCCGCGGGAGAGGATAGACAGATGGCAGCCAACGAAGACGGGCCCCTCGTGCTCGGCATCGAGACCTCCTGCGACGAGACTGGCGTCGGCATCGTCCGCGGGCACACCCTGCTCGCCGACGCCATCGCCTCCAGCGTCGAGGAGCATGCCCGGTTCGGCGGCGTCGTTCCCGAGGTCGCCTCCCGCGCGCACCTCGAGGCGATGGTGCCCACGATCGAACGGGCCTGCGAGAGCGCGGGGATCGAGATGTACGACGTGGACGCGATCGCGGTGACGAGCGGCCCCGGACTCGCCGGCGCCCTGCTGGTGGGGGTCGCCGCCGCGAAGGCGCTGGCCATCGGGCTGGGCAAGCCGATCTACGGCGTGAACCACCTGGCCGCCCACGTCGCTGTCGACCAGCTCGAGCACGGCCCGCTGCCCGAGCCTTGCATCGCGATGCTGGTCAGCGGCGGCCACTCCTCGCTGCTGAAGGTCTCCGACGTGACGGTCGGTGTGGACCCGCTCGGCGCCACCATCGACGACGCAGCGGGGGAGGCCTTCGACAAGGTGGCCCGGCTGCTCGGCCTGCCGTTCCCGGGCGGCCCCTACATCGACAAGGCCGCCCGCTCCGGCAGCTCGGTCGCGATCGACTTCCCGCGCGGCCTCACCAGTGGCCGTGACCTGGAGCGGCACCGGTTCGACTTCTCGTTCTCGGGGCTGAAGACGGCGGTCGCGCGATGGGTGGAGGCGCGGGAGCGGTCCGGTGAACCGGTCCCGGTCGAGGACGTCGCGGCGTCGTTCCAGGAGGCCGTCTGCGACGTGCTGACCCGCAAGGCGGTGGACGCGGCCGTCGTACACGGCGTCGACGACATCCTGATCGGCGGCGGCGTGGCGGCCAACTCCCGGCTGCGGGTTTTCGCCGAGGAACGCGCGGCCGCGAAGGGGATCCGGGTCCGAGTGCCGCGACCGGGCCTGTGCACCGACAACGGTGCGATGGTGGCCGCCCTCGGCGCCGAGCTGGTCGCCCGCGGACGGGACGCCTCCGACCTCGACCTGCCGGCCGACTCCAGCATGCCGGTCACCACCGTCGTCGCCTGACGACCGCTGGGACCGGCACTCGGCGGGGTCACCGGCGTGCGGCAGGCGTACGGCGCGCGGCGGCTCGTCGCGAGTGCCGGTCGGAGTGGCTGTGCCACGGACCGGGTCAACGCTCAGATCACCGGGAACCAGAAGGGCCAGTCGCTGTTCGGCTCCTGGTCCACCGGTTCGATGACCTCCTCCAGCGCACCGGAGGTGTCCATCCGGACCATCGTCCATGTCCGGCCGTCGTCCGGCGTCGCGATGGACAGCAGCGAGTCGGAGTCCTCCCACACGCTGAACACGAGCGAGACCGTCGAGCGTGGACCCTGCTCGTAGCTCACGACCGGGTCACCGGTCCGCGCGTCCAGGATCGACAGGTCGCGCAGGCCTAGGCCGTCCTGTCCGCTGGTGGCGATCACGTGGCGCCCGTCGGGGCTGAGCTCGACCAGCGAGTACTCGCAGGTGTCCCAGACGAAGTCCGTGGTGCTCGTCGCCGGGTCCATCACCGCCCAGCACGAGCCGGTGTCCGACGACGACGTCTGCCCTGTGACCAGCCCGGTGTCCGGGTTGGCCGACGTGGAGTTGATGAACCCCTCGAGCACGGTCAGCCCTTCAGAAGAGGCGATGCCGACGACCGAACGTTCCTCCTCCGTCTGGTAGAGCACCTCGGACGCGCTGACGAACCCGATCGGGCGGATCACCGGCCGCTCGCCGAAGCTCCACGTGACCGGTTCGGACCCGTCCGCCGGCGCGTTCACCAAGGTCTGGGTGCCGTCCTCCTCGACCACCACGTAGGCGATCTGGCTTCCGTCCGGGCTGACCGCGAGCACCTCGTTGGTCGGCTGACGGTTGGTGATGTTGAGGTCGGCGTCGAACATGAAGACCTCGGCACTGCCCTGGCCGTCATAGCCGAGGCCGATCCAGCCTTCGCCGTACGGCGTCGCGCTCTGCAGACTGACCGGGAACTCCAGCACCCCGTCCGGGGTGACCAGGTCGCCGTTGTCGAAGTAGCTCCGCTGTGGGTCCTCTCCGCGCGAAAGGTCCTCCAGGGCCAGCGTGACCGGCCCGTCCGGGGTGGCGGTCTGGGTGACGCTCGGGGTCGGCTGCTCGACCGGGCCGGGCGCCGTGTTGTTGATCCCGTTGGTCACCGCGATCGACGTGGGCACCGCCACGGCGAGCACCGCAGCGGCCACGAAGCCGCTCGCGATCCGCCGCCGCCGCTGGATCCGGCGGGCGCTCTGCTTCACGTCGCCGAGGCCGATCGGGTGGCCGCCGATGTCGTGGGAGCGGTCCTGCAGCTCCCTGGTCAGGGCGTCCTTCTCGAGATCATTCATCGTGGTCCCCCTCCCGGGAGAGCATGGGTTGCGCATGCACGCGGGCCCGCATCGATGCGAGCGCGCGACTGGCCTGTGACTTGACGGTGCCGACCGAGATGCCGAGGATCTCGGCGGTCTCCGCCTCGCTGAGGTCCTCGTAGAAGCGCAGCACGATCACCGCTCGCTGCTTCTTCGGCAGCGTCTGCACGAACTCCCACAGCGCCGCACTCTGCCCGTCGTCGTGACGGTCGTGCACCGGCGTGTAGTCGGGAACCTCGTCGGTGGTGAGCTCCTTGCGCTTCCAGGCCCGGCGCCACAGCGAGTTGTTCTCGTTCACCATGATCCGGCGGACGTAGCCGTCGAGCAGCTCGCGCCGCTGCACCTTGTCCCAGGACAGGTACAGCTTGGCGAGCGCGGTCTGCACCAGGTCCTCGGCCGCGTGCCGATCACCGGTCAGCAGGTACGCCGTCCGCAGCAGGCTCGGCTGGCGGGCGGCCATGTATGCCTCGAACTCCGCGTCCTTCGACGCCGTCCCACGACGTTCCATGCCGTTGACCGCTCCTGCTTCAGCCACGAGTTGCACCTGTGCTCACCATCCTCCCGTGTTTCCTGCGACCAAGACGCGGAACCGGGCGGAATGGTTGCATCCGCGGTCCGCCAGGATGGGTGCGTGCTGGATGTCGTGGTTCCCGTGCTGCTGCTGGTCCTTGGTGCGGCGCTGCTCACCGCCGGCGCCGAGGCGTTCGCCGAGCACGTCACCGCGGCGGCCGCCCGGCTCCAGGTCAGCGTGCTCGCCCTCGGGGTCCTCCTTGCGGGAGCAGAACCCGAGGAGGCGGTCACCGCCATGCTCGCCTCCGGTCAGGGACATCCCGCCCTCGCCAGCGGGGATGCGGTCGGCGCGAACCTGGTCATCCTCACCCTCGCGCTCGGCCTGGCGGCGCTGCTGACCCGGCTGCCCGTCAGCCGCAGGGTGCTGGAGTACGGCGCTGCTGCCGCGCTGGCCGGTGTGCTCACGACGGTCTTCCTGTGGAACGGGGTGATGAGCCGCGTCGAGGGAGCTGTGCTGGTCCTCGGCTACGTCGTCGGAGTGGTGTGGGTATGGCGACGTGAACGGCAGCCACCGGTGATCGGCGAGCTCGCCGAGGTGGTCGACGACCTGCCCGCGGACGGCGACGGCGAACCCTCCCGGTCGCTGCTGCTCGTCCTTCTGGGCCTGCTCGGCATGGTGGCCGGCGGCTTCCTCGCCGTGCGTGGTTCGCGCGGACTTGTCGACGTGTTCGACGTGACCGAGTCGGTGATCGGGCTGACCGTGCTGGCCCTGGCGACGAGCGCGGAGATGGTGGCGCTGGTGTGGGCGGCACAGCGGCGCGGGATCAGCGAGCTGGTGGTGGCCGGAGCCGTGGGCGCGGTCGCCTACAACGCGACCATGTCGGTGGGACTGGCCGCCCTGGTCAGCCCGA
>DATFGA010000079.1:0-4627 GCA_035249775.1 Nocardioidaceae bacterium | reverse complement strand
GAAGGACGCCACCGGCAAGGCCTGGGACCTGGCGCTGTCCTACGCGAAGGGCATCGGCGGCCTGCGCGCCGGCGGGATCAAGACCACGTTCACCGAGGAGACCGAGACCGACCTGTTCGGTGAGCAGGCCGTCCTCTGCGGTGGAGTCTCCGAGCTGGTGATGAAGGGGTTCGAGGTGCTCACCGAGGCGGGCTACCAGCCCGAGGTCGCCTACTTCGAGTGCCTGCACGAGCTCAAGCTGATCGTCGACCTGATGTACGAGGGCGGCATCGCCAAGCAGCGCTGGTCGGTCTCCGACACCGCCGAGTACGGCGACTACGTGTCCGGCCCACGGGTGGTCGACGACTCGGTCAAGTCGCGGATGGAGGACGTGCTCGCCGACATCAAGAACGGCGCGTTCGCCCAGCGGTTCATCGACGACCAGGACGCCGGCGCGCCGGAGTTCAAGGAGCTGCGCGCCAAGGGCGAGAAGCACCCGATCGAGGAGACCGGCCGCGAGCTACGCAAGCTGATGAGCTGGGTCAAGTCGCACGACGCCGACTACACCGAGGGCACCGCCACCCGCTGAGCCCGCGGTTTACCACGGTATGCAGGCGATCTACCGCTCCCCATGGTGTTCGCGCCATGGGGAGCGGTAGTTCTCCATGGGGAGTACCCCGGGCCGGGTCAGCGGTCCACGACTCGCAAGGTCGCCAGGCTCGGGTCGGCCGCATAGGCGATCCGGGTGCCGCTGTCCCGGGCCGCCAGGAGCGCGGTCAACGCGTCCTCGGTGATCCGCTCGCCGGGGGCGAGGACGGGGATCCCGGGCGGGTAGGGCGCCACCAGCTCGGCGCTCGTGCAACCGACCGCCTCGGACGCGGGAACGGTCCGGTGGTCGGCGAAATACGCGTCACGCGGTGAGCACTCGGTGACCGGCGCCACCGTCCACGCCGCCGCACCGGCCGGCTTCCGGGCGGGACCACGATGGCGGGTGACCGCGGCGCCGATCGTCCCCACGAGCGCATCGACCTCCGCGTCGCCGTCGGCGAGCGTGAGCATCGGCACGAGCGTGTCGCGGTCGGCCATCTCCACCGGCAGGCCCGCGTCGAGCAGGTCACGCTCGACGCAGTTTCCATCGGCGCCGGTGCCGGGCAGCAGCACCACCAGCTTGGCCGGGTCCACGTGGTCGCCGTCGAGGACCCGGACCCCGTCGATGGCTGTGAGCGCCGCACGGGCCCGGGCAACCCGATCCAGGAGCGCGCCGAGCAGTGTCTCGCCGTCGCGGGTCAGCAGCGCCCGGCTGGCGTCGATGCTGGCCAGGATGGAGCCGGCCGGGCTGGTGGTCGCGGTCGCCTCCACCGCCGCGTCGAGCCGACCCGGGTCGATCCGGCGGGTGCGGGCGAGCACCAGGGCGGCCTGGCTCTGACCGGGCAACGCCTTGTGCACGCTGGTGACCAGGGCGTCCGCGCCGAGGGTGAGCGCGTGCGCAGGCAGCAGCGGGTGGAAGCCGAAGTGGGCTCCCCATGCGGCATCGACGACGAGCGGGATGCCGTGGTGATGCGCGACCTCTGCGACCGCTGCGGTCTCCCCGATGGTGCCGACATAGCTGGGGTCCCCGGTGAACACCGCGGTCGCCCGGGGGTGCCGGGCCAGCGCGTCGGCCACCTGGTCCGCCCGGACACCGAGCGGCAGCCCGAGGTCCGGGTCGACATCGGGCCGGACCCACACCGGCACCGCCCCCGACAGCACCAGCCCGACCAGCAGCGAACGGTGCAGGGTGCGCGGCACCACCACCGGCTCGCCCGGCCGGGTCACCGCCAGGGCCAGCGCCTGGTTGCCGTGGGTGGCACCGCCGACGGAGAACCGGCAGAAGTCCGCTCCCCAGAGCCGGGCCGCGCGTCGCTCGGCCTCGGCCAGCCGGCCGTGGGTCTGCTTGACCTCGTCGAGCCCGCCGTACAGCGGCACGTCCCACGTCGCCAGCGGCCCGACCAGGTCCGGGCGTCCCTTGTGGCCCGGGATCGTGAACGAGGTACGCCGCCCCGTGACCGCCCCGAGGTAGGCGTCGAACAGCGGCGCGTCACCACGCAGGTTACGGGGGTCGAGGTCGTCCGGTCGGTCAGCCACCGCAGAACCCTTCCACCACGTCCACGAGTGCGCGGGCGTAGCAGCGCACCTGGGCCAGGTCCACCCACTCGTCGTCGGCGTGCAGCCCGCCACCGGCCGGGCCGCACACGACGGTCGGGATCCCTGCCGCCTGCCACATCGCCGACTCCATCCAGTAGGGGAAGCCCACACGGGCCGGTGCGGCTCCGCCGTGGCGGGGGAGGGCGCTCTCGAACAGTCCGAGCAGGCGCGCGGTGGCCGGGTCCGTGCCGAGCTCCCAGGCGTCGCGCCAGGTCACCAGCCGTGCGTCCGCGGAGACGGTCTCGTCGGCCGCGGTCAGCTCGGCCAGCATCGTGCGTACGTCGTCGAGGGCTGCTGCGGCCGACTCCCCGGGAACGGTTCGCCGTTCGAGCACGGTCGTGGCCCGGTCCGGGACGGTGAACGGTGCCTCGCCGGCGTGCGCAACGGTGGCCGTCCAGGACCCGTGGCCCAGGGCGGGATGCGGTGCACCCGAGCACACGGTCGCGTGCGAGCGTTCGACGTACCCGAGCAGCCTGCCCAGGTGGGTGAGCGCGTTGACGCCGAGCTCGGGCTGGGAGCTGTGGGCGGCGGTGCCACGCAAGGTGACCTCGACGACGGCGTACCCGCGATGGGCGGACGCGAGGTCGAGCCACGTGGGTTCGCCGACGATGCAGCCGTCGGGGGAGAGGCCGAGTTCCGCCAGGGCGGGGAGGACCGCCTCGGTGCCGACGCTGTCGTACTCCTCGTCGGCGACCAGGGCGAGAACGACCGTGCCCGCCGTGTCGCGCCGGGCGGCCTCCTCGGCCGCGACCACCATCGCCGCGATGCCCGCCTTCATGTCGCAGGTGCCACGGCCGGTCATCCGGTCGCCGTCGACTCGCGGCTCGAAGGGGTGCGGCATCGCGCCGGCGCCCACGACGTCCAGGTGCCCGTCGAGGACCAGGGTCCGGCCGGGCCGCGACCCGGTGTGCCAGGCCAGCAGCGACGGTCGACCGGCCGCGTCGATCACCTCGGTGCGGAACCCGGCGCTCGTGAGCCGGCGCACGAGGTGGTCCACGGCGGGAGCCTCGCCCGGCGAACCGGGGACCAGGGCCGGGTTGGTGGTGTCGATGGCGACCAGCTCGGCGGTCAGGTCGACGGCGAGCTGGCCGGGGTCGGGTGCGGTCACGCGTCCAGTATCGGGGACGGCCCTTCTGGGACGGGGAGGTCAGGTACAGTTGCCGCGGGCACAGCGTCGTGCACGGCCGCTCCCGCGAGACGGGATGCAGAGCCAGGTCAAAGCCGACTCACAACACTCGAGGAATCACACCGTGAGCAAGCCCGTCGTACTCATCGCCGAAGAGCTGAGCCCCGCCACCGTCGAGGCACTCGGACCGGACTTCGAGATCCGCACCTGCAACGGTGCCGACCGCGGTCAGCTGCTGCCCGCCATCGCCGACGTCGACGCGATCCTGGTACGCAGCGCCACCAAGGTCGACGTCGAGGCCCTTGCCGCGGCGAAGAACCTGAAGGTGATCGCCCGCGCCGGCGTCGGTCTCGACAACGTCGACGTGAGGGCAGCGACGCAGAACGGCGTGATGGTCGTCAACGCGCCGACCTCCAACATCGTCTCCGCCGCCGAGCTCGCGGTCGCGCTGATGCTGGCCGCCGCGCGCCACGTCGCACCGGCCAACGCCGCGCTGAAGAACGGCGAGTGGAAGCGCAGCAAGTACACCGGTGTCGAGCTCTACGAGAAGACCGTCGGCATCGTCGGCCTCGGCCGGATCGGGGTCCTGGTCGCGCAGCGGCTGTCCGCGTTCGGGATGAAGGTCATCGCCTACGACCCCTACGTCCAGGCCGGCCGCGCCGCGCAGATGGGCGTCCGGCTGGTCACCCTCGACGAGCTGCTCGCGGAGGCCGACTTCATGTCGGTGCACCTGCCGAAAACCCAGGAGACCGTGGGCCTGATCGGCGAGGAGCAGCTGTCCAAGGTCAAGCCCGAGCTGGTGCTGGTCAACGCCGCCCGCGGCGGGATCGTCGACGAGCACGCGCTCTACGTCGCGATCAAGGAAGGCCGGGTCGCCGCTGCGGGACTGGACGTGTTCGCCAGCGAGCCGTGCTGCGACAGCCCGCTGTTCGAGTTCGAGAACGTGGTGGCGACCCCGCACCTGGGTGCCTCCACCGACGAGGCGCAGGAGAAGGCCGGCATCGCCGTCGCCAAGTCGGTCCGGCTCGCGCTGTCCGGAGAGCTGGTCCCGGACGCGGTCAACGTCCAGGGCGGCGTGATCGCCGAGGACGTCCGACCGGGCATCCCGCTGACCGAGAAGCTGGGCCGGATCTTCACCGCGCTCGCCGGCGAGGTCGCGCAGCAGCTCGACGTCGAGGTGCGCGGTGAGATCACGCAGTACGACGTGAAGGTGCTCGAGCTCGCGGCCTTGAAGGGCGTCTTCTCCGACGTCATCGAGGACCAGGTGTCCTACGTCAACGCGCCGCTGCTCGCGGCCGAACGTGGCGTCGCGGTCCGCCTGGTCACCGACCCGGAGAG
>DATFGA010000078.1:0-2817 GCA_035249775.1 Nocardioidaceae bacterium | reverse complement strand
GTGCGGTCCACCACCGGGCGCACCGACTCGTCGCTGGCGTCCCGGAGCGCCCGCAGCGCGACGATCAGCGCCGAGGCCTCCGAGCTGCCCAGCCGCAGCGGCCGGGTGAGGTAGTCGGCGTTGGACACCCGGATCACGCCCTCGCCGGTGAGGGCGTCCATGTCGACGTCGATCAGGTCGCCCATGCCGAGTCCGGGCAGACCGCAGAACCAGAGCACGTTGAGGTCCTTGACGATCTGGGCCGGCCGGACCCCGAAGTCGGCGGCCGCCTGCTCGACGGAGACCTCCTCGCGGCTCTGGATGTAGGGCACCAGGGCGAGCAGCCGGCCGACCTGGTCGCGCGCTCCCCCGCTCACGAGGCAGCTCCGGCGGTCCCGGCCATTCCGGCCACGGCACGCAGCCGGTCGACCACGAGCGCCCGCAGCTCCGGCGGGCTCTCCACGATCACGTCGGCCCCGTAGCCGAGCACCTCGTCGGCGAGCGCGTCGGTCCGGCCGAAGTCGACCTCGATCCGGTCCCAGCCCTCGGGTGCGTCGGTGGACGAGGCCGGTCTGGCGTGGCGGCGCAGCCCGTGCGCACAGTCCGCCCGGACCAGCAGGGACGCCCGCTGGTCCGCGACAGGTGGAGCGAGGGTCTGGGTCAGCGCGCGCAGATCGGTGCCCTCGGGTACGTCGTACGCCCCGGGCTTGCCGTCGGTGCGGACCTCGCCCTGGACCCGGGAGAGCCGGAACATCCGTGGCTCGGCGCGGTCGGTGTCGTGGCCCACGACGTACCAGCGACCGTGCGAGGAGACCACGCCCCACGGCTGGAGGTGGCGCCGGCGCTGCTCGGCCGAGGCGGAGGAGCGGTAGTCGAACGTGACCGGGGTGCGGGAGCGGGTCGCGTCCCAGAACGCCTCGAAGGTCGGCTCCTCGACGGCGAGCTGAGGCTGTACGACGTTGAGGGCGGCTCGGTCGACGCTGACCCCTGCGGCCTTCAGCTTCACCAGCGCGTCGGAGGTGGCCGAGGCCAGACCTGCGTGCTGCCACACCCGCGCGGCGAGGCCGATCACCGCGGCCTCGTCGGGCTCCAGGTCGATCTCGGGCAGCTCGAAGGCGGAACGCTCGACGCGGTAGCCGGGCTCGTCCTCGAAGGCGCGGTCCAGGTAGCCGACCTCGATCGGGATGCCGAGGGCACGCAGCTCGTCCTTGTCCCGCTCGAACATCTTCTCGAACGCCTCGTCGCCCGCCTCGCGGTACTGCTCGACCACGCCGCGGATGCGTTCCTTGGTCACGTAGCTGCGCGAGACCAGAAGCGTGATCAGCAGGTTGAGCAGGCGTTCGCTCTTTCGTGCCGCCACAGAGTCCCCTTGTCCGCTGACCGTCGCAGGCGAACCTACCTCACGTCGGGTCAGCCGACGCCGAGGATGTCGACCACGAACGCGAGGGTGTCGGTGCCGCCGATGCCGGCCTGCGGGTTGCCGCCCTCGCCGTAGCCGAACTCCGGCGGCGCGATGACCAGCACCCGGCTGCCGCGGGGAACGCCGACAAGGCCCTCGTCCCAGCCCTTGATCAGTCCGCCGACGCCGAGCGGGAAGGTCACCGGCTCCTTGCTGAAGGACTCGTCGAAGACCTTGTCGGTGCCGTAGACCTGGCCGAAGTAGTCGAAGGTGACCAGGCTGTTGTCGCGCGCCGGCGGGCCCTCGCCCTCGATCAGGGTGATCACCTGCAGCTCGTCCGACGGCTTCTTCGGTGCGTTGCTGAAGTCGATGTTGGTGACCTCGCCGTCGGTCTCCTCGACCGTCGGTACGTCGCCGGCCACGTCCTGCTCCTCACCCTCGGGCCCGTCGAGGGTCTCGGTGGGCTCCACGGACATGATGTCGACGAGGAAGAGCACGTTGTCCTCGGGGCCGAGCTTCAGCTGCTCCATGCCCTGCGGGCCGTAGGCGTCGGCCGGGACCGCGGCAACGGCGACCCGGCTGCCGACCGGCTTTCCCTCGATCGCGTCGAGCACGGCGGGGAAGAACTGGTCCTCGCTCAGGGTGAGGTTGACCGGGGCGCCCTGGTCGTAGGTGGTCGCCGCCTTCTCCCCGGTGGTGCCGTTGGCGACGTAGAGGTGCAGCAGCGCCTGCTCGTTGGCCACCACCGGGTCGCCGTCGCCGGCGGTGATCACCTGGGACTGGGTGTCGTCGAGCTCCAGCGGTGCGTCGATCGTGACCTCAGGGGCCTCGCCGACCTCGCCGGTCACCTCGAGGCCGTCGATCTTGTCGCCCATCTCCACGTTGCTGGCGGTGTCGCTGCCACCGGCCTCGCCACCCGTGTCCTCCCCGCAGGCGGCGGCGCCGAACAGGAGCAGGGGGACAACGGTCAGCGCTACTAGACGTCGACGCACGACAACACCTCGAAAGAGCAGGATTGGGATGAGGGGCAAACGATAACCGGCGAACCTGAGAGTTCCCTGGTCCTAGCTGTGCACCGTCACATGCCCTCGATCAGTTTATGCACCCGCTCGTCGTGGGCGCGGAACGGGTCCTTGCAGAGCACGGTGCGCTGCGCCTGGTCGTTGAGCTTGAGGTGGACCCAGTCGACGGTGAAGTCACGGCGCCGTTCCTGCGCGCGCTTGATGAACTCGCCGCGCAGCCGGGCGCGCGTGGTCTGCGGCGGCACCGACTTGGCCTCGAAGATCTTCAGGTCGGTGGTGACCCGGGCGACCGCTCCGCGTTTCTCGAGCAGGTAGTAGAGGCCGCGGTTTCGGTGGATGTCGTGGTAGGCGAGGTCCAGCTGCGCGATCCGGGGGTGGCTCATCGGCAGGCCGTGCTGGGAACGGTAGCGCTCGATC
>DATFGA010000077.1:0-7483 GCA_035249775.1 Nocardioidaceae bacterium | reverse complement strand
TGACTCCAGCGGCGATCGCCGTCAGGTTGGTGTCCGTGCCGCCGCTCGCCTGGGAGACGGAGGTGAGCTGCCCGGCCGCGAGCAGGCCGCCGAGCGCCGCGAAGAACCCGGTCAGCGCGAACACCGAGAAGTACACCCGGTTCACGTGGATGCCGCTCCTGCGTGCCGCCTCCTCGTTGCCGCCGACGGCGAACACGTGCCGACCCCACATGGTCTTGCGCAGCAACAGGTCCATCACCACGACGAGCGCCACGAACAGCAGTGGTAGGTAGCCGAGACCGCGGTCGATGTTGAGGTAGTAGGTCAGGTACAGCAGGCCCACCCCGAGCAGCACGGTGCGGATCGCGATGCCTGTGATGGACGGCGTGGACAGCTGGGCCGCCGCACGGCGGCGGGCCCCCCACAAGAGCGCGCCGCCGTACGCCAGCGCGACCAGCACCACGATCACGTACGACGCGATGCCCGTGACGAACGAGGACCGGGTGAACTCCACGAGACTCGAGTCCGGAGGCAGGTTGACCGTGCCGTTCTTGCCCAGCACGAACAGCTGCAGACCCAGGAAACCGAGCAGACCGGCGAGGGTCATCACGAAGCTCGGGACACCGATCTTCGTATAGAGCAAGGCGTAGAACGCTCCGATCGCCAGGCCGGTGGCCGCACCGGCGACCAGGGCCAGCCACAGCGGGTAGTCGTGGTAGACGACGAGCACCGCCATCACCGAAGCCGCCAGCCCGCTGACCGACCCGACCGAGAGGTCGATCTCGCCGAGCAGCAGGATCAGGACGACGCCGATGGCGATGATCCCGATCGGCGCGGCGAACAGCGAGATGTTCACCAGCGTGCGGGAGGACAGGAACGTCGGCTCCTGGGAGTAGAACACCAGCGAGATGATGACCAGGCCGACGATGACGGGCAGGCTGCCGAGGTCTCCTCCGCGGATCCGCCGCCCGAACGCGCGGACCGCGTCCATCGGTGTCTGGTTGTGCACCAGGCGCTCGTCGGCCCGGTCGAGGGCCGTGGCCTCGGCCGGCTGGTCAACCGGGCGGGTCGGTTCAGTCTTGCTCATCGGTGCCTCCGGCGCTCAGGTCGATCTCGCCACGGCGGGCACGCTCGGCGACGACGTTGTCCGAGGCACCGGTGATGGCGGCGACCAGGTCCTCGGTGGTGGCATCCGCGATGGCGAACTCGGCGGCGTTGCGGCCGAGGCGGAGCACGACGATCCGGTCCGCCACCGCTTGCACGTCGGCCATGTTGTGGCTGACCAGGATCACGCCGAGACCCGTCTCCCGGAGTCGTTCGACCAGGTTGAGGACCTCTGCGGTCTGGGCGACGCCCAGGGCCGCGGTCGGCTCGTCGAGCATCACGATCTTCGGCGCCCCGACCAGGCTGCGAGCGATCGCCACGGTCTGCCGCTGCCCTCCGGACAGGGCAGCGATGGGGATCCGGACCGACGGGATCTTCGCGGAGAGCGTGCGCAGGAGGCGCCAGGACTCCTTCTCCATCGTGACCTCGTCCAACCAGCCGGCCGAGCCACGTTCCTGGCCGAGGAACAGGTTTGCGACCACGTCGAGGTTGTCGCAGAGCGCCAGGTCCTGGAAGACCGTGGAGATGCCCAGCGCCTGCGCCTCGCTCGGGCCGCCGACATGGACCTCGCGACCGCTGAACGTGATCGACCCGCCATCCGGCTGGTAGACCCCGGAGATGATCTTCACCAGCGTGGACTTGCCGGCGCCGTTGTCGCCGACGAGGGCGACGACCTCACCGGCCGACACGTCGAGATGGACGTCGGTCAATGCCTGCACGGCACCGAACCGCTTGCCGATCCCTCGCAGTGACAGCACCGGCTGACCGGTCTGGGTGGCCGAGCGCTCAGGTGATGTCGCCGTCATGGCGCCTCCTCCGGGTCTGTGCTCTGTCGATCGTGGCAGGAGGCGGCCTGCCTGTCAGCGGGCCGCCCCCTGTTCGGACGATCAGGCGAGGCCGGCCGCCTTGCAGGCGTCGGCGTAGGCACCGGCGCAGATCTCCTCGACCGTGTAGAACTCATCGGCGACGACGGTGTCGGCGACGTTGTCCTGGGTGACGATGATCGGGTCGAAGATGAAGGAGTCGACGCCCTCGAAGTCGGTGGTGCCGGTGATCTCCTCGCCGTTGGCGATGTCGACCGCGACCTCGGCCGCCTTCTCCGCCTCGACCTTGATCGGCTTGTAGATCGTCATGTACTGCTCACCCGCGACGATCCGCTGGATCGCGGCGAGCTCGGCGTCCTGGCCCGTGATCGGGGGCAGCGCGTCCCTTGCCATCCCCGCTCCGGTCAGCGCGGCCACGACACCGCCGGCCTGACCGTCGTTGGCGGCGTAGACGCCGTTGATCTCCGATGGCTGGAACTTCCCGAGCTGGTCGGTGGTCCACTGCTGCGCGTTCTCAGGGCTCCAGTCGGGGTTGTCGTACTCAGCGAGGATCTCGACGTCGCTGGAGTCCAGCACGCTGTGCGCGCCCTCCTTGAACTGCCCAGCGTTGGGGTCGGTCGGCGCGCCGTTGAGCATCAAGATGCTGCCGCTACCGCCGACCGCTTCGACGAGCGCCTCGGCCTGGAGCTTGCCGACCTGTGCGTTGTCGAAGGACATGTAGTAGTCGGACCCGGCGATGAACCGGTCGTAGGCGATGACCGGGATGTCGGCGTCCTGGGCGGAGGTGACCAGACCTGCGGCCGCCTCACCGTCGACCGGGTCGAGCACCATCACGTCGACCTGCTCGGTGATTGCTGACTCCACCTGCTGCTGCTGCTTGGCAGGGTCCTGGTCGGCGTTGAAGTAGACGACCTCGCAGTCGTCGCACAGCTCGGCGACCCTCTGCTCGAAGAGCGGACGGTCGAACGCCTCGTAACGAGTGGTCTTGGACTCCGGCAGCAGCAGCGCGATCTTCTTCGCGCCGTCGCCGTCGGCTGAGCCGGTCTGGGCATCGTTGGCGCCACAGGCAGCCAGGCTGCCGGCGCCGACGACGATCACGGCAGCCGTTGCCACCGCTCGACGGATGGATAGTGCCACGGGTTCCTCCTCAGGTCCGGGTCGCGAGAGCCCGCGATTGAGCTGTTGCGAACCGAGTGTGCTGGCTCACGTCGTTGTCGTCAAGACTTGAACATGAAGCGGCGTCAAAGTGTTACGGCGCTGGTCTTGTTGTCACGTCTTGACGGTTTCGGCGATCTGCGTCACAGTTCAGCCATGCCAGCCGAGCGCCCGGACGCGAGTGCGGCGCCACCGGCGCCGGGATCGACGTCCTCGCTGCGTTCGGCCAACCAGCGCAGGGTGATCCAGGAGCTCCAGCGACAGCGCACCGATACACCGGTGACCCAGGCGGACATCGCACGAGCCACCCAGCTCGCCCCGGCCACGGTGTCGAACATCGTTCGAGAGCTGCTCACAGCCGGCATGGTCGAGACCACGGTGGGCAGCGGCCGCCGCGGCACTGCGGTGCGCATCTCGCGCCGAGCCGGACTGGTGGCCGGCGTGGACTTCGGACACCGGCACGTGCGCGTCGCGGTCGGTGACCTGGCGGGACAGATCCTCAGCGTCGAGCGCGAGGAGATCGCGCAGGACCACGTCTACACCGACGGCCTCGACCGGGCGGCCACGTTGCTCCACAGGCTGCTCGACGACCTGTCCGCCGACCCCTCCGACGTCCTCAACATCGGCCTGGGTCTGCCCGCTCCGATCACCGAGGACGACCTGGTGATGTCCTCCGCGATCCTTCCCGGCTGGGTCGGCGTCAACGCCCGGGCCGAGGCAGCGCAGCGGCTCGGTCGTCCGGTGCACATCGACAACGACGCGAACCTCGGCGCGCTGGCGGAGCATCGGCGGGGTGCCGGCCAGGGGCACCCGAACCTGGTCTTCGTCAAGGTCTCCTCCGGTGTCGGCGCCGGTCTGATCATCGGTGGTGAGGTGTTCCGCGGCTCCAACGGGACGGCCGGCGAGATCGGCCACCTCACCATCGACGAGCAAGGGCCGTTCTGCCGCTGCGGCAGCCGGGGCTGTCTGGAGACCTATGCGTCGGTGGGGATGGCCCAGGAGGTTCTCGCCGGACACCTGCCGGGCGCGTCGATGGAGGAGATCGTGGACGCGGCGCAGAACGGCAACGTCTCCGCGCTGCGGATGTTCGAGGATGCCGGGCTGCATCTCGGCTGGGGCGTCGCGATGCTGGCCAACCTGATCAACCCGAGCGCCGTCGTCGTCGGTGGAGACATGGCCCGGGCCGGGGACCTGCTCCTCGACCCGGTGCGCATCGGACTGCGGCGGCACGCGCTCGCGTCCGTCTCCGCTACCACGCTGGTAACGCCGGCGCACCTCGGCGCACGCGCCTCGGTGATCGGGGCGCTGCTGCTGGCACTGGACCGCACCGAGCTGGTGCCGGTCCACGGCGGCAGCTAAGGCCGGTGGTGCCGCACTCCGGGCACGCGTACGTCGACCCATACCAGCCGGTGGTCGCTGGACGGGACGAACGGGAAGTTGCCGGTGAGCCGGAACAGCGGGTCGTCCCGGGTCGGCCAGAACACTGCGCTGTCGGTGATCCGGAGGTTCTTGCTCGGCAGCACGTAGTCGGCTCGTAGGTTTCCCGGCGCGCTGTCGGCGAAGTCGGCGGTGTCGAACCGGGGGTCGCTGCGGTGCTCGAGGTTCGCGCCGCCCTGCAGCCGGCTCGCCTCGACGGCACCCGCACTGTCCGGGGTCTGGTTCGCGTTGACCCGTGGGTGCTCGATCAGCTGCTGGATCGACCCGGGGATGCTGTCCCCGTCGAGCGGGTCGGAGTTCTGGTCTCCGGCGATCACGAACAGCGAGCCGGGACGGAGCCCGCCTCGACGGCCTTCGTCGTCATAGATGTACGACGACCGCTTGCCCGGCCGGATGTAGTCCGCCCAGAACCGGATCTCGTCGAAGTTCCGCCTCCCGTTGCGGTCCTCCGCAGTGTCGAAGACCGGCGGGGTCGGGTGCGAAACGAGGAAGTGCACGGTCTTCTTCCCGATCCGGATCGGGACGTCCCAGTGCGACTTGCTGGAGAGCCTGACTTGCTCGAGCTCCTCGTCGCTGAACCAGTCCGCCGGTTCCGGTGTGGCCGGGTCGTCCGGGAGGAGCGCGCCGGGCATGTCCTTCCAGAGGAACTTCTGGAACGTGCGCACCTGCTCCTCGAGGATCGGATACCGCGAGTAGACGACCATGCCGAACTGACCCGGGAAGAAGCCGAACCCGAACGCGTCGTCCGGTCCTCCGATCGTCCCGTCGTTGTTGAGGTCGAGACCACTGGGGATTCCTGTGTTGGACTCGGCGACGAAGGAGTACCCGTACTTGATCGGGTCGGCGCCGTTCTGCCCCACCTCCAGGTAGTTCTCGCGGAACAGGTCCACGGCAACGTTGTCATCGACGAAGTCGAACTCGTTGACCAGCAGCACGTCCGGGCGGGTGCGCTGGATGATCTCCGCGACGGCCTGCGCCTGGCTGTCGTCGGGCGTCGACAGGTCCTCGACCAGCTCCCCGGCAGCTCCTCGATTCAGCGACGCGTTGAACGTCGCGAACCGCACGGTGCCTCTGTCCGCGGACCGATCACGGTCCTTCTCGGGACCCGCGGACGCCGGCGAGGTGAAGACTGCGACGCTCAACGCCAGCGCGGCGGTCAGAGCGAGCGGGAGAAGTCGACGGGGCCGGGCCATGGTGCGCCTCCGGGACGGCTTGGTGGGCTGGTGCGGCTCAGAGTAGCGATCCGCGGACGACGCGCATAGCCCCCTTGACCGAACGTAAGTAAAGGGCCACGATGACGCAATCCGTGACGCAGGTCACAAAAGAAACCATCCCGTCATACCCGACGATTCAAGGAGAGTTCGTGAAACGAACAGCCAGCGCCGTCACAGGGAGCGCCGCGATCGCGGCCGCCGTGGCGTTGTCTCTCGGCATGCCGGCGACCGCCGCCGTGCCGACCGACACCAGTGAGCTCCGCGACGCGGTCACCGCCGAAGGGGCCTTCAAGCACATCCAGGAGTTCCAGGACATCGCCGACGCGAACGGGGGCACCCGCGCGAGCGGAACGCCCGGCTACGACGCGTCTGCCGACTACGTGGCTGGGCTGCTCGAGGCGGCCGGGTACGAGGTGGAGCGGCAGCCGTTCGATTTCCCGTTCTTCCAGGAGCTCAGCACCCCGGAGTTCGCGCTGGTCTCGCCGACCTCACGGACCTACGTCCATGAGGACGAGTTCATCACGATGGACTACTCCGGGAGCGGAGATGTGACCGCGCTGGTGCAGGCGGTCGATCTCGTGCTGCCACCGGGCGCCGCCGCCAACACGTCGACCAGCGGTTGCGAGACGGCCGACTTCGACGCGTTCACCGCGGGCAACATCGCGCTGATGCAGCGGGGCACCTGCTCCTTCGCGGTGAAGGCAATCAACGCCGAGGCGGCGGGAGCGGTGGCCGCGATCATCTTCAACGAGGGCCAGGAGGGCCGGACCGACGTGCTCGCCGGCACGCTCGGCGGCCCCGACGTCAAGATTCCGGTCATCGGCACCAGCTTCGCGATCGGCAACGCGCTCGCCCAGCTCGCGGACGCAACGGTGCACATCGCCACCAACACCGCGTCGGAGACCCGTTCCACCGAGAACGTCATCGCCCAGACACCAGGCGGGCGCAGCGACCGGGTCGTGGTCGCTGGGGCGCACCTCGACAGCGTGCTCGAGGGTCCCGGCGTCAACGACAACGGCACCGGTTCGGCGACGATCCTCGAGATCGCGCTGCAGATGGCCGCGCTCGACATCGAGCCGCGCAACCAGGTCCGGTTCGCGTTCTGGGGCGCTGAGGAGTCCGGCCTGCTCGGTTCCGAGCACTACGTGTCCGAGCTGACCAAGCGCGAGATCAAGGACATCGCGGTCAACCTGAACTTCGACATGGTCGGCTCGCCGAACTACGTCCGGTTCGTCTACGACGGGGACGGCTCCGACACCGACCCGGCCGGCCCGACCGGTTCCGGGAACGTCGAGTCGGTGTTCACCGAGTACTTCCAGTCGGTGAACCTCTCCTCCACGCCGACCCAGTTCAGCGGTCGCTCCGACTACGGTCCGTTCATCGCGGTCGGTATCCCGGCGGGTGGCCTGTTCACTGGCGCTGAGGGCGTGAAGACACCGGAGCAGGCGGAGCAGTACGGCGGTGTGGCCGGTGAGTCCTACGACCCGTGCTACCACTCGGCCTGTGACTCGCTGACTCCGACGTACGACACACCGGAGCTGGCAGCCGTCTACGAGGCTCTCAACGCTGAGTACGACCTGGATGGGAACGTCAACATGCAGGCGCTGGACGAGATGTCGGACGCGGCGGCGCACGCGACGCAGACGTTCGCGATGACCACCTCCGCCGTCGGCGGCACGGCGAAGGGGTCCGGCAACGCCAAGGGCGCTGCGATGGACTTCAAGGGCAGCCACCTGCAGCGGTAGCCCGACGACACGTCACATCGCGGCA
>DATFGA010000076.1:0-3139 GCA_035249775.1 Nocardioidaceae bacterium | reverse complement strand
CAACGCGCAGCCGTAGAAGAAGCCGAACGCACCGGCACCGGTCGCGACCGGAGTCAGCACCGGACGGCGCAACCGGTCGTCCCGGTGCTCGATCCAGCCCAGATGCAGAGGTCCGGACAGCAGTCCGCCCGCCGTCCAGATGCCGGCGACCGCCAACGTCTGTCCGTAGAAGGCTCGAGATCCCGGTGAGGTCGAGAGCGAGCGGCCCAGGAGGCCGGCGCCGACGACCGATACGCCGGCGACGACGCGCCGGCGCCTTGTCCGGGCGCTACGGGGCTCTTCCCGGGTGACCGGCGAATGCCGCAGGAGCGGCTTGGGCAACCGGTTGGCGACGAGACCCGTGAGGTGGGACAGCCGAGATCGGCCGCTCACCGGGTCCCTTGCCGTTCCCGGGCTCGTTCCGCCAGCGCCTCGCGGACGGCATCGTCGTACCCCGTCGGTTCGAACGGGACCAGGTCTCGGATGCTGTCGTCCTCGACCACCACCTCGTTGGCCATCGAGTCGACCAGGGTCCGGCCGGTGCGGGTGTCCACGTCCGTGACCAGCGACAGCCACAGGGAGGACAGCTGCGGCGAGAGCAGCGGCACCGGCGCGATGACCAGCCGGCGCTCCTCGATCGCGGCGACCCGCCGCAGCATGGTGGCGTACTCCAGCACCTCCGGCCCACCGATCTCGAACGTCCGGCCCGCGGCCTCCGCGACGTCGAGCACCCCGACCAGGTAGCGCACGACATCCCCGACCGCGATCGGTTGGGTCCGGGTCCGCACCCAGCGCGGGGTGATCATTGCCGGCAGGTGCTCGACGAGCTGGCGGGTGATCTCCCAGGACACGCCGCCGTGACCGACGATGATCCCTGCCCGCAAGGTGGTGACCGGGATCCCGGTCGAGGCAAGCAGCCCCTCGACCTCGCGCCTGCTGCGCAGGTGGGCCGACAGCTGGTCGCGATCCCGACCGAGCCCGCCGAGGTAGATGATCCGGCGGACACCGGCCTCGGCCGCGGCCCGCGCGAAGGACCGTGCCGCCTCGGCGTCGAGCCGCTCGAACTCCTTGGCGTCGAGGGAGTGCACGAGGTAGTAGGCCGCCTCGCAGCCCTCCATGGCCGAGGACAGCGTCTCCGGCGAGTGCACATCGCCCCGCACCGGTGTTCCGGCACCCTTGTAGGAGTCCGGGTGCCGGGTCATCGCCCGCACGTCGTGGCCCCGCTCCAGCAGTTCAGGACACAGGCGTCGACCGACGAAGCCGGAAGCACCGGCGACCAGGATGCGCATGGGTCTCCTCTCGGTCTGTCTCAGAACGACGGCCCGTCGGTGACCGTGCGACGAGGCGGCTGGGGCCGCTGCCGACCGATCTCGCCGCCCACCCTTCCGCCGTACGGCCGACCATGGTCGGCGTACTCCTCACGGTAGTAGGACATCGTCCACCGACCGAGCTGCAGCCGAGCACCGGTGCGCAGGAGGTGCCGGCGCGCCCGGTCGTCGGCGAGATGCGGCGGGAGCACCCGTTCACCGTTGAGGAGGCTTGCGCCGACGCCCGAGAGCTGGACGAGGACGAGCTCGTCGTCGGCCGTCCGATGGATCTCGGCATGTTCGACGGCGATCCCGTCGAGCCGGAGGTCGGCGTCCGGGGCGCTCCCGATCCTGGTCACCGGGCGGTCGAGGTCGAAGACCCGCTGCCGGTCTCCGGGCCACGGCGCCGGGCCGGGCGCGAACACCAACCGCGGTCTGCCGCCGCCCTCGGGGTCGTGCGTGGTGGTGACGGGTCGGCGCCGCATCCGCCGGAACGTCGGTGCCAGCGGGACCGGCGTCATCGGCGGCAGCAACGGCACGGGTGCGACCGCCGACCGGGCAGCGCCGGTCCGGCGCAGTCGAAGCAGCTCGAGTACGGCGTGCGCCCGCATGTTGCGGGACCCGGTCAGCCGCCGCTGCATCCACGACGACCGGACCGCCCCGAGGTCCACCAGCGGCCCCTTCGGTCCGAGCACCCGGACGGTGACCCCGGCCGCGCCGAGGGCACTGCTGACCCCCCGGGCCAGCTGCAGGGCGTTGCCGCTGGTCAGCGCGGCGGTCTCGTCGAGGCGCAGCTCGAGCGTCGACCGTTCGCCACGCAGGCTGCCCTTCACGGTCCGGTCGGGCCCATCGAGGGCCGGGATCGTCACGGAGAAGCTGAGGTCCGCCGCGATCTGGGTGACGGACATGTCAGGCCTGTCCGACGGGCCGGGTCTCCTGGTCCGCGGTGGTCACGCGCAGCGTGCCGTTCAGCTTCCAGGTGGCGCGGGGAGCGTGTGGGCCGGTGTCGCGCGGGACCTCGACCGTCATGTCGACGAAGCTGTAGTTGATGGCTGCACCGCGACCGGTGAGGTAGGACCACATCTCCTGGCCCAGGTCGGCCCAGTCGACGATCTCCCGGTCCTGGTTCTGTGGGGCGGGTGCGGGGCCTCGGGCGCCGTTGTCTGTGGTCATCGTGTCCTCCGGTTTGGTTGGGTCCTCGACTGTAGGCCGGTTCATGCGCTAAGTTCAACATCATGCCTAAGTTTTCTTCTGCACCATGAACACTGCGGGTGGCCTGACGATCCGTGAACTGGCCGACCGCACCGGGGTCGCGGCCGCGACGCTGCGCAGCTGGGAGGCGCGGTACGGCGCCCCCGTCCCCCGTCGACTCGCTGGTGGCCATCGCCGCTACACCGAGTCCGACGTGAGCTACGTCGCCGAGGTCCTGCGACTGCGGGCGAGTGGTCTCGGAACGGCCACCGCGATCGCTCGCGCGAGCACCGGTGTCCATGAGGGCGAGCTTCCCGATCCGTCGGTGTTCGCCGGGCTGCGGCGCAGGCATCCGCATCTCGCGCCGCGGGTGCTGCGCAAGCCGACCCTGCTGGCGCTGACCCGCGCGATCGAGGACGAGAGCCGCGCGCGGGCCGAGCGACCTCTCCTGTTCGCCAGCTTTCAGCACGAGCGGTTCTACCTGCAGTCCAAGGGGCGCTGGGAAGACCTTGCCCGCACCGCGGAGCGGGTCGTGGTCTTCGCCGACTTCGGTGGCGCGCCTTCTCGCGCCGAGCAGTCAGTCCGCGCTGCCCCACGGCTGGTGCCGACGCCGCCCGACTCGCCCCTGCAACGGGAGTGGTTCCTGGTCTGCGACTCCCCCG
>DATFGA010000075.1:0-3259 GCA_035249775.1 Nocardioidaceae bacterium | reverse complement strand
CGTACCCGTCCGCCAGCGGCGTCTGCCGGGGCAGCACCCGGGTGGTGAGCACGTCGTCCAGCTCCACCTCGAGCCCGTGATCCACCCAGGAGCGGATGTTGTCGGGCATCCGGACCAGTCCGATCGCCCGCCAGGTGGCTTCCGGAAAGGCGGCCTCGAACACGTCGACCCATCTCGTCGCGTCGTCCACCGCGTTCTCGTCCGTGACGAAGACGAGGTTGCCCCAGTGGAAGTCGGGGTTGTGCGGCGTGCGGACGAGCAGGTGGTCGTCGTGGGTCTCGATGACGGACCCGGTCTGCTCGAGGACGGCGAGGTCGGTCTCCCAACCCGGGGGCATGCGCATCCCGCGACCCTACGGGGCGGGCGTCAGCTGATCGGGAGCAGCTTCTGCGCCTCGGCGGCCTCGCGGGAGGCAGCCGCCCGCTTCTCCGCCTCGGCCAGCGAGTCACCGGCGTGCTCCCGCCACCAGGCCTGACCCGTCTCGGGGAGGGTGTGGATCGGGTCGAAGTACTCGTAGGTGCGGGTCAGCGCCTCCGGGTCGTTCGCCTCGATCGAGGTGCGGTAGTTCTTGGTCCAGTGCGAGATGCCGCGCTCGCGGTCGTAGTCGGCGAGCTGGTGCACCCAGCGCTTGCCGACGAACGGCACGTCGCAGACGATCCGCGGGGTGGCGAAGCCGGGCAGGTAGCCCATCATGTGGTGCTGCAGCCGCTGGGCGTCGGCGACCGAGACCCGCCAGTGCTCGCTGAACGGGATCATGTCGCACATGTAGAAGTAGTAGGGCATGATCTGCGCCCCGTCGAGCAGCGCGAAGCACAGGTCGAGCAGCGCGTGCGGGTCGGCGTTGACGCCGTTGAGCAGCACGCCCTGGTTGCGCACGTCGCGGATCCCGGTCTCTAGCATCGCCTTCGACGCCTTCGCGACCAGCGGGGTGACCGAGTTGGCGTGGTTGACGTGGGTGTGGATCGCGATCGACACCCCGCGCTCGTTGGCGACCTTGGCCACGCGCGACATGCCGGCGCGGACCTCGTCCTGCAGCCAGTGCTGCGGCAGACCCATCAGCGCCTTGGTCGCGAGCCGGATGTCGCGGATGTTCTCGATCTCGAGGACCCGGGTGAGGAAGTCCTCGAGCCGCGGCCACGGCATGTTCGCCACGTCGCCGCCGGAGACGACCACGTCGCGCACCTGAGGGGTGCTGCGCAGGTAGGTCATCATCGCGTCCAGCCGGTCGACCGGCTTGAGGTTGAACTTGAGCTTGTCGATCACCGGGGTGGAGTTGCCGACCAGGTCCATCCGGGTGCAGTGGCCGCAGTACTGCGGGCAGGTCGGCAGCAGCTCGGCGAGCACCTTGGTGGGGTAGCGGTGGGTCAGCCCCTCGGCGACCCACATGTCGTGCTCGTGGAGCGAGTCGCGGGTGGCGTGCGGGTGCGAGGGCCAGTCGGTGCGGCGGTCGGAGAACACCGGCAGCATGTAGCGGCGGACCGGGTCGGCGTAGAACGCCTCGGTCAGCGACCCAGGACCGGACGGTACGACGGACGCGGCGATCGTGTTCATCATCTGCGGGGGCATCAGCATGGACATGGTGGCCCGCTCGCGCTGGTCCCGCTCGAGGTCCTCGTAGAACCGCTCGTCGACGAGATCACCGAGCAGCGCACGCAGCTGCTTGAGGTTCTTCACGCACTTCGCACGCTGCCACTGGACCGACTCCCACTCCTCGCGGGTGACGTCCTTCCAGCCCGGGAACCGGGTCCAGTCGGGCTCGACGAGCTCGGTCCGCCGGTAGGGGTACGGCTGGCCGTTCTCCAGCCCGGCCGCGCTCTCGATGCTCATGACAACTCCTCGAAGACTGATCCGCCTCGCCGGCGGTCGGCCGGACTAGGTTGAACGTGGATGACTGAGGGCGCGTTGGTTTGTGCGGCGCGCCGTCTCATGCCAGAGTACGCAAAGAATCTACGGCAGGACAAATGACTCGCCGGAAGATTTCCTTCTCACCATCGTAATTCATGGAGGACGGCCCGTGACGGCGACGAATTCGCCCGCGACCACCACTGGCGACCCGACCGGTCTGCACCGGGTCCTCGAGCCGCACGGAGTGCTGCCCCAGGCAGCGCGCCGCCTGGACACCCGGCGCGAGCTGTGGCCCGACGAGGTCCGGATCAGGGTGGAGCGGCTCAACCTCGACGCGGCGTCGTTCCGCCAGCTCGAGCGCAAGCACGCCGGCGACGGTGACGCGGTGCGGGCCGAGGTGCTCGAGATCGTGCGCACCCGCGGCAAGATGCAGAACCCCCAGACCGGCTCCGGCGGGATGCTGGTCGGCACGGTCGAGGAGGTGGGGGAGCGGTCCCCGCTCGGACTGGCGGTCGGCGACAAGGTCACCACCCTGGTCTCGCTCACGCTCACCCCGCTGGTCATCGAGGACGGCCTGGCCCGCTGGGACGGCCGCAGCGAGCAGGTTCCGGCCGACGGCTACGCGATCCTGTTCGGCCGCTCGATCGCGGCGAAGATTCCCGACGACCTCCCGGCCGAGCTCTCGCTGTCGGTGATGGACGTGTGCGGTGCGCCGGCGCTGACCGCCCGGGTCGTCCGCCAGTACGACGCACCCACGGTCGTCGTGATCGGGGGCGCAGGCAAGTCCGGGTCACTGTCCCTGGCCGCGGCCAAGGACGCCGGGGCCGGCCGCACGATCGGGGTCGTCCCGCACCAGGGCGAGGCCGACCTGCTGAAGGGCGCCGGCCTGGCCGATGCCGTCGCGCTCGCCGACGCCCGCGACCCGGTGGCCCTGTCCGAGGCCGTGACCGCGGCCGGGGGTCCGGCCGACGTGACCGTTGTCTGCGTCGACGTACCCGGCTGCGAGGGCGGCGCGATCCTGTCCACACGAGACGGCGGCACGGTGATCTTCTTCTCGATGGCCACCTCGTTCAGCGGCGCCGCGCTCGGCGCCGAGGGGCTGGCCGCCGACGTCACCATGCTGGTCGGCAACGGCTACGTCCCCGGGCACGCGGCCTACGCGATGTCACTGCTGCGCGAGAACGCCGGCGTACGCAGCCTCTTCGAACGACGCCTGTGAGCGACGGTCGACAGCAGCCTGGAGAATGAGCCTGTGACCCGGATACTTCTGCGCGGCGGCTACGTCCATACCCCCGCCGACCCCCATGCCACGGCGGTCGCCGTCGACGACGGCCAGGTGGTGTGGACCGGTGACGACGACGCCTCCACCCATTTCGTCGACGACGCCGACCGGATCATCGAGCTCGAGGGCCGG
>DATFGA010000074.1:0-3717 GCA_035249775.1 Nocardioidaceae bacterium | reverse complement strand
ATCCAGGCGCCGACCCATCTCCTGGACGGCTAGCGCGCCGATCGGGGTTACGACGTGACGAGACGCATCTTTCCGGGCCGCAGAACCTGCGTCTCGTCACAAATCACGGCCGGATCCGCCGGCAGGGCATGGTTGCGACGCGTCTCAGGACAGTCGGGCGCGCGTCGTACGTCGAACCGCCCGCACGCCCGTATGACGGGACCGCCCGGACGTCGTACGACGGGAAGCTCAGCGTCGCGCGGCGCCCCAGCCGTGCCAGGACTCAACCTCGATCCAGGCGCTGACCCGACCCCGTTCGCGGTTGGGGTACGGCTTGCCGCGGTAGTGGGTGCTCAGCCGGTCGATGTCGACCAGGCCCTCGTCGTCGCGCATCTCGACCACCTGGCCCTGGAGGCTGACGTGGGTGTACCAGCCGGCCTCGTCCAGCGCGGTCAGCGTGACCCGCGGGTCCTTCCGGATGTAGTCCAGGCGCTTGCGGCCCTCGTCCATGTTCACCAGGATCCGGTCGCCGTCGAGGAGATACCAGGTTGCCACCGACACCGGCTGGCCGTCGGGGCGGACAGCGGTGATCACGGCCGGGTTGGGCTTGGCGAGCAGCTCGCGTACGTCATCGGGCAGGGGCGGCTTGGCCATGGGTTCCTCCTGTGGTGGGTGCGGTCAGATCGCGCAGCCGTCGGGTCCGCAGGCGTCCCCGTCCTCGGCCGAACCGGTGCCGACCATGGTCAGCGACGGCGCGGCTTCGGACCAGGCCCGCTCGAGGACCTGCAGCAGCTGGTCGGCCGGCTGGGCTCCGGACACACCGTACTTGCGGTCGATCACGAAGAACGGGACGCCGCTGATCCCCAGGGCACCGGCCTCTGCCTCGTCGGCACGCACCGCCTCGGCGTACTCCTGCTCCTCGAGGGCCTTCTCGACCTCCGCGGCGTCGAGGCCGGCCTCGGCGGCGAGCCGGACCAGCGTGGCGCGGTCACCGACGGGCTCACCCTCGGTGAAGTACGCACGGAGCAGCCGCTCCTTGACCCGGTCCTGCACGCCTCGGGCCGCGGCGAGGTGGATCACCTGGTGCGCGTCGAACGTGTTGGCGCGGACCGCGAGGTCGAACCGGAAGTCGAGGCCCTCCTGCGCGGCGGCGAGCGTCATCGAGTCGAGCATCTTCTGGGCGCCCTCGCGGGTGGTGGAGTACTTCTTGGCCAGCCGGTCGGCGTAGTCGGGGCCGGTCTCCTCGGCGGTCGCGGACCGCGCACCCGGGTCGAGCTCGAAGCTCTTCCACTCGACCTCGATCGCGTCGCGGTGGGCGAACCGGCTGAGCGCCGCCTCGAAACGTCGCTTGCCGATGTAGCACCAGGGGCAGACGACGTCGGACCAGATCTCGACCTTCACGGGGGCTCTCTCCTTGCGGTGGGTGCGTCATGAGGGGAACAAACTCGGACACAGCGACTATTCCCCGCCAAGTGTGGCCGCGAAGTGCCGCCGCCCGCCCAACTGCCCGACCGCGACGGACCGACCACCCCGACCGCCGGGCAGGGCCAGATCTACGCGGGAACCCCAGGGTCCGGCGCACACCCCCGAGCCCGTTCCGTGAGCAGCGCGCGCTCGGCCGCGTTCTGGGTCAGCGACGCGGCCCGGTCGAACTCGCGCCGCGCCTCCTCCCACCGGCCCAGCCGCGCCAGCAGGTCCCCGAGCACGCTGGGCAGCAGGTGGTAGCTGCGCAGGGACGGGTCGGCCGACAGCGGTGCGACGATCGCCAGCCCGGCTCCTGGACCGAACGCCATCGCGTGGGCGACGCCGCGGTTGAGCTCGACGACCGGCGACGGCATGACCGCAGCGAGCAGG
The DNA here is from genome assembly GCA_035249775.1 of Nocardioidaceae bacterium. Taxonomy (GTDB): domain Bacteria; phylum Actinomycetota; class Actinomycetes; order Propionibacteriales; family Nocardioidaceae; genus Nocardioides_C. The sequence goes on along the minus strand of DATFGA010000074.1, from coordinate 1,884 downwards.
TCGTAGAGCCCGGCGATCCGCTCCCAGTCGGTGTCCTCCGCGGAGGTTGCGCGGGCGTGACAGGCGGCGATCTCGGCCTGAAGGACGAACGGCGACCGGCCGCCGAGCTCGAGGGCACGGTCGAGTGCGCTGAGGCCGCGACTCACCAGCAGCCGGTCCCAGCGCGACCGGTCCTGGTCGAGCAGGAGCACCGGCCGTCCGTCGCGGTCGAGGCGGGCGCCGGTGCGCGAGGCCTGGATCTCCATCAACGCCACCAGCCCGTGCACCTCGGGGTCCCCGGGGGCGAGCTCGGCCAGCATCCGGCCGAGCCGGAGCGCCTCGTCGCAGAGGCTCGGCCGCATCCAGTCGTCACCGGCGGTCGCGGAGTACCCCTCGTTGAAGACCAGGTAGATGACCTCTAGCACGGATGTCAGCCGGGCCTGGCGCTCCGCGGCGTCGGGCATCTCGAACGGGACGCCGGCGCGGGTCAGGGTCCGTTTGGCACGGGAGATTCGCTGACCCATCGTCGCCTCGGCCACCAGGAACCCGCGCGCGATCTCACGGGTCGTCAGACCGCCGAGGAGCCGCAGCGTCAGCGCCACCCTTCCCTCATTGGGAAGCACCGGGTGGCAGCAGATGAAGATCAGCCGCAGCAGGTTGTCCTCGATCTCCTCGTCCAGCGCGGCTGAGAGGTCCGGCTCCTCGTGCGTCTGCTGCGCCAGGTCGTGCCCGAGCTCGTCGACCTTCCGGCGCAACGTCGCCCCTCGCCGGGCCAGGTCCACCGCCCGCCTCTTCCCCACCGCCATCAGCCAAGCACCAGGGTTCCGCGGTACGCCGGCCGCGGGCCACTGCTCCAGGGCGGCCACCAGAGCGTCCTGGGCGAGGTCCTCCGCAACACCGACATCGCCGGTGATCCGGGCGAGGCCGGCGATCAGCCGCGCGGACTCGATCCGCCAGACCGCGTCGACGGCCTCGCGGGTCCCTGGCTGCGGCATGGGTCAGCCGACCGGGACGCTCTCGACGTCCGCCATCTCGCTGAGCTGCCGGATCTCCACGTCCACGTCGTCGCCATGCACCGCGGCGAACCGGATCGCCCACTGCACAGCCTCCTCGCGGCTGCGGGCCTGGATCACCGCAAAGCCGCCGATCAACTCCTTGGCCTCAGCGAACGGGCCGTCGATGACCGTGGTGCTCCCGTTCCGGACCGACACGCGGGCTCCGGCCACGCTAGGCATCAGCCCTTCGGCCTGCAGGAGCACACCGGACTTCGCGGTCTCCTCCATGAACGCACCCATCCGGGCCAGCAACTCCGGGCTGGGCGGGTTGCCGGCCTCGAAGTGCTCGTTGGTCTTGTTGATCATCATGAAGCGCATCTGGTCCTCCGGTTGCTCGTCGGCCCCACCCGGCGGGTGGAAGAAACCGTCCCTTCGGTGAGGCGTCGATCGGGCCAGGACGGTTTCGACAGCTCGCTCCAAGAATCTTCCTCCCCATGCTGTCGAAAGAGCAGCCCCTCGTCCGACGTACTCGCAAGGCCGACGTCTCGGCCTCCCGCCCCAACGAAGGAGAGCCGCCATGGAACAGAACGCCTCCGTATCCACGCGCACCGGCGATGCCGTCGACATCGCGCCCGCCATCCGGCGGACCAGAACCCTGCTGCTGGCCGGCGCCGCCGCCGGCCCCCTGTTCACCATCCTGGTCGCCGGCCAGCTGCTGACCCGCGACGGCTTCGACCTGACCCACCACCCACTGAGCCTGCTCAGCCTCGGCGACCTCGGCTGGATCCAGGTCGGCAACTTCGTCGTCGCCGACGCGCTCGTGCTCGCTCTGGCGGCCGGGATCCGACGCACACTGGCCGACGGCCCCGGCCGGACCTGGGGCCCGGTGCTGGTCGCGGGGTACGGGGTC
>DATFGA010000073.1:0-6588 GCA_035249775.1 Nocardioidaceae bacterium | reverse complement strand
CCTCCTGCCCGGGAAGCACGAGGTCGGTGTGCGCGACGACCACCCCGTCGCGGTCCAGTGCGACCGTCGTGTAGCGCTGCCGCCCGGCCGACCGCATCCGGGCGACCTCTTCCAGGTAGACCTCCGGGGTCACGGCTTCCTCCTCGAAGTCGAGATCCCCTTGCGGCGCGTCGAGCACGAGCTGGTTCTGCAGGCTGCAGTAGGACTCCACCAGCCGGTCCGGCAGCTCGTCGACGTGGGTCTCGATGCGGTAGCCGTCGTGGTGCGGTGCACACTCAGCCGCCATCGCCAGAAGGGTCTGCCGGGGCACCGGCAGCCGGAGCACGCGGATCACCTCGGTGTTGGCGAGCGCGAAGCCGTTCTTCTCCGCGAACAGCCGATACGGATGGTCCTCCCGCTGGTCGAACGGGTACGACGTTCCCCCGATGACCGCGCTCCGACCTTCCTGCCTGCAGCGGGCAACCAGGTGCTCGACGACCGCGGTGCCGATGCCCCGCCGGTGAAGGTCCGGTTCGACGCTCACGTGTGCGTAGACCTTGTCGGTGTTGTCGAGCAGCGGGAACTCCGCGAACCCACCGCCGACCACCCTGCCGCCGTCGAACGCGCAGTAGAGCTCCATCCGCTGGCTCGAGCTCTTGTGCTGGAAGCGGGACCTGACCTCCTCCAGGGACCACATGTTCTCCCACGGCCGCTCGTGCATCTCCGCGCGATAGGCCATCTGCTGGTACTGCGCGAGGACGTCGTCGTCGCGCGGGTCGACGTCCCGGACCTCCATCACACGAGCCTGCGGAGGAACTCGGCGTTGACCTCGACAGGCCGGAAGCCGATCCGCTCGTTGATCGCGACCATCGGGCCGTTCATCGCCGAGTTGCTGGTGTGCAGCAACGTCCGCTCCGGGTGGTTCTTCTGCACCGCCCGCAGGTTCGCCGCTTTCGTGGCCAGGCCGAGCCGGTGGCCGCGGTGGCCGCGACGGACCAGCGTCGCCCACTGGTGCAGGTGCGGCTCGTCGACACCGTCCGCCGGAACCGCTATCACCGAGTGCGCGACGGCCTGCACCGCGTCGCCCTCGCCGATCGTGGCGAGCGTGATGTAGACGGTGCGGCCCTGCTCCTTCAGCGTCGCCGACCGCTCCAGGAAGCCCTCGACGGTGAGTCCCTCCTCCTCGAAGTCGAGGTCTCCGGTCGGGGCGTCGACGGCGAGCTGGTTCTTGAGCTCCACGTAGGACGGGAGCAGCGCCGGGGGAAGGTCATCGACGTGGGTCTCGATCCGGTAGCCCTCATGGTGCGGGGCGCACTCGTCGACCCAGCCCTGGATGGCCTCCTCGGAGACGGGCAGCTCGGCCACCCGGTGCAGCTCGGTGTTCGCCAGGTCGAAGCCGCAGGACGTCGCGAACCGCCGGTAGGGGTGGTCCTCGTCCGCGTCGGTGGGGTAGTGGGACATGCCGATCAGCACCGACCGGTCCTCGTTCTTCGCCCGGTCCACGACATGGTCCACCAGCGCCGTACCGATCCCGCGGCGACGGTGGTCGGGGTGCACGTCGACGGTGAAGTAGACCTTGTCAGTGTTGTCCAGCAGTGGGAAGTCGGCGAGCCCGGCGCCGACCACGGTGTCGCGGTCGACCGCGACGAAAGCCTCCGAGCGCTCCGCGGAGTCGGGGCGCCGGTAGGCCACGGCTGCCTCCGCCTCACCCCACATCGCCACGAACGGACGCTGGAAGCGCTGCGAGGCCTCGTGGACCGTGAAGAACGCATGGAAGTCTGTGTCGTCGTGCACGTCGACCGGTCGAATCTGCATCCCCCGAAGGTAGGTCGTCGCGACCGGGCCTGCACCCGAATTTCAGAGCTTGCGCAGTCGGACGTAGCGGACCGAGTGGTCGGCGTCCTTGCGGAGCACCAGGGTCGCGCGACTCCTCGTGGGCTGGACGTTCTGCTTCAGGTTCGGGCCGTTGATCGAGTCCCAGATGTCGTGCGCCTGCTGGACCGCGTCCTCCTCGGTCAGCCGGCCGTACCGCGCGAAGTACGACGCCGGGTTGCGAAAGGCGGTCTCCCGCAGCCGCAGGAAACGGTCGGTGTACCAGCGGCGGATGTCACCGGTCGCCGCGTCGACGTACACCGAGAAGTCGAAGAAGTCGCTGATCGCCAGGCCGGTGCGACCGTCGTCGCGGACCCGGGCCGGCTGCAGCACGTTGAGCCCCTCGATGATCACGATGTCGGGTCGCTTGATCACCACCTTCTCGTCGGGCAGCACGTCGTAGACGAGATGGGAGTACGTCGGAGCCTCCACCTCGTCCTTGCCGGACTTGATGTCCATCACGAACCGCAGCAGCGCCTTGCGGTCGTAGGACTCCGGGAACCCCTTGCGGGTGAGCAGACCCCGGCGCTTCAGCTCCTTGTTCGGGTAGAGGAACCCGTCCGTGGTGACCAGCGACACCGACGGATGCTCCGGCCAGTGCGCGAGCATCTGCTGCAGCACCCGGGCCGTCGTGGACTTGCCGACCGCCACCGAGCCGGCGAGGCCGATCACGAACGGTGTGCGCGGCGGGTGCGGCTGGTCGAGGAAGGTCTCCTGGGCCCGGTGCAGGTCGCCGGCTGCCTTCACGTAGAGGCTCAGCAGCCGCGACATCGGCAGGTACACCTGCTGCACCTCGTCGAGGTCCAGCTCGTCACCCAGACCACGGACCCGTTCGATCTCCTCGGGCGACAGGGGCTGCTCGGTGGCCGCGCCCAGGGCGGCCCAGGCGGCGCGGTCGAGCTCGACGTACGGGGAGGACTCGCGGTCGCCGCCGTTGCCGTGCGCTGAGCCCATGCGCGGCATTCTTGCAGGCGTGCCCGGGGTCGCCGGGGTCGGCCGTACGGGCGGCTGGCCTACCAGTCGGCCCTCGCAAGCTCGGTCCTCCCGCCAGACCCAACCACGGCTGCGCCGCCCGCACCGCCGACCTCCTATGTGCCCGGGTACCCGCACAGCCTCCCCCGGCAACGCTGGTGGCTCCTGCACCCGGCCGCACCGCGGGCCTTTGCCCACGCCCGCGGGGCAGCCCGCCAAGCCGGTGGGGCTCCCGTAAAGTGGGGCGCATGTGCGGAATCGTGGGATACGTCGGCCCGAAGCAGGCCCAAGGCGTCGTGATCGAAGGCCTCCGGCGGCTCGAGTACCGCGGCTACGACTCCGCCGGCATCGCGCTGGTCCACGACGGCGCGATCGCGTCGGAAAAGAAGGCCGGCAAGCTGGCGAACCTGGACAAGGCGATCGCAGACGACCCGCTGCCGGAGTCCACGACCGGGATCGGGCACACCCGCTGGGCGACCCACGGCGCGCCGAACGACCAGAACGCGCACCCGCACCTCGGCCAGCAGCGCCGGGTGGCCCTGGTGCACAACGGGATCATCGAGAACTTCGCCACGCTCCGCTCCGAGCTCGAGGCCGCCGGTCACGACCTGCTGTCGGAGACCGACACGGAGATCGCCGCGCACCTGCTCGAGTCCGCACTGACCGAGGGCACGAACCTGACCGAGGCGATGCAGGCCGTGTGCCGCCGGCTCGAGGGAGCTTTCACGCTGGTCGCGGTGGACGGGCAGGACCCGGACCGGGTCGTCGCCGCCCGCCGCAACTCGCCGCTCGTGGTCGGCCTCGGTGAGGGCGAGAACTTCCTGGCCTCCGACGTCGCGGCGTTCATCGAGCACACCCGCGACGCGCTCGAGCTCGGCCAGGACCAGGTCGTCACGATCACCCGCGACGACGTGGAGGTGACGGACTTCGACGGCGCCCCCGCCCAGGCCAAGGCGTTCCACGTCGACTGGGACCTCTCGGCCGCCGAGAAGGACGGCTACGACTGGTTCATGCGCAAGGAGATCCACGAGCAGCCCCGCGCGGTCGCGGACTCGTTGCTCGGCCGGCGCAACGAGGAGGGCTTCCTCCAGCTCGACGAGATGCGGCTGTCCGACCAGGACCTGCGCGAGATCGACAAGATCATCCTGATCGCCTGCGGGACCGCGTTCTACTCCGGGCTGGTCGCGAAGTACGCCATCGAGCACTGGACCCGGATCCCGTGCGAGGTGGAGCTCGCCCACGAGTTCCGCTACCGCGACCCGATCCTGACCCGGGACACCCTGGTGGTGGCGATCAGCCAGTCCGGCGAGACCGCCGACACCTTGATGGCGATCCGGCACGCCCGCCAGCAGCGGTCGAAAGTGCTCGCGATCTGCAACACCAACGGCTCGACGATCCCGCGCGAGTCGGACGCGGTGATCTACACGCACGCCGGCCCGGAGATCGGGGTCGCCTCCACCAAGGGCTTCCTCACCCAGGTGGTCGCCTGCTACCTGCTCGGCCTCTACCTCGCCCAGGTCCGCGGGACCAAGTTCGGTGACGAGATCGCCTCGATCATGGCCCAGCTCGACCGGATGCCCGAGCTGGTGCAGAGCGTGCTCGACGGCGCCGACGAGATCCACGACCTGGCCCGCGAGCTCTCCGACGCCACGTCGGTGCTGTTCCTCGGCCGGCACGTCGGCTACCCGATCGCGCTCGAGGGTGCGCTCAAGCTCAAGGAGCTGGCCTACATCCACGCCGAGGGCTTCGCGGCCGGTGAGCTCAAGCACGGCCCGATCGCGCTGGTCGAGGAGGGGATGCCGGTGATCTGCATCGTGCCGCCCCGCGGCCGCGACATGCTGCACGGGAAGATGATCAGCGGGATCCAGGAGGTCCGTGCCCGCGGCGCCCGCACCATCGTCCTCGCCGAGGAAGGTGATGACGAGGTGACGCCGTACGCCGACGTGCTGGTCCGGCTGCCCCAGGTGCCGACCCTGCTCCAGCCGATGCTGTCGGTGGTGCCGCTGCAGCTGTTCGCCTGCGAGCTCGCCACGTCGAAGGGGCACGACGTGGACCAGCCGCGCAACCTGGCCAAGTCCGTCACCGTCGAGTAGGCGCCATGATCGTGGGCGTCGGCATCGACGTGGTCGACATCGGCCGGTTCGAGGAGTCGCTGGAGCGGACACCGGCGATGCGGGAGCGGCTGTTCACCTCCCTGGAGCGCACCCGCCCGTCGGCGTCCCTTGCTGCCCGGTTCGCCGCGAAGGAGGCGCTGGCCAAGGCGCTCGGCGCACCGACCGGGATGGGCTGGCTGGACGCCGAGATCGTCAACGACACGACCGGCAACCCGCAGTTCGAGATCCAGGGCACCGTCCTGTCCCGGGCGAACGACCTCGGCGTGAAGTCGGTGCACGTTTCGCTGTCGCACGACGCCGGGATCGCCTCCGCCGTCGTCATCCTCGAGTCCTGACCGCGGAGAGGGTGACCGGCATGCGAAGTGCGCACACCGTCGAGCAGGTCCGGGAAGCCGAGGCGACGCTGATGGCCTCGCTGCCCGAGGGCACGCTGATGGCGCGTGCGGCCTCCGGCCTGGCGCATGCGGTGCTCGAGCTCCTCGGCGGCGGCTACGGCCGGCGGGTCCTGCTGCTGGTCGGGTCCGGCGACAACGGCGGCGACGCGTTGTACGCCGGCGCGCTGCTGTCCCGCCGCGGAGCCGCCGTGCAGGCCCTCCTGCTCCGCCCGGACAAGGCTCACGCCGCGGGCCTGAGGGCACTGCGTGCCGCAGGCGGACGCGTGGTCCCCGACCTCGACGCGACGCGGACCCCGGACGTGGTCGTCGACGGGATCGTCGGCATCGGGGCCAGCGGCGGGTTGCGGGCCGAGGCCGCCTCGGTCGTGGAGCGGCTGCCGGTGGTCCCGGTCGTCGCCGTCGACGTGCCGAGCGGTGTGGACGTCGATACCGGGCGGGTCGACGGGCCGCACGTGCAGGCCACCGTCACGGTCACCTTCGGCACCCACAAGATCGCCCACCTGGTCGACCCGGCGGCACGAGCGTGCGGCGCGGTCCATCTCGTCGACATCGGTCTCGACCTCCCGCCGGCCTCGGTCACGTCCTTGCAGGCCAAAGACGTCGCCGCGCTGCTGCCGGTGCCCGAGCAGGACGCGCACAAGTACACCCGGGGAGTGGTCGGCGTCCGCGCCGGCTCGCACGAGTACCCCGGCGCCGCCGTACTCTGCGTCGCCGGTGCCGCCGCCGGCCTGGCCGGGATGGTGCGGTACGACGGGGAGGCCGCCGACCTGGTCCGCGAGGAGCATCCCGAGGTCGTCGTCAACGACGGACGGGTCCAGGCCTGGGTCGTCGGGTCCGGCGGCGGCGCCGATGCGGGCAAGGCGCTGCAGGCCTCCCTGGCGGACCGGGTGCCGCTCGTGGTGGACGCGGACGGGCTGACCCATGTCACCGGACCGCTCCAGGTCACGGCCCTGCTCACCCCGCACGCCGGCGAGCTCGCGCGGATGCTGGACGTGCCGCGTGAGGAGGTCGAGGCGGAGCACCTCCGGTGCGCCCGGGAAGCCGCGCGGCGGTTCGGCTGCGTCGTGCTCCTCAAGGGTCGGCACACCCTCGTGGCCGCACCCGACGGCGACGTCCGGGTGAGCACCGTCGGGGTGCCCTGGCTCGCCACCGCCGGGTCCGGCGACGTGCTCGCCGGACTGTGTGGTGCCCTGCTTGCCGCGGGTCTGACGCCCCTCGACGCCGGCTCGGTCGGGGCCTGGGTGCACGGCGCGGCG
>DATFGA010000072.1:0-2327 GCA_035249775.1 Nocardioidaceae bacterium | reverse complement strand
CGCCTCGAGCACCGCCGGGTGCAGGTTGGCCACCGCGGTCCCGGACGTGGTGACCACCAGGACCGGCCGCCGCGAGGTCCGGGCGATCCCCAGCGCGAGGAAGCCGGCCGACCGTTCGTCGACGCGCACGTGCAGCCGGATCCGCCCGGCCTCAGTGGCGGTGTGCACCGCGAAGGCAAGGGCAGCCGAGCGCGACCCAGGCGCGAGCACGACGTCGCGCACCCCGCACCGGACCAGCTCGTCGACCAGCACGGTGGCCTGCGCGGTGGAGGCGTTGCGTTGCGTCACAGGACCCGATCCTGCCCGAGTGCCTCGATCGCGGCCAACCGGTCGGCCCAGACGGTGTTCCGCGCGTCGTCCGCGCGCAGCCGGGTCAGCGCGGCCTCGTCGACGTCGGGGCGTACGACGGGCAGCTCGCCGTCGAGCGGCAGCAAGGAGCTGACCGTGACGTCGTCGGTGAGCAGCTGCACCGTCGCGAGGCCACAGGCATACGGGAGCTCGGGAAGGGCAGCGGCCAGCGCCACCCCGGCGGCGATGCCGACCGAGCTCTCCAGCGCGGAGGAGACGACCACCGGCAGCCCGATGTCCTCGGCGATCCGCAGGCAGGCGCGGACCCCGCCGAGCGGCTGCACCTTGAGCACCGCGACGTCGGCGGCCTCCAGGTCGCGGACCCGGTAGGGATCCTCGGCCCGGCGGATCGACTCGTCCGCGGCGATCGGCACGTCGACGCGGCGCCGGACCAGGGCGAGCTCCTCGACGGTCGCGCACGGCTGCTCGACGTACTCGAGCCCTCCGGCGGCGCGGTCGAGAAGCCTGATCGCGGCCACCGCGTCGTCGACCGACCAGCCGCCGTTCGCGTCGACCCGGATCCGCCCGTCGGGTCCCAGGGCGTCGCGGACCGCCTCGAGCCGGGCCTGCTCCTCGGCGAGGGTCTGGCCGGGCTCGGCCACCTTCACCTTCGCGGTCCGGCAGCCGCTGCTGGCGCGCACCGCCTCGGCGGCCCGCTCCGGACCGACCGCGGCGACCGTGACGTTGACCGGGACGGTGCTCCGCAGCGGAGCCGGCCACCCGTCATTGGCGGCCTCGAGCGCCGAACGGAGCCAGGGTGCGGCGACCCGGGCGCCGTACTCCAGGAACGGGCTGAACTCGCCCCAGCCGGCCGGGCCGCGCAGCAGCATGCCCTCGCGGACCGTGATGCCGCGGAACCGCACCGTCATCGGGATCGAGAACACGTGCCGCTCGTACGGAATGCTCATCGACCCCTCCGGGCGATCCGCTCCAGCTCCATCCGGTCCACCTTCCCGTTCGGCAGCAGCGGGATCTCGGGCACCCGGACCAGCTGCCGCGGTGCCCACTCCCGAGGCAGTGCCTGGGAGACCCAGTTGCGCAGGTCGCCGAGCCCGGGGACCTTGCGCGCCACCAGCGGCTGCGGCGACACCACCACGGCGACCACGCGTTGTCCCCACTCGGCGTCGAACACACCGACCACCTCGGCGGCCGCGATCTCGGGGTGGTCGCGCAGGCGCGCGGCGACGGCCTGGCTGGGCACGTTCACGCCTCCGGAGATGACCACGTCGTCCATCCGGCCGAGCACCTGCAGCCGGCCGTCGTCGTCGAGCTGGCCGTAGTCCGAGGTCAGGAACCACCCGTCCACGAGCACCGTCGCGGTCACGTCCGGCTGCCCGTCGTACCCGTCGAAAAGCACGGGCCCGCCGATCCGGATGCGGCCGTCATCCCCGAGCGCGACCGCGACGCCGTCCAGCGCCACCCCGTCGTAGACGCAGCCGCCGCAGGTCTCGCTCATCCCGTACGTCGCCACGATCCGCACTCCGGCCCGCGAGGCCGCGGCCCTCAATGAGTCCCCGACGGCTGCACCGCCGACCAGCACCACGTCGAACCCGCGCAGCGCCTCGGTCTCGGCCGGGGTCCGCAGCATCCGGGTCAGCTGGGTCGGCACCAGCGACAGGTAGCGCCGATCGCCGGTCATCGCCGCGGCGGCCGTCACGAAGTCCTCGTGCTCCTCGAGGAACACCGGGTCGGTGCCTGCGAGGACCGAGCGGAAGAGGACCTGCGCGCCGGCGACGTAGGACCCGGGCAGGTTCAGCAGCCACTGGCCGGGCCCCCCGATCCGGGCGTACGTCGCCGCGGCGGACGCGCGCACGGCCCGGCGGGACAGCAGGACCCGCTTGGGCGCACCGGTGGAGCCGGAGGTCTCGATCACCAGCGGCTCCGGCTCGGTCGCGGCGTCGTTCCAGCTGTGGAGCAGGTCGAGGATCTCGCGGGAGGTCCCGCGCACGGGCCGAAGGCTGCTCACGGGAGGCAACGCT
>DATFGA010000071.1:0-7309 GCA_035249775.1 Nocardioidaceae bacterium | reverse complement strand
CTCGGCGTAGCCGCGCATCATCTCCACCCGGGACCGTTCCAGCTGCCGGTGCGCCTCGGCCTGCGCGATCACCGCGTCGACGAGCGCGGAACGGTCGTCGAACCCGTCGGTGGAGCTCTCGGTGACCTTCTCGATGAGGTTCAGGATCCGGCCCAGCCTCCGTGGTCCGAGGCCGGTCGCACGGCGTACGTCGTCACGGCTGGTGTTGTCCTCGCGCGCGGTCTCGGCCACCACCCTGTCCACGTCCTTGCGCTTCGGGACGGCAGTGGAGAAGAACCGGCCCAGGGAGAGGTCCTCGGGCCGGTAGAAGAGGACCGCTGACGCGGGCGCTCCGTCCCGGCCGGCCCGGCCGACCTCTTGGTAGTAGGTGTCGGGCGACTCGGGGACCTGCGCGTGGAAGACGAAGCGGATGTCCGGCTTGTCGATGCCCATCCCGAACGCCGAGGTCGCGACGATCACGTCCACGTCCCCATCCAGGAACGCGTCGTGCGCGTGCTGCCGTGCCCGTTTGCCGAGACCTGCGTGGTAGGGGAGCGCGTGCACCCCGGCGTCGACCAGGTCGGCGGCGTACTGCTCGACGCTCTTGCGGGTGCGCGAGTAGACGATGCCCGGACCTTCGGTCTCCGAGACGGCGGTGAGCACGCTGTCGCGCTGCTCGTCGGCGGAGGCGAACCGTCGCACGCTGAGCGTGATGTTCGGTCGCTCGAACCCGGTCACGATCGTGGTCGCCTTCTTGAGGCCCAGCCGGTCCACGATGTCCTCCCGGACCGGTGGCGCCGCCGTGGCGGTCAGCGCGATCACGCGCGGACGTCCGAGATCGTCGATGAAGTCGCCCATCCGGAAGTAGTCCGGCCGGAAGTCGTGTCCCCACGTGGAGACGCAGTGCGCCTCGTCCACGGCCACCAGGCTCGGTTGCAGCTCCGCGACCTGGCGGCGAACCTCCGGCTTGGCGAGCTGCTCGGGGGAGAGGAACAGGAACTCGGTGGTGCCGGCCGCCACCTGCGCCAACGCCTCCTCACGCTGTGCGTCGGACTCCGCGGAGCTGATCCGGACGCCCTGTGTCCGTGCGTCGCCCTCGGCGAGTCCCTCGATCTGGTCGTGCTGGAGAGCGAGCAACGGGGAGACGACGACTGTGGGACCGTCGAGCAGCACCCCGGAAACCTGGTAGGTCAGCGACTTTCCCGAACCGGTCGGAGAGACCAGCAGCACGTCCCGTCCGCTGAGCAGTGCACGCATGGCCTCTTCCTGCCCGGGCAACAGGGACTCGTGCCCGAAGAGATCCTTGGCGGTGCTCCGCAGCAGATGCGAATCGACTTTCCCTTCGGGCTTCGTCATGCGCGCGCTGTGCCCACGGCGGGGGCTGCCATGCGCGGACGGACCTGGTTAGGTGGACTGATCGGCGACACGGCCTGCGGGCCGGAAGGAGTGACGATCGGATGAGCCACGACTGGTGGAAGAGCGCGGTGGTCTACCAGGTCTATCCCCGCAGCTTCGCCGACTCCGACGGTGACGGCACCGGCGACCTGCGCGGGATCATCGACCGGATCGACTACATCGCCGCCCTCGGCGTGGACGTGGTCTGGCTGTCCCCGGTCTACCCCTCGCCGATGGACGACAACGGCTACGACATCAGCGACTACCAAGACATCGACCCGCTGTTCGGCACGCTCGAAGACTTCGACGAGCTGGTCGCGAGGCTGCACCAGCACGAGATCAAGCTGGTGATGGACCTCGTCGTCAACCACACCTCGGACGAGCACCCCTGGTTCGAGGAGTCCCGGGCGAGCAAGGACAACCCGAAACGAGACTGGTACTGGTGGCGTCCCGCGCGACCGGGCACCGTCCCCGGCGAGCCCGGTTCGGAGCCGAACAACTGGGGCTCGTTCTTCTCCGGCTCGGCCTGGGAGTTCGACGAGCGGACCGGGGAGTACTTCCTGCACCTCTTCTCCAAGAAGCAGCCGGACCTCAACTGGGAGAACCCGCAGGTCCGTGAGCACGTCTACGAGATGATGCACTGGTGGCTCGACCGGGGCGTGGACGGGTTCCGGATGGACGTCATCAACTTCATCTCCAAGGTCACCTCGCTCCCGGACGGCGTGGTCAGCCCGGGCGAGCAGCATGGGGACGGTACGCCGTACGTGTTCTCCGGCCCGCGGGTCCACGAGTTCCTGCACGAGATGCACCAACGGGTCTTCGAGCACTCCGACAGGCCACTGCTCGTGGTCGGGGAGATGCCCGGTGTCACCGTCGAGGACGCGGTCCGCTTCACCGACCCCGACCGGGAGGAAGTGAACATGGTGTTCCAGTTCGAGCACATGGGCGTCGACCGGGGCCACGACAAGTGGGACATCCAGCCGTTCGCCCTGCCGCTGCTGAAGAAGTCGCTGGGCCGTTGGCAGCGGGGTCTCGCGGAGCGCGGCTGGAACAGCCTCTACTGGAACAACCACGACCAGCCCCGGATCGTCTCTCGGTTCGGGGACGACGGTCAGTTCCGGGTCCGCTCGGCGAAGATGCTCGGCACCGTCCTGCACATGCACCGCGGCACGCCGTACGTCTACCAGGGCGAGGAGCTCGGGATGACCAACGGTGACTTCGACAGCATCGATGACTTCCGCGACATCGAGGCGCTCAACGAGTACGCCGAGTCGGTGGCGCTCGGCCGCGATCCCGACGACATGCTGGCCGCGCTCCGGTTCATGTCGCGCGACTACGGCCGGACACCCATGCAGTGGGACGACACCGCGCACGCCGGTTTCACCAAGGGGGAGCCGTGGATCGACGTCAACCCCAACTACAAGGAGATCAACGCCGCGGCGCAGGCGGTGGACGAGGACTCCGTGCTGTTCCACTACCAGCGGCTGATCCAGCTGCGGCACGAGCTGCCGGTGGTGGCGCACGGCGACTTCACGATGCTGCTCGAGGACCATCCCTACGTCTACGCCTTCACGCGTCGGTTCCAGGAGGATGAGCTGCTGGTGCTCGGCAACTTCTCCGCCGAGCAGCAGCAGGTCGAGGTCCACGACGTCGAGAGCTGGCTCGCCGCCGAGCTGCTGCTCACGAATGTCGCCCAGGAGGAGCCGCCGACGGCCTCGATCCACCTGGCGCCGTGGGAGTCGCGGATCTACCTCCGGCGGCGGGATCAGGGATCGACCGGCTAGCCCGTCGCGCGCCGTTGCACGACGAGTCTGGCAATGGCGATCACGACGGCGACGCCGCTGACCGCCACCGGGACGTCGGCGAGGTGGAGACCATGGGTGCCTCGAGCGATCAGGACCGGACCCTCCATGTCGATCCACAGCCAGACCAGGTTTGCCGCGGCCAGCGCCGCGACCCGGCCCCAGGAAGGTCGCACCACAACGAGAACGCCGACCGCGGCCGCCACCGCGATCACCGTCCAGAGCAGCCGGGTGACCTCACCGACCTGGCAGGTCGGGTCGGCTTCGGCCGTGGCCGGTGATGAACCGAGCGCGGTCGCGCAGGCGCTCAGCACCACGGATGTCCACGCGGCGACGGTCATGCCACCTCCAGGGGTGTTCGGACTCAGGTGTTCGCGCCCCGCGCGGCGACCCGCCACCGGTCCACGAAGCGGCCGTCCTGCACGATCACGAGCTCGTCGACGAGGTTGACCGCGTTGCAGACGTGGTTCGGCAGGACGCGGAGCCGGTCGCCCGGGGAGGGGACGGGGGAGTCGTCCCAGCGCACGGTGGCATGGTGCTCGGAGATCGCGATGATCCGCGCATCGAGGTGGTCGAGCAACCGGCCATGGCCGGTGGTCCACGCGGGCCGGTCCGCACCGATCACCTTGCTGCCACTGTCGAGGACCACGTGGCCGTTCGAGCGGCTGACCACCGTGGCCAGGGCTGTCAGCGCGATGTCGCCGGGCTCACAGGTGCCGAGCTCGAGCTGCTGGGCGTCGCCGAAGGGATAGACGCCGGGCCGGATCTCCGTGACGGTTCCGGGGTCGGCGAACCGGACGCTCGGGGTCGATCCGCCACTGACTACCCGCGGCTCGATCCCCACGCTGCGGAGCGCCTCGGCCGCGGCGCTCAGGGCCGTCGACTCGTCCTGTGCCGCGGTCTGCGGCATGCCCGGCCCGTAGCTGTGTCCGGGGAACGTGAACACCCCGCGGACGTCGAGCCCCTCGTGACGGAGCTGGTCCGCCAGCCGGCCGGCCGTGTCCGGAGGCACACCGGTGCGGTGGTGGCCGCTGTCGACCTCGATGAGCACCCCTGCCCGGCCACGGTCGGCGCCGAGCTGGGCGGCGAGGGCGCGGCCACCTTCTGCGGAGTCGACCCCCATGTCCAGCCGCACGCTCTGCAGCAGGCGGTGGATCCGCGCGCCCTTGTCCCGGTCCACCCAGAGCGGGTAGGCGATGAAGAGGTCGTCGAACCCGGCCGCAGCGAACACCTCGGCCTCGGCGACGGTCGCCACGGTGAGCCCGTCGGCGCCGGCGCGGACCTGGCGCTCGGCGATCTCGAGGCACTTGTGGGTCTTGACGTGCGGGCGCAGCCTGACGTCCGAGCGGCGTGCGAGGTCGGCCATCGCCTCGAGGTTGCGGTCGAGCACGTCGACGTCGACGACGAGCGCCGGCGTGGCGGGTGCATCAGGGAGCGCCATGTCGATCATCGTGTCAGGTCGGTTGCGGCGCCCGGCTAGGGCAGCGAGAAGCGGCGGGCCACCTCGTCGGCCAGGTGACCGGCGATCGCCAGCGAGGCGGTGGCCGCGGGGGAGGGGGCGTTGAGCACGTGCACGCTGTCACCGTCTGCTTCGAGCTGGAAGTCGTCGACCATCGCCCCGTCCTGCGAGACCGCCTGCGCACGCACGCCTGACGGGCCGAACGTGAGCTGGTCGGCGCGCACCGCAGGAACGTAGCGCTGCAGCTCCTTGACGAAGGCGGACTTGACCACGTCCCGCCAGACCTCGGCCGCGCCGGTGCGCCAGTAGCGGCGGGCCAGCTTCCGGAAGCCGGGGTAGCGCAGCGTCTGCGCCAGGTCGCGCCGGTCGAACGCGGTGCGGGTGTAGCCCTCACGGGCGGTCGCGAGCACGGCGTTCGGGCCTGCCCACACCTCGCCGTCCACTCGCTTGGTGAAGTGCACGCCGAGGAACGGCAGGCCCGGGTCGGGCACAGGGTAGATCAGCCCGCGGCACAGGTAACGGGCGTCGGGGCGCAGCGTGTAGTAGTCACCGCGGAAGGGGACGACCTGCACCCGCGGCGTGGAGCTGAGGGAGGCCACCCGGTCCGAGTGGAGTCCGGCGCAGCTGACCAGCCTGTGGGTGTGCACCTCGCCCGCCGGCGTCTCCAGCACCTGCACGCCGCCTCGGCTCCGGATCGCGGTGACCTCGTGGCCCGTCAGCACGGGCACGCCGTCGGCGCGAAGGAGGTCGGTGAGCGCGGAGACGACGCGGGTGAAGTCGATGATGCCGGTGCCGGGCACGTGCAGGGCGCGGACGCCCGCGGCGTACGGCTCGATCTCACGCATCTCCTCGGGGCCGAGCATCCGCAGCCCAGCGACGCCGTTCGCCCGTCCCCGGGCCTTAAGGTCGCCGAGCCGGCCGAGCTCGTCCTCGCCGAGTGCGACGATCAGCTTGCCGCAGGTCTGGTAGGGGATGTCGTGCTCGTCGGCGAACCGTTCCATCATCGCCTTGCCGCGCACACACAGCCGTGCCTTGAGGGATCCAGGCGCGTAGTAGATCCCCGCGTGCAGCACACCGCTGTTGTGGCTGCTCTGGTGACGGCCCGGCTCGGACTCCTTGTCCAGCACGGCGATCCGCAGCTGCGGATGCCTGGTGTGCAGCTCCCACGCAGTGGCGAGGCCGAGGATGCCCGCGCCGACCATCGTGATGTCGTACGTCGACCCCATCTGCGCCCCTGTGCCTCGACCGGGCCCCAATGTAGCGGTCGGTAGGGTGAGCTGTCCCGGCTCGACTAGGGGCTCGACAGGGGGGCTCGACAGGCTCGACAGGGAGGAGACCACGTGGCCGACCGGAAGCATGGACTCCCACCTCCGCCGACCGAGACCGAGGTGCACCACGAGGACTGGGACCGGCGCGACCTGACCGGGCAGCAGCACACCAGGGTCGCGTTCCTGGACGTGGACATGACCGAGGTGTCCGGTTCCGGCGCGGTCTTCGACGAGTGCACGTTCCGCGACGTGACGCTGAACGCCGCGACGCTCACCGACAGCGCCTTCACGAACTGCACGTTCACCCGGTGCTCGTTCTTCGATGCGACGTTCACCCGGTGCAAGATGATGGGCACGATGTTCGACCGGTGCTCGTACGGGGTGCTGAAGGTGGTCGGCGGGGACTGGTCGTTCGTCGGGTTCCCCGGTGCGGACCTGCGCGGCGCATCATTCACGGACTGCCGGCTGCGAGAGGCCGACCTCACCGGCGCCCGGTTCGAGGGAGCGAGCCTGACCGGAGCCGACCTGTCCGGGGCGTGGCTACATGCCGCCAACCTGTCCGGCTGCGACCTTCGTGGCTCGGACCTGTCAACGCTCGACCCGCTGGCCACCGAGGTGAAACGGGCGGTGATCGACGTCGACCAGGCGGTGGTCCTGGCCGGCGCACTCGGACTCGATGTACGACCGTTCCCGGAGGGATGACGATGATCAGGATCGCTGTGACCAGCGTGTTCGTGAAGGACCAGCTCAAGGCGCTGGAGTTCTACACCAAGGTGCTGGGGTTCGTGGAGAAGCAGAACATCGACCTGGGGGAGGCGAGGTGGCTGACCGTCGCCTCCGCCGCCGACCCGGACGGCATCGAGCTGCTGCTCGAGCCGAACAGCACCCCGATCGCCAAGGCGTTCCAGGAGGGCGTCTTCCACGAGGGAATCCCCGCGACGAGCTTCGCCGTCGACGACCTCGATGCGGAGTACGCCCGGCTGTCCGGGCTCGGCGTGCGGTTCACCCAGGAGCCCACCTCGATGGGTCCGGTCAGCGTGGCGGTGTTCGACGACACGTGCGGGAACCTGATCCAGCTCGCCAAGATGAACTAGACCGCGAGCGCCTCATCAGCGCGCGGGAATCTCCTGCACGGCCCAGCGGTTGCCGTCCGGGTCGCTGAAGAACACGAACCGGCCCCACGGGAAGTCCTGCACCGCGGTGACGTCGACACCGCGCCCGGCGAGCTCGTCGCGTGCGGCCACGATGTCGCCGACGACCAGCTGCATTCCCTGCGCCGATCCCGGCTGCACCGTTCCGTCCAGCAGGCCGGTGCCGATCGCGATCGAGCAGGCCGAACCTGGCGGGGTCAGCTGGACAAAGCGGAGGTGGTCGTCGACCCGGTAGTCGTGATCGGCGTGGAAGCC
>DATFGA010000070.1:0-3402 GCA_035249775.1 Nocardioidaceae bacterium | reverse complement strand
GGTATCCCGGCGCCGCGGCACCGCCGGGTGGAGACCGTGGACGACATCGCGGCGTTCGCCGTGGAGACCGGCGGGTGGCCGGTCGTGCTCAAGGCGACCCGCGGCGGCTACGACGGCAAGGGCGTGTGGGTGGTGGGCTCGCCCGAGGAGTGCGCGCTCCCCTTCGAGACAGCGGCCGCGGCCGGCGTACGTGTGCTGGCCGAGGAGAAGGTCGACTTCCGCCGCGAGCTGTCCGCGCTGGTCGCGCGCTCGCCGTCCGGCCAGGCCGCCGCCTACCCGGTCGTGGAGTCGGTGCAGCGGAACGGCGTCTGCCACGAGGTGACGGCCCCTGCACCGGGGCTGGCCGAGGAGCTGGCGGTCGAGGCGCAGCAGATCGCGCTGGAGGTGGCCGGTGCGCTCGACGTGACCGGCATCCTCGCGGTGGAGCTCTTCGAGACCACCGACGGCCGGGTGCTGGTCAACGAGCTGGCGATGCGACCGCACAACACCGGGCACTGGAGCATGGACGGCGCGGTCACGGGCCAGTTCGAGAACCACCTGCGCGCGGTGCTGGACCTGCCGCTGGGGTCGCCCCAGGCCCGCCAGCCGTGGACGGTGATGGTGAACATCCTCGGCGGCGACCAGGCCGACGTGGGACCGCTGTTCGACGGCTACCGGCACGTGTTCGCCCGCGACCCGCGGCTGAAGGTGCACCTCTACGGCAAGGACCTGCGGCCCGGCCGCAAGGTCGGGCACGTCACCGCGTATGGCGACGACCTCGACGACGTGCGGGAACGGGCCCGGCACGCCGCAGCCTGGTTCCGTGGGGACCTGGGACAGGAGAGCGAATGACACGCGTCGGCATCGTGATGGGATCGGACTCGGACTGGCCGACGATGCGGGCGGCCGCGGAGGCGCTCGAGGAGTTCGACGTCCCGTACGAGGCCGACGTCGTCTCCGCGCACCGGATGCCGGCGGAGATGCTGGCCTACGGCAAGGAGGCGGCCGGCCGGGGGCTGTCGGTGATCATCGCCGGTGCCGGCGGCGCCGCCCACCTGCCGGGCATGCTGGCCGCGGTCACCCCACTCCCGGTGATCGGCGTCCCGGTTCCCCTCAAGCACCTCGACGGGATGGACTCGCTGCTCTCGATCGTGCAGATGCCGGCGGGCGTCCCGGTGGCCACGGTGTCGATCGGCGGTGCCCGCAACGCCGGCCTGCTCGCCGTACGCATCCTCGCCACGTCGTCGGAGGACCTGCGCGGCCGGATGGAGGAGTTCCAGCAGGCGCTGGCCGAGTCGGCCCGGGACAAGGGACGGGCGGTCCGTGGCGAGCAGAACCGCAAGGCCGGCTTCTAGCGGTAGCGCGACCACTCGATCGCCGGGCAGGTGTCCATCACCATCGGCACACCGGCCTCGGTGGTGCGGCGGAACGCGTCGTGGTCGATGACGCCGAGCTGGAACCAGACCGCCTTGGCGCCGATGTCCACCGCCTGGTCGGCGAACTCGCCGGCCGCCTCGGAACGGCGGAACACGTCGACGCAGTCGATGCCGAACGGCACCTCCGCGAGCGAGGGGTAGCCGTCCTCGCCGAGAACGTGGTTGGCCTCGGGATGGATCGGCACGACCCGCTTGCCGCGCTCCTGCAGGAACTGCGCGATCCGGTACGCCGTGCGTGAAGGGTCACCGCTGAGCCCCACCACGGCCCAGGTCTGACAGTCGCGGAGCATGAAGCGGAGGTTGTCCGGGTCCAGCCAGGGCTGGGCCGGGCTAGCGGTTGACGTGGCCATGCCTGCAATCTACTCAACGCCCGCACGTAGGATCTGCCCCATGAGCGCTGAGTACCCGATGTATGCCTTGTCCGAGGAGCACGAGGCGATCCGCGAGGCCGTCCGGGCGGTCTGCGACGCGAAGGTCGCGCCGCACGCCACCGATGTCGACGAGTCCGCCGAGTTCCCGCAGGCTGCGTTCGACGCGCTCGCCGCGGCGGACTTCGCGGCGCCGCACATCGGGGAGGAGTACGGCGGTGCAGGGGCCGATGCGCTGGCGACCTGCATCGTGATCGAGGAGGTCGCCCGGGCCGATGCCTCTGCGTCGCTGATCCCCGGAGTGAACAAGCTGGGAACGATGCCGATCATCCTGGTCGGCTCCGACGACCTGAAGAAGAAGTACCTGTCTCCGGTCGCCGCGGGGACGGGGATGTTCTCCTACTGCCTGTCGGAGCCGGAGGCCGGCTCGGACGCCGCCGCGATGAAGACGCGAGCGGTGCGTGAAGGGGATGCGTGGGTTCTCAACGGCGTGAAGCGCTGGATCACCAACGCCGGTATCTCGGAGTACTACACGGTGTTCGCGGTCACCGATCCCGACTCCCGCTCCGCGAAGATCTCGGCGTTCGTGGTGGAGAAGTCCGACGAGGGTGTCTCCTTCGGTGCCCCGGAGAAGAAGCTGGGCATCAAGGGCTCACCGACCCGGGAGGTGTACTTCGACAACGTCCGGATCCCGGCGGACCGGATGATCGGCGCGGAGGGCACCGGGTTCGCCACCGCGATGCGCACACTGGACCACACCCGGGTCACGATCGCCGCCCAGGCCGTCGGCATCGCGCAGGGTGCGCTCGACTACGCGCTGGGCTACGCCAAGGAGCGCCAGCAGTTCGGCAAGCCGATCGCCGACTTCCAAGGTCTCCAGTTCATGCTGGCCGACATGGGCATGAAGGTGGAGGCGGCGCGGCAGCTCACCTACGCCGCCGCAGGCCGCTCCGAGCGCGGCGACAAGGACCTGACGTTCTTCGGCGCCGCGGCGAAGTGCTTCGCCTCGGACACCGCGATGCAGGTGACCACGGACGCGGTCCAGGTCCTGGGCGGCTACGGCTACACCCGTGACTACCCGGTCGAGCGGATGATGCGCGACGCGAAGATAACCCAGATCTACGAGGGCACCAACCAGGTGCAGCGGATCGTGATGGCACGTCAGCTGCTGGCGGGCATCCAGTCCGAGCTCTGATCCGAGGCGAGCAGCTCCGCGAGCTCCCGGGTGGCCCGCTGCTCGGCGTCCGGGCGCAACGCGGCGGCCGTTCGCGCCACCTTGGCCAGCCGCTTGTGCCTGGCGTAGAGCCCGAGCCGCTGATCGTCCAGCTCGCCTCCGGTCTCGCGGAACCCTTCCAGCACGGCCGCCTCCAGCTCGCGGTGCGGCAGCAGCAGCGACGACGACTCGGCCCGCAGCTCGACCAGGAACGTCGCCACGTCGAACTCGGGCTCGCCGAGGGCGAACCGGTCGAAGTCGACCAGTCCGAGCCGTCCGTCGTCGTCGACGAGCCACTGGTTCATGTGCGCCGCTCCGTGCGCCGGGACGAGCCGGCGGCTGGCCAGGTCCTGGTGGGCCCGGGCGAGCGCGTCGCCCGCGCGGCGCAGCTCGTCGGCCAGCGTCG
>DATFGA010000069.1:0-3006 GCA_035249775.1 Nocardioidaceae bacterium | reverse complement strand
CGGCAGACGGGGCCGGCGGGGTCGCGGCCGGCCCGCCCGCCAGCGCAGCGCGCACCACCCGCGGCAGCAGCACCTCCAGCACCTCGGTGTTGGCCCCCTCGGTGCTGATGAACACCTGCTCGTGCCGGTCGACAGCGACCGCCTCACCCTGCTCCTGGTCCGGCAACGGGAAGCCGGCCACCTCCTCCAGTCCCGGGAAGGTGTACACGGTGGCGTCACCGTACCCACGCAGGATCAGGTGCCGGCCGTCCGGGAAGAACGCGCCGTCGGTCAGCAGGCCGGACACCTCGCCGACCTCCACCAGCGGGTTGACCGCAGACGCATCCAGGGTCCTGGGCGCGGCGTACACGGTCCCGCCGAACAGACCCTTGGTCACCACGTAGAGCCGGCCCGTGCGCGGGTGGACCAGCAGGGTCTCGGCGTCGTGCGGCCCGTCCGGGTAGGCCAACCGGAACGGCGGGGTGAACGCATCAAGCGATCGCGCCGACGTCCCCGCCCCGACACCGGCCGGAAGCTCCACCTTGAACACCTCTACGAACAGCCGCCGCCGGCCGTTGTCACCGATGTCGCCGACCCAAAGTGCGCCTGCGCCGGGCGCGAGCGCCTCGACGTCGGTGACCTCCTCCGCCGAGTAGGTCAGCTCGCCGACCGTCTCCCCGGTCCGCGGCGAGACCGCGTAGACCACCGGGTCGTCCCCGGAGTCGTTGACCGTGAACATCAACCCTTCGCCGGCGACGAGGCCGCTGGACTCGTCGATCCGCTCGTCCGCGAACCTGAACACGCTGCGGTGCTCGACGGCGTCGGAGCCGTCCGAATGCGCCACCGACCACGGCACCGCGGCGAACGGGACCGCCGCGAGAGCGACCACCGCGCCCGCGACCACGGCTCCGAGCGGGCGTGGCCTAGTAAGCACGGATCCCGGACAGCTTCGCGTCGAGCAGCTCGGCCAGCTTCGGGTGCACGCCCCACGTCGAGGTCAGCGCCTCGAACTCCTGCCGCGCCTCCTCCGAGGGCTCGGCGCCGGTCCGCACCGCTCGCAGCAGCGTGTTGCGCGGGGTGTGCTGGCTCTCCACGAACTCGACCACGTCGACCCGGTAGCCGAGCAGCCGCAGCACCGCCGCCCGCATCGCGTCGGTGAGGGTGTCCGCGAAGCGCTCACGAAGGATGCCGTGCCGGGTGAGCAGGGAGTATGGCGCGGGGGTCGGTGCTCTGCGCAGCTGGGCTGCGACGTCGTGGTGACAGCAGGGCGCGGCCAGCACCAAGGAGGCCTCCCAGCCGACTGCCCGGGCCAACGCGTCGTCGGTCGCGGTGTCACACGCGTGCAGCGCGAGCACCACGTCCGGTGGCTGGTCCAGCCCGGCCGAGGAGATGTCGCCCTGCACGAACGTCATCGACCCGGCGATGCCCAGCGACTCCGCCACCTCGGTGTTGTGCGTGTAGGACTGTGCCTTCACGTCCACGCCGACCATGTGCACGGGAAGGTCGCGCAGCGAGGTGAGGTACCGGTGCCCGGCGAACGTCAGGTAGGCGTTGCCGCAGCCCAGGTCGACCACCCGCAGCGGGTCGTCGGCGGTCGGGGTCCGCAGCCGCCCGGACGACAACGCGTCGTCCAAAGCCGGTCCGAGCGTGCGCAGGAACTCCTCGACCTGCCGGTACTTCGCCTGCCGGCTTGGCTTGACCCGGCCCTGCTCGTCGGAGATGCCGAGTGCCCGCAGGACCGGGTCGTCCTCGGGCAGCAGCCGCGGCTTCTTCCGGTCGTGCGCTCGCGCCTCCTCGACATCGGGAGCGGCAGAGATCCGAGGCGACGTGTGCACCATCGCCTCGAGCTTCTTGGTCACCCGCACCTGGTGCGTCTCGGTCGTGGTCTCGACGTGCCAGTTGCCGAACGGCTCGTCGAGCAGGTCGTCCACGGCGTTCCTCGCGGCATCACCGGTCGCGTGGTTCGACGTGTGGGCCTGGGTCTCGTCGTACGCCGTGACCTGCAGGTGGCGACCGGCCTTGAGGTCGACGTACCTCATCTCCACCCGGCGCCACCGCGGCGACTGACCCTTCTGCCGGCCGGAGGCGACGGCACGCAGCAGGACCGCGTCGTCGAGGAGCAGACCCCGCATCCGCGCGAGCGCGCGCAGCAACGGCTCAGCCACGGAACAGCGCCGAGAGGAGCACGATCAGGATCAGCGCTACGAGCGCACCAGGGATCACCATGCGTCGGTAGCGGGGGTTCATGGCGGCAAGTTTACGGCGCGAACGACGGGCTGGCCCACATGCGCTATGGACCCCTCCCGCGACCCGGAATAGCGTCGAAGGTTGGACACGAGACCACTTCATCGGGAAGCGGCCTCACGGATCTGGGAGGTCAGCCGTGTTCATTCAGATCATCCAGGGCAGGTGCACCAGGCAGGACGAGATGCGGGCGATGGCCGACCGCTGGCGGACCGAGGTGGCGCCCGGCGCCGAGGGCTGGCTCGGCGGGACCTACGGGTTCACCGACGACGACCTGTTCGTCGGCGTGGTCCGCTTCGAGAACGAGGAGCTGGCGGCGGCCAACTCCCGGCGGGAGCAGCAGGGGCAGTGGTGGATGGAGACCGAGAGGCTGTTCGACGGTCCGGTCGAGTTCCACGACTGCAGCACGGTGCTGCTGATGATGGACGGCGGCTCGGATGACGCCGGCTTCGTCCAGGTCATCCGCGGCAAGGTCGACGACCCGGCCCGGCTCGAGTCGATGATGGAACCGATGACGAACCTGCTGCACGAGGCCAGGCCGGACATCCTCGGATCCACCTTCGCGATCGAGGACGACGGGACCTTCACCGAAACGGTGTTCTTCACCGACGAGGCGGCCGCCCGGACCGGGGAGGCGAAGGAGATGCCGCTCACCGACGAGGTCCGCGACGCGATGCAGGCCTGGGAGCAGACCGTCCACGACGTCAGCTACCTCGACCTCCACCACCCCTGGTTCGCATCACGGTAGTGATTCAGCCGGTGGCGAACTGGGCTGACCGGAGG
>DATFGA010000068.1:0-11628 GCA_035249775.1 Nocardioidaceae bacterium | reverse complement strand
CGCGACGATCAGCGCCAGCACACCGATCACGGCAGCGCTGACGACCAGCACCCGCCGGCGTCGCTCCTTCGCCTCCTGCTCCTTGCGGATCGCGGCGGCACGTTCCGCGGCGCGTTGCGCGTTCGCCTGCTTGGTGGCGTTGGACTGCTTCTTCGACATCAGTGCGTGCTTCCTACGGGTTCATTCGGGGAGGACACGGTTGTCCAACGCCCATGGTGTCCGTGGCCGCCAAACCAGCCAGCCCGACAGCAGGAGGAGACCAAGGTCCCGGGCGATCTCCCAGGGGTACTTTGCGCTGGCGTTCTCGGCCGGCCCGCCTCCGCCACCGAAGCAGCCGCACTCGATCTCCAGGCCGCGCGCCCAGGCGGCTGCGATCCCGACGATGAACGCGACCAGCAGCAGCGCGGAGAGCACGGCGGAGACGCGCGTGATCAGACCGAGGATCAGGAGCAGGCCGAGCAGGACCTCGATGATCGGCAGCGCGTACCCGACGGTGGGCACGATCGACTCGGGGAGCAGCTGGTAGGCGCGCACCGCGCGGACGTTCTCGGCCGGGTCCGGGATCTTCAGCAGGCCGGCGGCCAGCCAGACCCCGCCGACGACGAGGCGGGCGAGTACGCCGACCCACGGCACGATCTTCCGACCGGCGGCGGGCCGGACCCCGGTTGCGGACACGACAGTCCCCCGTTTCGACTAGCGACTCGTCGGAGGCAACTGTAGGCGGGGTCTCCGCCAGCGGGTGAGTAGGGTGCTACACGTGAATGACCGTCTGGTGTGGATCGACTGTGAGATGACCGGCCTCGACCTCGGCGCGGATGCGCTGATCGAGGTGGCGGCGCTGGTGACCGACTTCGAGCTCAACGTCATCGGCGAGGGCATCGACGTCGTGATCAAGCCTCCCCAGGAGGCGATTGACCAGATGGACGAGTTCGTCCGCAACATGCACACGGTCTCCGGCCTGCTCGCCGAGCTCGACAACGGCGTCACCATGCAGGAGGCCGAGGAGCAGGTGCTCGGCTACATCCGCCAGCACTGCGCCGACGGCTCCCGACCGCCGCTGGCCGGCAACACCGTGGCCACCGACCGGTCGTTCCTGGTCCGGGACATGCCGACCCTGGAGAGCTTCTTGCACTACCGGATCGTCGATGTGTCCTCGATCAAGGAGCTCTCGCGGCGGTGGTACCCGCGGGCCTACTTCAACTCCCCGGCGAAGACCGGCAACCACCGGGCGCTCGCCGACATCCAGGAGAGCATCGAGGAGCTGCGCTACTACCGCGCCGCCGTGTTCGTGCCACCGCCGGGACCGGACTCCGACACGGCCAAGGCCCTGGCCAAGGAGCACGGTGGGGCGCTGACCGGTTCGGCCGCGGAGACGTCTGCTCCCCCGCCGCCGGTGTCGGACCCAGGTCCGGGCACCACGTAGAAACAGGTACACTGTTCGCTGCTTCGGCTTCTCGGACCGACCGGTCGCGAGGGGCCGACGTGACTGTTCGGCAGTCACATGCATGGTGGGCGTAGCTCAGTTGGTAGAGCGCCGCGTTGTGGTCGCGGATGTCGCGGGTTCGAATCCCGTCGTTCACCCCGAAGGAAAGAAGGCCCCCGTCGTACGACGGGGGCCTTCTCTTGTCTGCTGGGTCAGCCGGCTAGCACGGGTTCACCGCGGTGACGGTGAAGCCCTGCCCGTCCACGGCAGGGTCGGTGACCATCTGGATCGACCCGGTCGGAGTGTTGATGCACGGCGAGTCGAACTCACGCTTCGCCGTACCGGTGTAGGTGGCCAGCGTGTTGCCGTTCGCGTCCTTGACGTAGACGTAGTCGAAGTCCTTCTCCATGTCGAGCATCGCGAAGTGGAAGGAGAACCCGGCGCTGCCGTTGTCGTAGGTCCAGGTGCAGTCGCCGTTGTGACCGTAGGGGTGCGGCGACTCGATCGGCAGACTGGCGTCCGCGTCGCCCACGCACGGCGGCGGGGGCGGCGTGCCCTCGGTGCAGCCGGCGTGCACACCCACCGCGTCCCAGGCGGCGCCGACCGCGTCGCGGCCCTTCTTGGCGACCGCGGAGGTGGCGTTGCGTGCGTCACAGAAGTTGGCGTACTCGGGAAGCGCGGTGAACGCCTGATAGTAGATCTGCGCGGCCTGGTCGAGACCCAGCGACGGGACCACAACGCTGCAGTCCTCGGTGTGCGTGGCCGGGCGCAGCGCGGTCGCCGTGCAGCCGGCGTTCTGACCACCCATGGCCGTCAGGTAGTAGGCGTGGTTGGCGATCCCGCTGTTGGTGTGCACGCCACCGCCGTCCGCGGTCCCGGTGTACTTGTCCACCACGTGGTCGGGGTCGCCGAACTCGCCGGGGTCGGCCATGTTGCGGAAGCCCGCGGTCGCCGGGGTGTCGGCGTTGATGACGTCCTCGCCGATCCGGAAGTCCGGCTCGCCGGCCGGGTCGAGGCTGTTCTCCTCGGCGTAGAACTCGATGGTGTTGCCCATCATGTCGCTGAACGCCTCGTTGAGGGCACCGGACTCGTTCTCGTAGATCAGGTCTGAGGTGAAGTCGGTGACCCCGTGGGTCAGCTCGTGGCCGTCCACGTCGAGACCGCCGGACAGCGGCAGGCAGCCCTTGCCGTCGCCGTCCCCGTAGGTCATGTAGGCGCCGTTCCAGAAGGCGTTGCAGTAGCGGTTGCCGTAGTGCACGAGCGACAGGATCTGCATGCCGTTGTCGTCGATGCTGTCGCGGCCGAACGTCTCCTGGTAGAAGTCGTCGACCACACCGGCGTAGTAGTGCGCGTCGACCGCGGCGGCCTGACTGGGGCTGCCCGGTCCTTGGACCAGGTCCCACACGTCGTCGGAGTCGGTCATCAGGACCGGGTCGAGCTTCTGGTTCTGGGCGTCGTAGGTGATCTGCCGGTTGTCGGCCGAGAGGAGCTGGAAGAGGCCGGTGTCCGCGTTCTGGGTGGTGTCGATCTGCTTGGTGTCACCCTTCACGCCGACGCCCTCACCGTGCGCGAGCTTGTCGAAGGCCTTGTTCACCTTGCCGGTGGCCGCATCGATCCAGCGGACCGGGCGCTCGGCGCGGCGGATGCTCTCCACCTCGTAGAACAGGTGCCCGCTGCGCGGGTCGATCCGCAGCTCGTTGCTGAAGTCACCACGCTTGCCGATCTTGCCCTGGACGATGCCCTTGGCCTTGCCCTTGCTGATCTTGACGTCGTTCTTCGGCTGCAGGCCCGGGAAGTAGGCACCGATGACGGTGTCGACCTGACCGGAGGCGTCGCGGATCACGGTGATCTGGCCGCCGAACACGGTGGCGCCCTGGACCACCTGCTGGTAGCGCGTCGAGGTCCCGCCGTCCGGGAAGGTCGCGGTGTGCAGCTCCTTCATGTCGGCGGGCAGCGTGAAGTCGCGGGCGTCCTGGCCGCTCAGCGCGAAGGAGCCGGCGGGCGATGCGCCGCCCTGTTGTTGGACGACGGGTGGCGCGATGGCGGACGACGTGCCGGCCGCGACGACGGTGGTCGTCGCAGCGAGCACGGCCGCAGCCGAGATCGCGAGGAACGAGCGATAGTGCATCGAGGAATCCCCTTAACGGTGTGACGCGACGGGGTGATGTCGCGCATGAACCCTGTCACGTTAAGGGCGGCTGCGCCGGAGTTCGATGCAAGCACCCTGCAGCCTTGTGCGTTGCACGAAGCTGCAGAATCGCCGGCTTGGTTCCCGGCTCAGCTCTTGGAGACGACCTCGGTCGGTGCGCCGTGCACGGCGGGGATCTGACCCATCCGGCCCTTCTGGAAGTCCTCGAAGGCCTGCAACACCTCGGCCTTGGTGTTCATCACGAAGGGGCCTGCCCAGGCCAGCGGCTCACGGATCGGCCGGCCGCCGAGGATCACGACTTCCATGGTCGGCGTACGACTCTCCTGGTTTTCCGAAGCGCTGACCGTGACGAAGTCGCCGGCGCCGAGAACGGCGAGCTGCCCGGCCCGGATCGGACGCCTCTCCAGGCCGACGGTGCCCTCGCCGGCGAGCACGTAGACGAGCCCGTTGAACTGCGGGTTCCAGGGCAGGTCGAGTCGGGAGCCGGGTGCCAGGCTGCCGTGCACCATCGTCATCGGGGTGTACGTCGAACCCGGCCCCTCGTGCCCGTCGACCTCACCGGCGATGACCCGGACCAGCGCGCCGGCGTCGGAGGTGGCGACCAGGCCGATCCTGCCGGCCTGCAGGTCCTGGTAGCGGGGGGCGACCATCTTCTGCGCGCGCGGCAGGTTGACCCACAGCTGCAGGCCGTGGAACAGCCCGCCCTGGGTGACCAGCCACTCCGGCGGCGCCTCGATGTGCAGCAGCCCGGACCCGGCGGTCATCCACTGGGTGTCGCCGTTGGTGATCGTGCCGCCGCCGCCGTTGCTGTCCTGGTGGTCCATCACGCCGTCGAGCATGTAGGTGACCGTCTCGAACCCGCGGTGCGGGTGCCACGGCGTGCCCTTGGGCTCGCCGGGGGCGTACTCGACCTCACCCATCTGGTCGAGGTGGATGAACGGGTCGAGCAGCGCGAGGTCGACACCGGCGAACGCGCGACGCACCGGGAACCCCTCACCCTCGTAGCCCTGCGGTGCGGTTGTCACGCTGACCACGGGCCGGACCGTGTCGCCCAGTCCCGGCGCCTTGATCCGCGGGAGAACGGTGAGGTCGTCGACGGTGACGGCTGGCATACGGTCCACACTCCTAGGTCGGTTCGTTGCCCGGCACAACACTAGTTGAATCTTTAACATTCCCCAGGTGCCCGTCGGGCCGTCGGGCCGTCGTGGCGGCAGGTAGCGTGCAGGCGTGAACTCAGCGCCCCGGAACAAGAAGTACGACGTCGTCATCGTCGGCGGCGGCCACAACGGCCTGGTCGCGGCGGCCTACCTGGCCCGGGCCGGCGTCTCCACGCTGCTGCTCGAGCGACTCCCGCACACCGGCGGCGCCGCGGTGAGCGCCCAGGCCTTCGCCGGCCTCGAGGCGCGGCTCTCGCGCTACTCCTACCTGGTCAGCCTGATGCCCGACCAGATCATCAGTGACCTCGGCCTGGACCTCGACCTGCAGTCGCGGACCACCGCGTCGTACGCCCCGGTCATCCGCGACGGCTCCCCCACCGGCCTGCTCGTGGAACGACCCGAGGGCACGCTCACCGCCGAGTCGTTCCGGAAGCTGACCGGGTCGGACGAGGAGTACGACGCCTGGCGCAAGTTCTACGGGGAGGTCTCGGACTTCGCCCAGGTCGTCGCGCCGACCCTGCTCTCACCGCTGCAGACCGCCCGCGAGATCCGGGGCCAGGTCAAGGCGGAGGTGTGGGACGCGCTCGTCGAGCAACCGCTGGGCCAGGTGATCGAGGAGCGGTTCCGCGACGACACCGTCCGGGGCGTGGTGGCGACCGACGCAGTGATCGGCACCTTCGCGTCGTTGAACGACACCTCGCTGGTCCAGAACCGGTGCTTCCTCTACCACCTGGTCGGCAACGGCACCGGTGAGTGGCGGGTCCCGGTCGGCGGGATGGGTGCGGTCACCGACGCGCTCGCGTCAGCCGCCCGGCGCGCCGGAGCAGAGATCATCACCGACGCCGGCGTCAGCCGGATCGACTCCGACGGGACCGCCGCCGAGGTCACCTGGCACGACGGCGATCGCGAGCACACCGTGCAGGCCGACTGGGTGCTCTCGAACGTCGCGCCGTGGGTGCTCCAGGTGCTGCTCGGCGAGCAGCCCGGTGAGCGCCCCGAGGGCGCACAGCTCAAGGTGAACCTCCTGCTCTCCCGGCTGCCCCGGTTGCGGTCCGGGGTGGACCCGGCGGTCGCGTTCGCGGGCACCTTCCACGTCGCCGAGGACTACACCCAGCTGCAGACGGCGTACGACGAGGCCGCCGCGGGTCGGCTGCCCACCAAGCAGCCCGGCGAGCTGTACTGCCACTCGCTGACCGACCCGTCGATCCTGGGCAACCTCGCCGAGCAGGGCATGCACACGCTGACCTACTTCGGGGTGCACACGCCCGCCGCCCTGTTCGACGGCGACGTCCAGGCGCAGCGCGACGAGGCGGTCGGCCGCGCGCTGGACGCGATCAACGAGCACCTCGAGGAGCCGATCGAGGGATGCCTGGCTCTCGACGCGAACGGCACACCATGCCTCGAGGCCAAGGCGCCGCAGGACGTCGACGAGGCCCTGGCGATGCCCGGCGGGCACATCTTCCACGGCGACCTGGCCTGGCCCTGGGCGCCGAACCGGTCCCGGCTCGAGACCCCCGCACAGCGGTGGGGCGTCGGCACGGAGGTGCCGAACGTGCTGCTCTGCGGCGCCGGGGCCCGGCGTGGTGGAGCGGTCAGCGGCATCGGTGGCCACAACGCTGCACAGGCCGTCCTCGAGGCGGTCCGCGCGCGCTAGACCGCGCTCGGGTCGACCACGATGATCGGTTCGGTGGTCGGGTTCTCGGAGCCGCCCGCCGGTTCGATCGTGATCGCCACCTGGGTGCCGGGGGCCGGCAGCTCCATCGCCGCCCCCTTGTCGACGTCCTCGAGCACTCCGGCCGAGACCGGGACATCACCGGCGATCGCCCACAGCTGGTAGACCTGGTCATCGGTCAAGGGCGGCAGCTCGTCGGTGTCGACGGCCATCTCGCCGCGCTCCTCCGACGTCGCCACCGTCAGCTCACCGCCGTTGGACGTCTGCACGGTGACGGTTGCGGCGTCGGGTGCCTCGAACACCTCTGCGACTGGTGCGGCCCGCAGGTTGTCGTCGTCCTGCGGCAGCTGGCTGATGCCGATGCCGGCGGCCACGATCAGCACCACGGCCGCGGCGGCACCCAGGATCCTGGGCGTCCAGCGTGACGACTTCGCGGTGTCGATGTGCCGGACCTTCGGCGGAAGCTGCGGCAGCCGGTCCGCGGCGAGCATGATGTTCGCCTTCAGGTGCGCCGGCGGCGTGACCGCCTCGCTCGCACCCATCCGGGCCGCGGCCTCCCGGAGCTCGCGGACCTCCTCGCGGCATGCGGGACAGCCGTCGAGGTGCTTGCGGAACTCCTCGGCCTCCTCCGGGCTCAGCGCATCAACCGCGTAGGCACCCGAGAGGGTGTGCAGGTCAGTGCTCATCGAGCCCCCTCCAGGCAGTCGCGGAGACGGATCAGTCCGTCTCTCATTCTCGTCTTGATCGTCGGCAGCGGCTTCTCGAGGAGAGTCGCCACCTCGCCGTACGTGTATCCGTTGAAGTAGGCCAGCCGCACCGACTCCAGCTGCAGGTCGGTCAGTGTCTCCAGACACTCCCGCACCGAGCCGTGCTCCTCGTCCCGGATCACCGCGTCCGCCGGCTCGTCGTGGCTGACCTCGTCCGGTGCGCCGTGGTGGTCCTGCCGCTTCTGGGACTCGCTCCGGCGGACCGCGTCGACCGCACGCCGGTGCGCGATCGTCATGATCCAGGTCTTGCCCTTGCCGAGGGCACGGTCGAACCGGGCCGCCTTCCGCCACACCTCGAGGAAGACCTCCTGGGTGACGTCCTCGGCGCGTGCCGGGTCGCGTACCACGCGCCGGGCCAGTCCGTAGACCGATGCCGACACCTCGTCGTACAGCTGGCCGAAGGCTTGTGAGTCCCCCCGTGCCACCTGTCCGACGAGTGCGTCGATGTCCGCGCTCTCGTGCGAGGGCACGAGGCGCAAGCCGGGCTCGGGTGGCATCAGACCTCCTGGACGATCCTTCGGCGACGCTGTCACCGTTTGTGACTCTAGTTCGCTCTACCGCGTCGGCCGGATTGGTCGGGCCGTGGATCCGGTTGCCTCAGGGGGTTGACAGGTCCATCCAGGCGAGTATGTTTAACCTAAACGTTAATTAACACAAAGGTTAAACGCGATGGCGACCGATCGGCTCAGCACCATCTTCGCGGCCCTGGCCGACCCGACCCGCCGGGCGATCCTGACCCGGCTCTCGGAGGGCGATGCCACCGTCTCGGAGCTCGCGGAGCCGTTCGCGATCAGCCTGCCGGCGGTCTCCCGGCACCTCAAGGTGCTCGAGCACGCGGGCCTGATCTCGCGCAGCCGCTCGGCCCAGTGGCGGTCGAGCAGCCTGGAGGCCGAGCCTCTGCGCGAGGCCACCGCGTGGATGGAGCGGTACCGCGAGTTCTGGGACAGCAGCCTCGACCGGCTCGACGCCCACCTCAAGCGCATGCAGGACCAAGACGGTGGCAGTGCCACCACGACCCCCGGCCAGGAGGCCGGCACCGAAAGGAAGTAGCGCCATGTCCGACACAACCAAGCAGACCGCAACCAGCGAGCTGGTCATCGAGCGCACCTTCGACGCACCGCGCGAGCTGGTGTGGAAGGCCTTCACCGACCCCGACCAGATCTCCCAGTGGTTCGGCCCGGTCGGCTACTCGGTCCCCCGCGAGACGGTTGACGTCGACCTGCGGGTCGGTGGACACCAGCGGCTGATGATGGTGCCCGACGACGAGAGCTACCCGCCGGGCGGCCCGAGCGACGGCGTCTTCGACGAGATCGTCGAGCCCTCGCTCCTCGTCACCCACGAGGACATGAACGAGGAGATGGCGGCGCTGTTCGGCACCTCCCGGATGACGACGCGGATCGAGCTGCACGACGAGGACGGCCGGACGCGGCTCGTGCTCCGGCAGGGTCCGTACAGCGAGGACTTCGTCGGCAACGCCCGGGAAGGGTGGGGCAGCTCGTTCACCAAGCTCGACACGCTCCTGGCCGGCTGACTCGGGTCGGCCCTACGACCACTCCGACCGGCACTCGCCGCCGCCGGTTCGTTCCCCCACGCGGGAGCGGGCACCAACCGGCCTTCAAGTGCCGGTCGGTGTGGTCATCGCCTCGTCCCAGCGATTTCGTGCGGCCGGGGTCACGCTGCTAAAGTTCCATTCGCTTCACGCGCGCCATTAGCTCAATTGGCAGAGCAGCTGACTCTTAATCAGCGGGTTCGGGGTTCGAGTCCCTGATGGCGCACCAACGACAGGTCAGCGGCCCTCAGGGTTGCTGACCTTTTGCTTTGGTCGCTCGGCCCGGTCGGTCCCGGGACCGACGAGCTCGTCGCCGAGTCGGGTCCGGTAGTAGAGGACCGAACGACCCGAGCGCGTCCGGCGTACCAGCCCGGCATCGAGCAGGACCCGAAGATGTCCGCCCACCGATCCCAGGCCGAAGCCGGTCAGCGCCACCAGCTGACTGGTGCTCAACGGCACGTCGAGCTGCGTGAGGATGGATGCACGTGCCGGGCCGAGCAGCCTGCCCAGGGCTCGTGGATGTCCGCCACCTCGGCCGTCGGCCAGTGCGCCCGCGCAGGGATAGGTCACGGCGTACCGCGTCGGCTCGTCCCAGCAGACCCAGCCGCGGCCCGGCGTGGTCGTCGGGATGAACATCAGCTCGGCGTCCGCCAGGTCCCGGACCGGGTTGTCGTAGGCGTTGATCCGAAGACGTCCGTCGCCGAGCCACTGGAGGCCCGGACGCATTCCTTCGAGGGCAGCGGCCCAGCCGTCGGTGCTCAGCGCATGCGTGCGCGCCACGATGTCGGCCTGGAACATCCGTTGTCGCCGCGGCCAGTCCGGCCGGACCGTGTGCGTCCACACCCACTCGAGCAGATCTGCCGCCCGCTCGGAGAGGTCGTCCCGCACCAGCTCTGCGGGGACCCGGCCGTTCAGCCCCTTGGCCAGGTCGGCGAGCGCCACCTCGGCCGGAGTCTCACGGACCCTGCGCAGCTCGTCATGGAACGTCCGGTCCGACCGAGCCGGTGGGATGACCATGAAGTCGGCGAACACGGTGGGACGGAAGGCGGCCGCGATCAGCTGAGCGGCGAGCGCATGGCGAGCGAGATGGTCACGGAACACCGGCCGGTGTGCGGCGGCCCACCCCTTGAGGCCGGGCATCGTTCCGCCGCCGTGCAAGGAGACGACCGCTGCGATGGTCTCCTGGAGCGGGGACACCGCGAAGCGGCTGCGCGCGAGCACGTCCGCCGCAATGTTCCACTCACCCATGTTTCGCCTCCACACGAAACATTAACGGCATCGGCTCCGGGAGCCGGAAGGTATGCCGGTGCACACCTACCGCGAGCTGTTTCGAGTTCCTGAGTTCAAACCGCTCTTCGCTGCCGTCTCGGTCCAGGTCGCGGCCGGGACGATGAGCGGGCTGGCCCTGGCGACCCTCGTGTTCGCGAAGACCGGCTCGCCGCTGCTGTCCGCGCTGAGCCTGTTCGGTGCGTCGTTCGCCCAGGTGATCGGCGCGTTGACGCTGCTCTCCGCCGCCGATCGGGTTCCGCCGCGCGCGACCCTGACCGGTCTGGCGCTCGTCTTCGCCGTCGGCATCTTCGCGCTCGCCATCCCGGGAATGCCGGTGTGGGCGATGCTCCTGATCATCCTCGGGACCGGCCTGATCGGCTCCCCTGGCAGTGGCGTGCGGTGGGGACTGCTCAGCGAGCTGCTGCCGGAGGACGGCTACGTGCTCGGCCGTTCCGTGATGAACATGTCCGTCGGCGTCATGCAGATCGTGGGCTTCGCCGTCGGCGGCGCCCTTGTGGCGATCATCTCCCCGCGGAACGCACTGCTGATGGCCGCGTGCCTCGAGCTCGTCGCCGTGCTGGTCCTCTGGTTCGGCCTGTCGAGCCGGCCCGCGCGGGCGGAGGGACGACCATCGGTCCGGGAGACGTGGCGCGTCGATCGCCGGCTCTGGTCGGATCCCACCCGCCGCAACGTCTACCTCGCCCTCTGGGTGCCGAACGGGCTGGTGGTCGGGTGTGAGGCGCTGTTCGTGCCCTATGCCGGCGAGTCGGCGGGCGTGCTGTTCATCGCCGGCGCCCTCGGCATGCTGACCGGCGACGCGATGGCGGGACGGTTCCTGCCGGCCCGGTCACGGACCCGCTTCATCACGCCGCTCCGGGTGCTGCTGGCCGCGCCCTACCTGCTGTTCGCACTGCTGCTCCCCGTGCCGATCGCGGCCGTCGCGGTGGCGGTCGCATCGATCGGGTTCGGAGCGGGCCTCCTCCTCCAGGAGCGGCTGATCGCCGCCACTCCCGCCGACATGCGCGGCCAGGCCCTGGGCCTGCACAGCTCGGGGATGCTCACCATGCAGGCGGTCGGAGCCACTCTTGCCGGTGTCATCGCCGAGTACCTGTCCCCAGGAACCGCCATGGTGGTGATGGCGGGACTGTCCCTGGTCGTGACGGTCCTGCTCACGCCCGGTCTCCGAAGCCCCGTCCCCAGGGCAGTCAGCGAGAACGCGACGGTGTGAGCGACGCTCGGTGCTTCATGCCGGCCGTTGGAAGCGCACGGCCGCCGGGTCGACGACCAGGTACGGGTCTCCGAGGGCGCCGAGCAGCTTGCCGTCCCGGCACATCGCCGGACCGTCCTCGACATCGGCCACCAGGCACGTCACGTTGTCGCGACCGCCGGCCTGCAGCGCGTCCTCGATCAGCCTCGCAACGGCTCGGTCACGGTCGACGATGCTCAGGTGCTCGATGATCCGACTGGTCGGCACGAGGTCGCTCAGCCCGTCGCTGCACAGCAGCAGCCTGTCCCCCGAGTGCAGCTCCAGGAGCCGCAGATCCGGTTCGGGCGCGGTCTGCCCGTCGATCGACTTCAGCACCACCGAGCGATGAGGATGCTTGGCGGCCTGAGCGCTCGTCAACCGACCGTCGTCGATCAG
>DATFGA010000067.1:0-24291 GCA_035249775.1 Nocardioidaceae bacterium | reverse complement strand
GCACGGCTGGGCCGGCGGCAGCATGTGGGTCCGGGTGTCCTTGCGGACGAGGTCGCGGAGCAGGTCCGCCTCGCTGACGATGCCGACGACCTGACCCTGCGCATCAGTGACCGGAAGTGACGTCACCCGATAGCGGTCCAGCAGCCGCAGTGCGTTCTTGACCGTGGTGCCGGCGTCGACGGTGATGGCCGGTGAGGTCATCACATCCTTGACGATCATCGTCGTCTCACCTTCCTGTGCTGGTTGTGGTCGAAAGGCGTTGCCAGTCCGCCCGGGCGAGGGGCACCAGCAGAGCGAGCGCAGGGATGCACCAGAGCCAGATGCCGAAACCGAAGAGCATGAGTGCCAGGTGGAAGCCGATCACGCCGATCCACCCCAGGCGCCCCCAGCCGCCGCCGACCAGAAGCGCGGTCCCGAGCAGGGTCTCGCCGAGCGCCAGCGCCAGCCCCCACATCCGCGGATCGGCCATGAAGATCTCGTTCCAACCGGTGCGCACGAACGAGAGGTAGGCGGCGTCCGCGAACGACCGGTACACCGTCGGGTCGACGGCGACGATGCCGACGTGGACACCGCCCATCGAGAGGTAGAACCCGCCGACCACCCGGCGTGCCAGGCCGGGATGGCGGGCCGTGCGGGGACGGGCGGTGATCGTCGTGGGAACCGGGCGAGTCGTCATGTCGATCATCTCCGAGCCTTCTTGCTTGGACGGCGCTGCCGTGCGGCTCGGGGGGAACCGCACGGCAGCCGTCCGGAGAGGAGAGCGGCTGAGACTCTCCCTCCTTCCCCACCCACAGGGAGTCAGCTGCCCCTTGTGGGGACGACCATGACCGGGCACTCCGCGTAGTGGAGCACCGCTCGGGTCACCGACCCGAAGGCGAACCCGCCCAGCCTGCCGTCGGTGTGGCGACCGAGGACGACGAGCTGGGCCTGTTCCGCCGCATCGAGCACGGCCATGGCGGGGTGGCTGTGCGAGTGCACAGCCTTGACCTCGACGTCCGCGAACCGCTCCCTCCAGACGTCGAGAACCTTGTCGAACTCCTGGTGCGCGTCCCGCTCCCACTGAGCCGCCGCCCCTGCCAGCGCGGCGGCGTCCCAGGAGTAGACGGTCGGCGTCTCCCAGCCGTGCACGGCGAGCAGAGGAACCCCCAGCCGGCGTGCCCGGGTGAAGGCGAGGTGGATCGGCAGGTGGTGCGGCCGGTACGGGTCGATGCCGAGCACGATCGGAGCGCCGACGCGGGCCATCTGCTGCCAGTTGTCGGGCACGATCGTCACCGGCACGTCCGCCCGGCCGGCGACCGCGATCGAGGTGGAGCCGACGATCACCCGGGCGAAGCCACCCAGACCGCGCTTGCCGACCACGAGCATCCTCGCGTCGCGGCTGCGGTCGAGGAGCACGTCGACCGGGGAGCCGGTCACGACCTCCGTGCCTACCACCTGCTCGGCCACGACGTGGCGTACCTCGTGCCGGAGGTCGGCGAGCATGTCGCGCGCCGCCTGCTCCTCGCTACGGATGGAGAAGTGGGGAGTCGGCAGCAGGTGGTCCTCGGTCGCGGTGACCAGGACGACCTGGCAGCCGGTAACCGCGGCCTCGCCTGCGGCCCAGGCGACGGCGCTGCGGTTGTGCTCAGATCCGTCGACCGCGACGACGATCGGTCGGTAGGCGTCTGCCCATTCGCCGGTCGTCGCCGCGGTCCGTGCTTCGAGTGTCATCGAAGGATTCCTTGGTTACCGGAGGAACCCGTACCGGCGGACCAGGTGGGTCTTGGCCCAGGCCTTGCCGGCACCCCAGGTGTCGCCCGCGAGGGTGAGCGCCAGGACGACGACGGTGATCGCGCCGATCAGGTGGTCGTCGAAGACCGGGTTGTTCTCGGGGACCATCACGGCGGCGTACATCATCAGGTAGAGCGCTGCGCCCGCCACGGCGGCGAACCGCATCCCGATGCCGAGGGTGAGCGTGGTGCCGATCGCCAGCAGGCCCAGCATGAACAGCCAGTCGATGACCGCGTAACCGGCGAGGCCGTTGAAGAAGTCTGCGAACGGGCTGTCCGGGTTGACACCGAAGGCGAGGAAGCCCTCGGTGGGGCTGCCGCCGTTGATCCAGGCCGCGTCACCGAACCGGTCCAGGTTGCCCTCCTGGTCGTAGCCGGTGTGGAAGCCCAGCGCCAGCAGCTTGTCGAAGAACGCCCAGAGGAAGGTCAGACCGAACGCGATCCGCAGAACGGCGAGTGCCTTGCGGGCGGCCGGGCTCTTCACGACGTCGTCTTCGCGGACGATGTCGGCGTAGTCGAGCTCCGGGTGGCGGTGGATGGTGGTCATTGTTCTCGTGCCTCCCCTTTTCGGGAATCCCTGGTGGGTGTGTTGCTTTCTGACACCTCAAGGATCTCGGGGGAGGCCGGCCGGCAAGAGTGCCGAGCGGCACCACCTGATGGGCCGATGGTCCCGCACGCGCGCGGGACCATCGGCGGTCAGCGCATCAGCTTGGAGGCGAGCACGGCGGCCTGGGTGCGCCGCTCGAGGCCGAGCTTCGACAGGATGCTCGACACGTAGTTCTTGACCGTCTTCTCGGCCAGGAAGAGCCGCTCGCCGATCTGCCGGTTGGTGAGGCCTTCGGCGATCAGAGCGAGGATCTTGCGCTCCTGCTCGGTCAGCGCCGCGAGCTCCGGCTGCTCCTCGGGTCCCTTGCGGACCCGCTCGAGCACCTTGGCGGTCAACGCCGGGTCCAGCAGGGATTGGCCGGCGGCGACCCGGCGTACGACGTCGATCAGGTCGTTGCCGCCGATCTGCTTGAGGACGTAGCCCGCGGCACCGGCGAGGATCGCCGCGAACAGCGCCTCGTCGTCGTCGTAGCTGGTGAGGATCAGCGCCTTGATCGTCGGGTCGATCGAGCGCACCTCGCGGCACACGTCGATGCCACTGCCGTCCGGCAACCGGCCGTCGAGGACCGCGACGTCGGGCCGCAGCGCCGGGATCCGGGCGATCGCCTCGCGGACGGAGCCGGACTCACCGACGATCTCGATGTCGCCTTCGCTCTCGAGCAGGTCGTGCAGCCCGCGGCGGACCACCTCGTGGTCGTCGAGCAGGAAAACCCGGATCGGCTTGGTGTCCATCCCTCGTTTCTACCGGGTGCAGGGTCGGTTTGCACGCCAGCCACCCGGTTCGCGGCGTTTTCGGGACGGAGGTCCCGAACCACGGAGCCGTTCGCCCCTGCTGGCACCGTCCCCGCACGGCGACCGTGGGGGACATGGACATGTCGGTGGTGCACGATTCGGTGGTGGTCGGCGTCGACGGGTCGCCGGCCGGCGCCGCGGCGTTGTCCTGGGCGGCGCGGTACGCCGCCGTGGAGTCGCGTGCGCTGACCGTCGTCCACGCCTGCGGTTTCCCCGGGGCGATGCCCGACTTCGAGGACATCATCGCCTCCGAGCGCGGACTTCGGTCGGTGGGCCGCACGATCGCCGCGGAGGCGGAGTGCGACGCGCGGGTTCTCGAGCCGCTGGTCGCAATGCGGACGATGGTGGTGATGGGCAACGCGGCACCGGTCCTGGTCGAGGCATCGGAGACAGCGGCCCTGGTCGTGGTCGGCGCACGGGGTCGAGGAGCCCTGGCGAGCATGTTGCTCGGTTCGGTCAGCAGCCAGGTCACCCGGGAGGCACAGTGCCCGGTGGTCGTCGTGCGCGACGACGCGTCCGAGGCAGTTCGGGGTCCGGTCGTGGTGGGCGTGGACGGGACCGCGGCCTCGTCAGCGGCGGTGGAGTTCGCGTTCCACCGGGCGGCGATGGAGCGGCGGCCGCTGACCGTGCTGCACGCGAGCTGGGACCTACGCACTCGGGTGTCGGCGGTCCCCGACCTGTCGTCGTACGCCGAACGCGTCGCGGAGACGGTGGCCGGGCTGTGCGAGCGGTATCCCGACGTCGCTGTCACCGAGCGGTACCGGCGCGGCGAGCCGGTGCGCCAGCTGGTCGAAGCTTCCCGCGAGGCGTCCTTGGTGGTGGTCGGCTCGCGGGGTCGCCGGTTGCTGAGCAGGGCGCTGTCCGGCTCGGTGAGCCGGGCGGTCGCCGAGCGGGCCGCGTGCCCGGTAGCGGTGGCGCGCCCCTGACGCAGCCGGACATGACGCCGGCCCGGTCACAGTGACCGGGCCGGCGGCATTCATGGTGCGTGTGTCAGGTAAAGATACTCACTCCGCCGGGCCCGATGAGCAGGCCGACGATGATCAGCACGATGCCCATCAGGACACCGCCCCGGACCAGGGTCACGATGCCCCAGATCACCAGGATCACGGCGAGGATCCACAAAATGGTCGCTAGCATGATTTCCCTCCTTGTTCGAAGGAAGAATGCCCACTGTGTCGCGCCGTCAAACGTGCGGTGACACTAAATGTTGCGGCGACCGGTCCGGAGAGCGGACGTTAAGGTTCCGGTCGTGGTCTACACGAGCCGGTACCCGTTCTTCTACGTCACCGTGGACATCGTCATCCTCACGATCCGCGAGGACGCCCTGTCCGCGCTGGTGGTCCAGCGGGGCGAGGAACCGTTCGCGGGGCGGTGGGCGTTGCCCGGTGGGTTCGTAGATCCCGACGAGGACCTGCTCGAGGCAGCCGTCCGGGAGCTCCGTGAGGAGACCGCGGTCGCCACGGGCGACGTACGACTGGAGCAACTGGCTTCGTTCGGGGCCCCCGGGCGGGACCCGCGGCACCGGGTGGTCAGCGTGGCCTGGCTCGCGGTGCTGCCGCACGGACCGGAGCCGCGGGCAGGGTCGGACGCGGCCGGTGCGGAGTGGAAGCCGGTCGACTTCCTGCTCGGTGAGGGCCGGCTGGCCTTCGACCACGCCGACATCCTCGGTGAGGGAGTGGAGCGCGCCCGCGCGAAGCTGGAGTACACCGGCCTGGCCACCGAGTTCGTCGACGACGAGTTCACCGTCGCCGAGCTGCGTCGGGTCTACGAGGTGATGTGGGGCCACCGACTCGATCCCGGCAACTTCCACCGCAAGGTGACTCGCACCCCGGGTTTCCTCGAGCGGGTCGGCCGGGCGGTGACCCGCGGCCCCGGCCGGCCCGCCGAGCTGTTCCGCTTCGGCGGCGCGGAGGTGCTCCACCCGCCGCTGACGCGGTCCACCTTCGGCTGAGCCTGTGCATGACGGAGGCCCCGAGCGTCTCCACTCGGGGCCTCGCGATGTCGTGCTCGTGCGTCAGGCGTCCTGGACGGCGATGGTGAACTGCACCCCGCCGTTGTCGTCGACCTGCGCGTCGAGGATCTTGTCGTCGAGGGTGACGGCGGCGGTCTCCTCCAGGAAGACCCGGGCGCCGCTGTCCTCGAGCACCTGGTCGCCGGGCTGGGGCGCCTCGGTCGGCATCACGTGCAGCGCGGGGGAGTCGGCCGCGTCCTGGCTGATCCGCAGGCCTCCGTCCGCGGTGCCGCCGCTCTGGTCGACGATGCTCTTGACTACTGTGCTGGCGTTCTCGGTCAGGGTGAGCACTGGGCTGTTCTCCGATCGATAGCTTTATGTGTTCCCGTCCACCCTGCACGTCGTGGGCAGGACACTCAAGGCCGCGCGGACATCCCGGGCGTGTCACCTGTCACCGGTGCGGATCCTCGCCGGTAAATCCGGTTGCCGGGCCGCCCTAGACTCGTTCCCGTCATGTCTGAAGCCGGTCCGCCCCCTCGTCGTACCTCCCGGCGTCGCAGACCGCGAAAAGATCACGCCTCAACGGCGAAAAAGGCGCGTCTGAACGGGGAAAAGGGCGCGTCTCAACGGGGGAGGAGGGCGCTGGGTCCGGCCGAGGTCGAGCGGCGGGCCGGGCTGGTCCCGAAGATCGTGTACCCGGCCGAGCTGCCGGTCAGCCAGCGCCGCGACGACATCGCGGAGGCGATCCGCGAGCACCAGGTGGTGATCGTCGCCGGCGAGACCGGTTCGGGCAAGACCACCCAGCTGCCGAAGATCTGCCTCGAGCTCGGCCGCGGCGTCCACGGCATGATCGGGCACACCCAGCCCCGCCGGATAGCCGCGCGCAGCGTCGCGGACCGGATCGCGGAAGAACTGAGCGTGGGCAGCGCCGCTACAACAGCCGTCGGTGACATCGTGGGCTACCAAGTCCGTTTCACCGACCGGTCCAGCAAGGACACACTGGTCAAGCTGATGACCGACGGGATCCTGCTCGCCGAGCTCCAGCACGACCGGATGCTGTCGGCCTACGACACGCTGATCATCGACGAGGCGCACGAGCGCAGCCTGAACATCGACTTCATCATCGGCTACCTCCGGCAGCTGCTGCCGAAGCGGCCGGACCTGAAGGTCGTGATCACCTCCGCGACGATCGACCCCGAACGGTTCAGCAAGCACTTCGGCGATGCCCCGATCGTCGAGGTGTCGGGAAGGACCTACCCGGTCGAGGTGCGCTACCGGCCGCTGGTCGAGGAGACGTACGACGA
Organism: Nocardioidaceae bacterium; assembly: GCA_035249775.1. Classification (GTDB taxonomy): domain Bacteria; phylum Actinomycetota; class Actinomycetes; order Propionibacteriales; family Nocardioidaceae; genus Nocardioides_C. The sequence goes on along the minus strand of DATFGA010000067.1, from coordinate 17,869 downwards.
CGACGAGGGGGAGCCCGTAGTCCGGGACCAGACCGAGGCGATCGTCGACGCGGTCCAGGAGCTGATCGCCGAGGGACCCGGCGACATCTTGGTGTTCCTCCCCGGGGAGCAGGAGATCCGCGACACCGCCGACGTCCTCTCGAAGCTGCGACCGCGGCGTGCCGTCGACGAGTTCGACGTGGTGCCGTTGTTCGCCCGGCTCTCCAGCGCCGAGCAGCACAAGGTCTTCGAGCGGCACACCAAACGCAGGGTTGTGCTCTCCACCAACGTCGCGGAGACGTCGCTGACCGTGCCCGGGATCAGGTACGTCGTCGACTCCGGTTTCGCGCGGATCTCGCGGTACTCCTACCGCACCAAGGTGCAGCGGCTGCCGATCGAGCCGATCAGCCAGGCCTCCGCCAACCAGCGCAAAGGCCGGTGCGGCCGGGTCGAGGCGGGCGTGTGCATCCGGCTCTACTCCGAGGAGGACTTCGAGAGCCGGCCGGAGTTCACCGACCCGGAGATCCTGCGCACCAACCTCGCCTCGGTGATCCTGCAGATGACTGCGCTCGGGCTCGGCGACGTGGCCCGGTTCCCGTTCGTGGACCCGCCGGACCAGCGCAACGTCAAGGCGGGGGTCCAGCTGCTCGAGGAGCTCGGTGCGATGGACCCGCGCGAGAAGGATCCCCGTCGTCGGCTCACCAGGCTGGGCCGCCAGCTCGTCGTACTCCCGATCGACCCCCGGCTCGCTCGGATGATCGTGGAGGCCGACCGGCTCGGCTGCCTGCGGGAGGTGCTCGTGGTCGCCGCGGCGCTGTCGATCCAGGACCCGCGGGAGCGGCCGGCCGACCACCGGCCGCAGGCCGACCAGGCGCACGCCCGGTTCCGGGACGAGGCCTCGGACTTCATGACGCTGCTGAACCTGTGGCGCTACGTGCGCACCCAGCAGAAGGAGCTGTCGTCGTCGGCGTTCCGGCGGATGTGCAAGGCGGAGTTCCTCAACTATCTCCGGATCCGGGAGTGGCAGGACCTCGAGTCGCAGCTGCGGCAGGTCGCCAAGCAGCTGAAGCTCACCGTCGGACCACCCGCGGACGCCCCCGACGAGGACGCCGTGCACCAGGCGCTGCTGTCCGGGCTGCTCTCGCACATCGGGCTGCGCGACCCCGACCGGCGTGACTACCTCGGTGCCCGCAACGCCCGGTTCTCGATCTTCCCCGGGTCCGGCCTGTTCAAGAAGCAGCCCCAGCTGGTGATGGCCGCCGAGCTGGTCGAGACCTCCAAGCTCTGGGGCCGCGTCAACGCGGCGATCAAGCCCGAGTGGGCCGAGAGCCTGGGCGAGCACCTGGTCAAGCGCACCTACTCCGAGCCGCACTGGTCGAAGAAGCGGGCGGCGGTGATGGCCTACGAACGGGTGACGCTGTACGGCGTCCCGCTCGTCGCGGACCGGCTCGTGTCCTACGGCAGGATCGACCCGCCGATCGCCCGCGAGCTGTTCATCCGGCATGCCCTGGTGTACGGCGAGTGGTCGACGCGGCACACGTTCTTCGCCGAGAACCGGGCGCTGCTCGAGGAGGTCGAGGAGCTCGAGCACCGGGCCCGGCGCCGCGACATCCTCGTCGACGAGCACACGCTGTTCGACTTCTACGACGCCAGGGTCGGCGAGGACGTGGTCTCCGGGGCGCACTTCGACTCCTGGTGGAAGCGCACCCGGCAGAAACAGCCGGACCTGCTCACCTTCGACCCGGCCATGCTGGTCAACGAGTCGGCGGCCGACATCGACCAGCTCGACTACCCCGACGAGTGGCGCGAGGGTGACCTGGCGCTGCCGTTGACCTACCAGTTCGAACCCGGCTCGGCCGCGGACGGGCTGACCGTCGACCTGCCGGTCTCCACGCTGAACCGGGTGCAGGCCGAGGCGTTCTCCTGGCAGGTCCCGGGGCTGCGGGAGGACCTCGTGGTCGCCCTGATCCGGTCGCTGCCCAAGCAGCTGCGGGTGAACTTCGTCCCCGCGCCGAACCACGCCCGGGCGTTCCTCGACGCCGTCTCGCCGGGGGAGGAGTCGCTGTTGGACGCGCTCGAACGCTTCCTGCGCGCGACCACCGGCGTCGTCGTCCCCCGTGAGTCCTGGGACTGGTCCAAGGTGCCCGACCACCTGCGCCCGACCTTCCGGGTCGTCGACGACACCGGCACCGTGGTCGGCGAGGGCAAGGACCTCGAGGCGCTCAAGGCGCCGCTGGCCGGGGAGCTCAAGCAGGCGATCGCCCAGGTGGCGCAGGCCAGCGGGATGACCGCGACCGGGCAGACGACGTGGACCTTCGGCACCATCGAGCGCACGTTCACCCGGTCCCGCGCCGGGCACGAGGTGCGCGGCTTCCCCGCGCTGGTCGACGAGCTGCTCACCACCGCGCAGCGGCCGACGGTCGGGCTGCAGGTCTTCGGCTCCGAGGCCGAGCAGCAGGCCGCCCACCGGCTCGGCACCCGGCGGCTGCTGATGCTGGCGATCCCCTCACCGGCGAAGAGGATCACCGACGGCCTCGACAACGCCGAGAAGCTCACCCTGGCCGGGTCGCCGTACCCGTCGGTGCAGGACCTCCTCGACGACTGCGTGGCGGCCGCCGTCGACCAGCTCGTCGACGCCAACGGCGGGCCGGCCTGGGACCAGGCCGCGTTCGAGGCGCTCACGCTGCGGGTGTGCGAGGGGCTGGAGCAGGCGGCGCGAACGGTGATGTACGACGCCGCGCGCGTCGTCACCGTGTGGCGGGAGACCGACCGTGCTCTCAGCGGCTCCGCCGACCTGCCGATGCTGCCGGCGCTGGCCGACATGAAGGCCCAGGTCGGCCGGCTCGTGCACCGGGGGTTCATCGCCGAGGCCGGGGCGAGCCAGCTGCGGGAGATCCCGCGCTACCTCGCCGCGGTCCGGAGCCGGCGGGAGAAGCTGCCGGCCTCGGTCGGGCGCGACCGGCTGCTGATGGACCAGGTCGCCGGCGTCCAGGAGGCCTACCTGAACCGGGTCGAGGCGCTGCCGCCGGGCCGCCCGCCGAGCGCGGAGCTGGTCCGGGTCCGGTGGATGCTCGAGGAGTTCCGGGTCAGCCTGTGGGCACAGCACCTCGGCACGGCGTACCCGGTCTCCGACACCCGGATCCGCAAGGTCCTCGACGCCCTCTGACAAGTCGGTCAGAGGGCGTGGTGGGTGCGCGCCGCGGTGATGACGGCGTCGAAGATGTCCCGGTCCAGCACGGCCCCTTCGCGGCGTACGCCGTCCTGGTCCAGCCGCAGCAGCCGGTCCAGTCGCACCTCGCTCGGCCGGGCGGCGCTGTCCCAGCGGCCGGAGCCGATGTCCATCCAGTAGCGGCCGTAGCGGGCCTCGTCGGCGGCGTCGAGGTCGTGGTCCTGGCTGCTGAGCTGCAGGCCGAGCAGCGTCGGTCCGTCCCGGCCGATCAGCAGCACCGGGCGGTCCTTGCCCTGCGTCGGGTCGTCGTCGTAGGCGACCCAGGCCCACACCACCTCACCGGGGTCCGGCCGGCCGTCCAGGTTCGGGGAGTAGTCCACGACGGCACCCGGGACCGTCGGCGTGCTGTGCTGGGGCGTCGTCGCCTGGCGCAGGAGGGTGCGGACGAGGTCGCCGAGTCGTGATCGAGCCATGGCTGCACTCTAGGCCCGGCAGTCCACAATGGCTGCCATGACGGTGGTGCGGGTGGCGACCTACAACGTGTACCTCGGTGCCGACCTCACCCTCGTCTTCGGAGCGGAGAGCCGCGAGCACCTGGTCGAGCAGGCCGGGCTGGTCCACCGCCAGCTCGTCGGCACCGACTTCCCGGCCCGCGCCGAGTCGATCGCCCGGCTGGTCGTGCGGGAGCGGATCGACGTGCTCGGCCTGCAGGAGGTCGCCCGGTGGTCGCGTGCCCCGATCGCCACGGACGGCGTACCGGGGCAACCCGAGGTGTGGTGCGACTTCCTCGACGAGCTGCTCGCGGCGCTGGACCGGTCGGGAACGCCGTACGACGCGCACGCCGCGAACGCCAACTTCCGGGGCGGCGCCGCGATCTCCGCGACGGAGGAGATGTCGGTGCTCGGCTACAACGTGACCCTGGTCCGCCGCGGCAGCGGGCTGATGGTCGCCGGGTCGGCCACCGGCGAGTTCCGGACCCGGGTCGAGATCCCGACCGGGATGCCCGAGCTGGTGCTCACCGTGCCCCGCAGCTGGGGATCGGTCGACCTGGTTGTCGACGACCACCGGTTCCGGTTCCTGAACACGCACACCGAGGCGTACGACGCATGCGTCCGCGACGCGCAGCGGGACGAGCTGCTCGAGGTCGTGGGGCCGGATGGACCGCCGGTCGTCGTGGTCGGCGACTTCAACGCCGGACCCGACGAGGTGGGGATGCCGGCCGCGTTCCAGGACGCCTGGGCGGTCGCCGGCGACGGCGGACCGGGACACACCTGCGGGCAGGCGGCGGACCTGGGCAACCTCGACAGTCGTCTCGGCGAGCGGATCGACTACGTCTGGGTCCGCGGGGCCGGGATCGACGCGTGCCGGGTGGTCGGCGACACCGAGTCCGACCGCACGACGGTCGCCCGGCTGTGGCCCTCGGACCACGCGTGTGTGCTCGCCGACATCCGGCTCGGGTGAAGTCCGCTCGTCGCGGCGGCAGGTGACCTAGGCTGTCTGCGCGCGCCCGCACCGGAGGCGCCCACTCGGGAGGTCCTGATGCGAGCACGGGCGGTCGCCGTCCTCACGGCGGCACTGCTGGTGGTCGGCTCGACCGCGGGGGTGGCCGGTGCCCAGGAGCAGGTGCTGCGCGACCCGGCCGGCGACATGTGGGCGATGGACTACGCCGGCAACAGCACCGCGGCCCCGCAGATGCGGACCGGTGATGTCCGGCGTGCGGCGTTCCGGCACCGGCGCTCCGACGTCATGGTCCGGCAGCGTTTCGTCGACCTGCGCCGGGTCGGCCGGTACACCCAGCACGCGGTGCGGCTGCAGACCGGCTCGAACCTCTACCGGGAGGCCGTGGTCGTCGCCGGACCGGGATCCTGGGGCGGCACCGTCGAGGTGTTCAACCGACGCGGGCGGGTCGAGTGCGACGCCCGGCACCGGATCGACTACCGCCGCGAGACGGTGCTGATCCGGGTTCCGCGGTCCTGCCTGGGTGAACCCGCGCGGGTGCGTGCCTCGGCGGACAGCACCTGGGCGCAGAGCCGGCGCGACGAGTTCCTGGTCGACAACCCGCACCACACCCGCGCGTCGGTGAACCGGCGGACGTGGACCCGGTGGCTCGGGGTCGGCTGAGTCGCCCGCTTCGCCGTACCGCCGTCAGTCGAGTGGCTTTCGTCGCATCGCCTTGACCTGGCTGCGGTGCTTCTTGCCCGCCAGCCGGCGTTCGCGGGACCCGCGGGAGGGCTTGGTCGGTCGGCGCGAGGGCGCGGGCGGGGCGAGGGCCTCGGTGAGCAGCTCGACCAGGCGCGCCCGGGCGGCCTCGCGGTTGCGGTGCTGGGAGCGGTACTCCGACGCGGCGATGGTCAGCCTGCCGTCGACCAGCCGGTGCGCCAGCCGGGCAGCGGCGCGGTCGCGGAGATGTGGTGGGAGGGACGGAGAACCGGCCACGTCGAAGGTCAGCTCGACGCGGGAGTCCGCAGTGTTCACCGACTGGCCGCCGGGACCGCTCGACCTGCTGAACCGCCAGCCGAGCTCCGCCGCGGGAATCTCGATCCCGCGGACGTGAAGCGCACCGCTCATCGGGTGCCGCGGCGGGAAGTATGTGCGCCGGACCGGGAGCGCCTCACGGCGCGTGGCCGCTCGTAGCGGCTTATTGTGGGACCCGGGGCTGCCGCGGTCCGACGCGATCTCGAGTTTACAAGGCCCGGTCGAACCAGCCGAGTGAAAACCGGTGTGACGCGGCACATTTCTCTATTTCGCCCTCACGCCAGCTTGCCCAGCGTCTCCAGCCGGGCGGCGTGCTCGAGCTGCTCGGCCATGGTGAGCAGCTTCGCCGCAGACAGGTCGGACTGGTAGTCGGTGGCGGCGTGGCTGGCCCCGATGTGTGCCCGTCCGGCGGCTGCGACCCGGGCGAACGCGGCGGCGCGGTAGAGCGTGTCGGCGAAGTCCCCGCGGACCACGCCGCGCAGCACCAGGTCGACCAGCTGGCGGACCTCGTCCGGGCCGGGCGGTTCGACGACCCCGGCGACCGCCTCGTGGACCGGGGTGTGCCGGCGGCCGGCGTCGAACTCACGGGCGGCGGCAGCCGGGTCGGCGTACACCCAGGAACGCAGCAGGTACAGCCGCCACAGGCAGCCGGCCAGGGAGTCCGCCGGGGAGCTGGCCCACAGGTCGGCCAGCGTCTCGAGGCCCTCGGCGTCGGCGAGCGAGACCACCCGGGCGACGACCGCCTCGTCGGCGGTGTCGTGCGCGCCGCGGACCAGCAGGGTGGCGCACCGGTCCGCCGCGTCGCTGCGCGACGTCGGGTCGTCCTCGCCGGCGAGGGTCTCGAAGCGCGCCGCCCCCGGCATGGACGGGCGGCGATACCTGGGTGTGTCGGACATCGCGAACAGAGTACGACGTCGGCGGGGTCAGCGGCGTGGTGGCGGGATCGCGTCGGTCGCCTCGATCACGTCCAGACCGGTGATCTGCAGGAGGTCGACGATGATCGAGCGGAGCTGTGCGAGGACCACCTCCGCGGACAGGTCCACGGCGCGGTCGACCTGGGCCGTGCCGACGCCGACCGCGAGCAGGGCGGGTCGGATGTCGGTGGCCATCTCGTCGCGCTCGAGCATGTCGGCCATCTCGTCGACGGCGTCGGCCAGGTCGGTGCACAGGCGCGCGTAGGCACCGGGCAGGTGTTCGCGGTGGTAGTTGGCCACCGCCACCCGGCGGACCAGCACCCGGGTGTTGCGCAGGGCCCGGTCCAGCGGCTCGACCAGCTCGGCCATCGCCCGCACCCTGCCCTTGTGCCGGCGGCGGAACGGCGACGACGCCACCACCGACAGCCCCTCGTCCGCCGCCGCCTGCAGCTCCCGGATCAGGGTCTCGGTGGCCCGCGCCGACTCGAGCAGCTGCAGGCCGCGCTCCACGTCACCGTCGGCGGCGCTCTCGCCCGCGGCGCGCAGCAGGGTGGCGATCCGGCGGACCACGATGCCGGCCTGCTCGCGGGGGCGGCGCAGGGGAGCCCGGGGTACGACGGTCGCGGCCACGATCGCGACCGCGCCACCGATCAGCGCGTCGCTCCAACGCACCAGCGCGGCGTCGGGATCGGGGATCAGCGTGGTGACCACGATCGACTGCACCGCGGCCTGGGTGACGAACAGGCCGCCGGCGTCGAGCAGGAAGGCCGCCGACATCGCCAGCGCGACGACCAGGCCGAGCTGCCACCAGCCGGTGCCGAGCAGGATCACCAGCAGGTCGGCCAGGAACACGCCGAGCGCCACGCCGACGGTCACCTCGGCGACCCGTCGCAGCCGCTGGCCGTAGGAGGTGCCGAGGCTGACCACGGCGGCGATCGGCGCGAAGAACGGGGTGTCATGGCCGAGCACGTCCTTGGCGATCAGCCACGCCACCGCCGCCGCGACCGCGCACTGGCCGATGTGCCACGACTTCGACCGCAACCGGGACAGCCGGTGCCGCGCGGAGACCCGGCTGCGGTCCCACGCGCGATCGAACGGGCCGGCGTCGCTCACAGCCCCGATGCTGCCAGAGCCACCCCGCCACCCACCCCGTTGAGACGTGCCTTTCTCCCCGTTGAGACGCGCCCTTTTCGCCTACGACACGCGGGTTCTTTGCAGCGCGGCGGAACTTTCCCGCGTGTCGTGCGCGAATTTCTCGCGTTTCAACTGTGAAAAGGGCGCGTCTGAACAGGAGGAGGGGGTGGCGGGTCGGGGGTGCGTAGGGTGGCCGGCATGGAGCAGCGACGCATCGGGGACCTGCAGGTGAGCGCGATCGGCCTCGGCGGCATGCCGATGTCGGTGCGCGAGACCAACGACGTGGAGCGCGGCGTGCGCACCGTGCACAGGGCGCTCGACGAGGGCATCACGCTGATCGACACCGCCGACGTGTACACCCCCGACGACGCACCGCTCGGCCACAACGAGGACCTGATCGCGAGGGCGCTCGAGGAGTACGGCGGCGACACGGACCATGTGCTGGTGGCCACCAAGGGCGGGATGACCCGCGACGGCTCGTACTGGGGCACCGACGGCCGGCCGGAGGCGATGCGTGCGTCCTGCGAGGGGTCGCTGCGCCGGCTGGGCGTGGAGGCGATCGGGCTCTACCAGCACCACCGGCCGGACCCGGACGTTCCCTACGCCGAGACCGTCGGCGCCCTCAAGGAGCTGCTCGACGACGGGCTGATCGTCCGGGCCGGCCTCTCCAACGCCGACCCCGACCAGATCCGCCTCGCCCACGGCATCCTCGGCGACGGCCTGGTGTCGGTGCAGAACCAGTTCTCCCCGAAGTTCCGCAGCTCCGAGCCCGAGCTGGAGCTCTGCGAGCAGCTCGGCATCGCGTTCCTGCCGTGGAGCCCGCTCGGCGGGATGCGCGAGGCCGGCGAGCTCGGTGACAAGTACGCCGTGTTCGAGGAGCTCGCCGCGAAGTACGACGCCAGCCCGCAGCAGGTCTGCCTCGCCTGGGAGCTCGCGAAGTCACCGGTGGTGATCCCGATCCCGGGTGCGAGTCGGCCCGAGTCGATCGCCGACTCGGTCCAGGCGGTGGCGATCAGCCTCGAGCACGACGACTTCGCCCGGCTCGACAAGGCCTGAGCCGCCCGCTCCGCCGTACCGCCGGGTCAGCCGAGGTTGTCGGCCGCCTCCTGCACAGCGCCGACCATCGGCTCCTGACCGGCGCGGTAGTTGTAGTCCTGGCCGACCAGGCGCATCTGGACCAGCGAGATGCTGTCGCCGACCCGGGTCAGGCCCTGGGCGTCGAAGTACGCGGTCTCCCGCTCGGGCGCGGGCCCGTAGGTCAGCAGGTACCAGTCGCCCACCGCGTCCTCGTTCTCGAGCGGCACGCTCTGCAGCCGCCCGATGTCGGTGCGGTCGTAGCGCTGCAGCTCCTCCGCGCACTGCCCGCGCCAGGACTTGAGCACCTCGTAGGCGCGCTTGGCGGTCATCTCGTCGCCGAACCGGGCTACCAGGTTCGACGCGGTCGATCCGCTGCTGCCGTCGGCGGGCGTGAACTCGCGCACGGCCACCTTCATCGCGCCGATCGAGGCCATCGCGAACTTCGCGCAGGTGGCGAACGGCTGCCGCCCCTCGCGCTTGGTCGTGGACGTCTCCTGCCAGGTGAACTCGTCGTTGAAGCCTGGCAGCTCGTCGGCCGTCAGCAGCTGACCGGTGAAGCCGCGGCGGGCGGTGGGCTCGTCGGTCACCTCGGTTGCGGCCGGCGTCTGGGTCGGGCTGGCCGTGGGTGACGGGGTGGGGGTCGGCGAGGCGGTCTCGGACGGCTCGGTCGGCTCCGGCTCCGGCTCCGCGGTGGTCGGAGTGCTGCTCGCGGGCGTGTCGCTGCCGGTGAGCTCCGGGTCGTCCTCCGCGCCGCAGCCGGCGAGGCCGACGGTGAGCGCGAGCGCGGCGAGACCAGAGGCGAGCAGCCTGGGCCGACGGCGAGCCATCATCTGGGGTTTCCTATCTGTCCCGAGCAGTCCGTTTTCCGGCTCAACCCTAGGGGTCGGTGGGGGCAACGCCACACACATGCACGCCGGATTCCTTGGCGTGTCCCGATACGGTGTTCACGTTCGACGTGACGTCCAGAGGGCATCGGCCCGGTTCGAGTGGGAGTGAGCAGGTGTCCTCGGTGCGCAGGCTGGTCGGTGTCGCCACCCTGGCCACCCTGTGCACGGTGGCGGCCGGCTGCACCTCCGGCGGCGGCCCGGACCCGGCCGCGTCGCCCAGCCCGTCGGCCTCGCTGTCGACGGCGGCCGGCACCGAGCCGGTGTCCCTCGACTTCGGCGTCTACGGCACCGAGCAGCAGCTGGAGGCGTACGCCGACATGGCGGCTGCGTTCACGAAGAACAACCCGAACGTGACGATCACCCTGGAACGCGCACCTGATGCCGCCGCGGCGATGGCGAACCTCGAGCGCAAGTCCGAGCGGGGTGACCCGCCCGACGTGTTCCTGATGGAGCACGACGCGCTGCCCGCGCTGATGCAGGATGAACGGATCCAGCCGGTCGACGCGCTGCTCGAGGAGCGCCGCATCGACTTCGGCGACGGCTACCAGCGCGACGCCCTCGAGGCGTTCAGCGCGGACTCGTCGCTGCAGTGCATGCCGCACGACGTGTCGCCGCTGGTCGTCTACTACAACCAGGACCTGCTCAACCTGCGCACGCTGGCCGAGGACCCCGACGACGCGCCGACCGCGGAGGACGGCTGGACCTGGGACGAGTTCGCGCAGGCGGCCCGGCAGATGTCGCGGGGCCGCACCAAGGGCGTCTACATCGCGCCGAAGCTCGAGGAGCTGGCACCGTTCATCTGGTCCGGTGGCGGAGACCTCGTCGACGACCTCACCGCGCCGACCACGCTGACCCTGAGCGAGGAGGCCAGCCGGGAGGCCCTCGAGGAGGTGCTCACGCTGATCCGGGACCCGCTGGTCACGCCGACCCGCGCCGAGCTGGACCGCCGGGATGCCGTCGACCTGTTCAAGCAGGGGCGGATCGGCATGCTGCTCGGAACCCGCGCGCTCGTCCCGCAGCTGCGCAACGCCGATGGCCTCGACTTCGAGGTGATGCCGCTGCCCAGCCTCGGTCCCTACCGCACCATCACCCAGATGAGCGGCTACTGCATCTCGGCCGACACCAAGCAGCTCCAGGCCGCCGCCGACTTCCTCGCCTTCGCGGTGGGCCGCGAGGGAGCCACGATCACCACCATCGCCGGCTACACGGTCCCGGCGAACCTCCAGGTCGCGCACTCGCCGGCCTTCACCCAGCCGGGCCAGCAGCCGGAGAACTCGTTCGTCTACAACGAGGGCGTACGCCGGGCCGAGCCGACGCCGTTCGTCAGGGAGTGGCCGGAGGTGCTCGTGGAGACCCGGCCGTTCCTGGAGCGGATGTTCTACGCCCCGCTGATCGGTGACCTGGAGGCGTTGCTCGAGGAGATCGACGTGGCCTCGCAGTCGGTGCTCGCCCCGGAGGTGCCTCCCGTCGAGGAGGAGGAGTGACCCTCACTCGTCGTCGGGCAGCTCCAGCTCCTGCTCGTCGACCTGTTCGGCCTTCTCCCGGCCCTTGACGATCGCCTCGGCCAGGATCCGGCAGGTCAGCTCGATCTGCCATTCACGTGCACCGAGCTGGCGCAGCCGGTCGGCCACCCGCTCGACGAGCGCGTCCTCGTCCCCGTCCGGCGACTCCGGTGCCTCCCACATCAGCCGTCGCACGTAGTCGGGGGTGAGCAGGTTCTCCACCGGCAGGTTCAGGTCCGCGGCGAGCACGCCGAGGTCCGCCCGGGCCAGGCTCAGTCGCGCCGCCGCCACCGGGTCCTTGTCTGCCCAGGAACGAGGCGGCGGCGGACCGTCGTACCGGGCGGTCAGCGGAGGCAGCTCGCTCTCGGGCAGCTCGCGGGCGGTGCGCAGCGCGTCGAGCCACTGTGGGGCGTACCGCTCGGCGCCGCGACCGCGGAACCCCTTCAGCCCGAGCAGGGTGGCCTTGTCCCGGGGCAGCGCGTTGGCGGCCTCGACGATCGCCGAGTCGGGAATGATCCGGCCGGGGGTGATGTCGCGCTGCGAGGCGATCGCATCCCGGGTCTGCCACAGCTCCCGGACCGCGGCCATCGCCCGGCGGCCGCGAGCGCGGTGCATGCCGGAGGTGCGCCGCCACGGGTCCTGTCGCGGGCCGGAGGGGGGTGCGCTGATCAGGTGCGCGAACTCCTGCCGGGCCCAGTCGGCCTTGCCGGTCTCCTCCAGCTCCGCGGCGAGCGCCGCGCGCAGCTCGAGCAGCACCTCGACGTCGAGGGCGGCGTACTCCAGCCACGGCTCGGGCAGCGGGCGGGTGGACCAGTCGACCGCCGAGTGCTCCTTGCGCATCCGCCGGCCGACGATGGTCTCCACCAGGGTGGCCAGCCCGACCCGGGGGTAGCCGAGCAGCCGGCCGGCGAGCTCGGTGTCGAACAGCGCGGCGGGGCGCAGCCCGAGCTCGGTCAGGCAGGGCAGGTCCTGGGTGGCCGCGTGCAGGATCCACTCCGCGTCGCCGAGGGCCTCGTTCAGCGCCTGCAGGTCGTCGAACGCGATCGGGTCGACCAGGGCGGAGCCCGAGCCTTCCCGGCGCAGCTGGATCAGGTAGGCACGGGCGGAGTACCGGTAGCCGGACGCGCGTTCGGCGTCGATGGCGACTGGACCGGTGCCGCTGCGGAACAGCTCGACCGCGTCCGCGAGCGCCTCGTCGGTGTCGATCACCGGCGGCAGGCCGTCCCTCAGCGCGAGAAGAGGGGCCTTGGGGGGCTCCTCCACGGGTGGTTCTGGTGTCGCGTTGTCGGGCTGGGGCATCAGGTCGGGCCGCGCTGTCCTCGTCGGCTAGGCATCGGCGCGACACCCTCGGGCACCGGGGGCAGACCCGCCGCGGTGCACAGCAGCTCACCCCAGGCCTCGACGTGGTCGGCGATGGGTCCGACCGGGGTCCACGACGCCCGGATCTCGAGCTGGGCGGTGGCGTCCTCGTCGGCCATCGACCCGAAGCTCTCGGAGGACACCTTGGTGACCGTCCCGGATGGTGCGGCGTACTCCGCGCCGTGCGCCTCGAGGGCGTCGGTCAGCCAGGACCAGCCGACCTCACCGAGCAGCGGGTCGTTGGCCATCTCCGGATCGATCTCCGCGCGGGCGTAGGCGACGCACCGGAAGGTTCCCTCCCAGGCGTCGTTGCCGGCGGGGTCGTGGAGCAGCACGATGCGCCCGGTGCCGACGTCGTCGCCGTCGACGGTGACGTCCGCGGACAGTGCCGAGGCGAACGGGGCGATCCGCTGTGGGGCAGGCATCTCCTCGCAGAAGATCTCCGGGCGCAGCCGCGCCGCTCGCATCTGCTCGACGGCGAGCCGGAACTCCTCCGGAGTCGCTGGTGCCCCGACCTGGGGCTCTTGTCGCGCGGCCATGACGTCAGCCTAAGCCGGTTTTCCGGGACCGGCGCCCCGACACTCCGCCTGACCTGGGAAGATCGGCGGGTGCCTGCAGCCTCAGCGACCGACCCAGCCGTCCACGACTCCGCCCTCCTGCGCGCCGCCCGCGGCGAGGAGGTGCCGCACACGCCGGTGTGGTTCATGCGCCAGGCCGGGCGGTCGCTGCCGGAGTACCGCAAGCTCCGCGAGGGGGTCGCGATGCTCGACTCCTGCATGCGCCCGGAGATGGTCGTCGAGATCACCCTCCAGCCGGTGCGCCGCTACGGCGTCGACGCGGCGATCTTCTTCTCCGACATCGTGCTGCCGCTCAAGGCCGTCGGCGTCGACCTCGACATCGTGCCCGGCGTGGGCCCGGTGGTGGCCCATCCGGTGGCCACCCTCGAGGACGTGGCCGCGATCCCGTCCTTGACGGCGGAGCACGTCCCCTTCATCACCGAGTCGGTGCGAACCCTGGTCGCCGAGCTCGGCGCCACCCCGTTGATCGGGTTCGCCGGTGCTCCGTTCACCGTCGCCTCCTACCTGGTCGAGGGCGGGCCGTCGAAGGAGCATGCGAAGACCAAGGCGATGATGTTCGGCGCGCCCGACGTGTGGGACGCGCTGATGCACAGGATCGCCGACATCTCGGCGGCCTATCTCGCGGTCCAGGTCGAGGCGGGCGCGTCCGCCGTACAGCTCTTCGACTCCTGGGCCGGCGCGATGTCACCGGCGGACTACGAGCGCTACGTGCTGCCCTACTCCACCTCCGTCCTCGCGGCGGCCGGCGAGCTCGGGGTGCCCCGGATCCACTTCGGGGTCGGCACCGGCGAGCTGCTCGGCCTGATGGGTTCCGCCGGCGCCGACGTGGTCGGCGTGGACTGGCGGGTGCCGCTCGACGAGGGCGTACGCCGGGTGGGCGGTCGTGCCGTGCAGGGCAACCTGGACCCGTCGCTGGTGTTCGCACCGACCGACGTGATGCTCGATCGCGCTGCGGACGTGCTCGCGCAGGGCGCGGCCGCGTCCGGGCACATCTTCAACCTGGGCCACGGTGTGCTGCCGTCGACCGACCCGGACCAGCTGGCCCGGCTGACCGACTTCGTGCACGAGCACTCCGCGCGCTGACCCTTCAGCTGGGGTCGGGTTCGGCGGGCGGCGCGGGAGCCGTCTGGCGGCGGCGGGCCAGCGCGCGGACCAGCAGCCAGGTCGGTACGCCGATGAGGGTGGCTGCGGCCGCGAACGGAAGGGCGGCACCGAGCACGGTCAGGCCGACCACCACGAAGTCCTTGAGGGCGTTCCACCCGCTCTTCAGGCCGGAGAGGAACCCGGCGTCCTCGAGCGCGTCCGGCGGCTCGACGAACGTCTCGGGTGTGGAGAGGTAGAGCGTGATCGTCGACATCGAGGTCTGGTCGGCCAGGTAGGCCTGCTGCGCCTGCAGCGAGCGGAGCTCGGACTCCCGTTCGGTGATCTGGTCCTCGAACCGGATCAGGTCGTCGATGTCCTCGGCCTGCTGCTGGAAGCGCTGCAGCCGGTCCAGGCTGTTCTGGATGGTCTCCACCCGCTCCGCGGTGTCGATCACCTCGGTGGTGACGTCCTTCGACTTGGTGTCCGACGTCTCCACCTTGCCGAGCTTCTGGAGGGCGTCCATGGCCGCACCGAAGTTGGCGACCGGTACCCGCAGGACCAGTGTCGACCGGTCGATGGCGCCCTTGTCGTCGTGCGAGGTCTCCTCGCGGTCGATGCTGCCGTCGAGGCCGAACAGCAGCTGGTCGACCTTCACCCGGACCGCGTCGAGGTCGTCACTGGTGACCGCGACCTGCCCGGTCTTGATCACAGCACGGGTCTGCACGGCGACCCGGTTCACCCCGTTCGGGTTCGCGGACCCGTCGCTGTCACGAGAGGCGGCGTCCAGGCCGGCGTCCGCGCCCGGGGCCGTGGAGCCGCCCGCCGACTCGTCCGAGGTGATCGAGCCGCCGCCGGTGCACGCGGTCGCGCCGAGGATCAGGAGAAGCGCAGCGGTCAGCGCCGCGGCGAGCCGGCGGGTGCGTGGTCGTGTCATGCCGGTGTGACGCAGCCAACCCGGTGCCGGTTCCGTTCCGGTGGTGAAAGCCGGTGTCCTTTGCCAATCTGTTATCCGTGACCTCCACCTCCCGCGCAGAGCAGCCCGCCCGCGTCGTCGTGGTCGGCGGCGGCATCTCGGGCCTGTCGGCGGCGGCGGCGCTGAAGCAGCAGGCCCCCGACCTCGAGGTCACCGTGCTCGAAGCGGCACCCGCGATCGGCGGCAAGCTCGCGCTCGGCGAGATCGCCGGGATCACGGTCGACGTCGGCGCGGAGGCGATGCTCAACCGGCGCCCCGAGGCGACCGGGCTGGCCCGTCGATCCGGACTCGCAGAGTCGCTGGTGCACCCGGCCGCGACGTCGGCCAACGTGTGGTCCCGCAACGAGATGCGGCCGATGCCGCGCACGTTGATGGGTGTCCCCACCGACGCGCGCGCACTGGCGGAAAGCGGGATCATCTCCAAGGCCGGGCTCGCGCGTGCGGCGCTGGACGCGGTCCTTCCGGCAACCCGGATCGGGGAGCAGGACGTCAGTGTCGGCTGGCTGATCGAGGAGCGTTTCGGCCGGGAGGTCGTCGACCGGCTGGTGGAGCCGCTGCTCGGCGGGGTGTACGCCGGTCATGCCCGCGAGATCTCCGCGCGCGCAGCGGTGCCCCAGGTGGTGGCCCTGCTCGAGCGCGACCGGTCGATGCTGCGGGCGGCGGCGGCAGCCACGAGCGCCACGTCCGACGTACCCGTGTTCGCGGGGGTGGTCGGCGGGCTCGGCCGGCTCCCTGCCGCCGTGGTCGACTCCGCCGGCTTCGACGTACGCACCGGCGCCACCGTGCGGGACCTGGCGCGCAGGTCGGGCGGCGGCTGGAACCTCGTGGTCGGCTCGACCCGCGACGCCGAGGTGGTGGAGGCGGACGCGGTGGTGCTCGCCACGCCCGCCCGGCCGACCGCACGGCTGCTCAGCGACGTGGCGCCCGACGCGGCATTGGAGCTGGCGCGGGTGGAGTACGCGTCGATGGCGATCATCACGTTCGCGTTCCGGCGCCGCGACTTCCCCGGGACGAACGGGTCCGGGTTCCTGGTGCCGCCGGTCGACGGGCGGACGGTCAAGGCGGCGACGTACTCCTTCGCGAAGTGGGGCTGGGTGAGCGAGGCCGGCCGCGGCGCTCTCGACGGCGACGACGTGCTGGTGATGCGCTGCTCGGTCGGCCGGCACCGCGAGGAGCGGACGCTGCAGGTCGATGACACGGAGCTGGCGGAGGTGGCGCTGGAGGACCTGTCCGCGGCGGTCGGGCTGTCCGTGCGACCGGTCGACCGGCACGTGCAACGCTGGGGTGGCGCGCTGCCGCAGTACGCCGTCGGCCACCTCGACCGGGTCGCCCAGGTGCGCGCGGCGGTCGCGAAGCAGCCCGGTCTCGCGGTGTGCGGCGCGGCGTACGACGGGCTCGGGATCCCGGCCTGCATCGCCTCCGCGGACCTCGCCGTGACCCAGGTCCTCGACGCGCTCGCCGAGCGCCGACCCGGACGCTGACCACTTGTTGCTGCGAGGGAGAATGAGCTCATGACTGAAGCTGCGAACCCGGCCAGGTCCGCCCACGGGCGCGGCCCCAACCAGGGCAAGCGCGCCCGCGACCTGAACGACCGGATCCGCTACACGATGTGGTCGGTCTTCCACCTGCGCGACGTCATCGGCGACGGTGACCGTGCTTCGGAGGCCAACGAGGTGGAGAAGCTGTTCGCCGAGCTCGAGGACGCCGACGTGACGATTCGCGGCCTGTACGACGTGTCCGGTCTGCGGGCCGACGCGGAGCTGATGATCTGGTGGCACGCCGACTCCTCCGACGAGCTGCAGGACGCGTTCCACCGGTTCCGGCGCACCGCGTTCGGCTCCCGGCTCGACCCGGTCTGGTCGCAGATGGCGCTGCACCGGCCCGCCGAGTTCAACAAGAGCCACATCCCGGCGTTCCTCGCGGAGGAGCAGTCACGGCAGTACGTCTGTGTCTACCCGTTCGTCCGGTCCTACGACTGGTACCTGCTCGACGACGCCGAGCGACGCCGGCTGCTCGCCGAGCACGGGAAGATGGCGCGCGACTACCCCGACGTCCGGGCGAACACGGTGTCGTCGTTCGCGCTCGGTGACTACGAGTGGATGCTGGCGTTCGAGGCCGACGACCTCTCCCGGATCGTGGACCTGATGCGGCACCTGCGGGGCTCCGAGACGCGGCGGCACGTGCGCGAGGAGGTGCCGTTCTACACCGGCCGCAAGCGCACCCCCACCGAGCTCGTCCACGACCTGCCCTGATTTGTCAGACTCCGAGGCGGCTATAGCCGTTCAGGAGTCTGACAAGTCGGTGTTACGAGGTGGGCTCGAGGGAGAGGCTGACCGAGTTGATGCAGTAGCGCTGGTCGGTCGGGGTGCCGTAGCCCTCACCCTCGAACACGTGACCGAGGTGTGAGCCGCAGCTCGCGCAGCGCACCTCGACCCGCTTCATGCCCATCGAGATGTCCTCGATGTACTCCACCCGCTCCTCGGCCAGAGGTGCGTAGAACGACGGCCAGCCGCAGTGCGACTCGAACTTCGTGTCGGACCGGAACAGCTCGGCCCGGCACGCGCGGCAGCGGTACACGCCGGTGGTCTTCGTGTCGGTGTACTCACCGGTGAAGGGACGTTCGGTGCCGGCCTGACGGAGTACGGCGTACTCCTCGGGGCTGAGCTCCTTGCGCCATTCCTCATCGCTCTTCGTGACCTGGTAACCCATGGCTTCACGATACCGAGCGGCGGCAAGCCG
>DATFGA010000066.1:0-2104 GCA_035249775.1 Nocardioidaceae bacterium | reverse complement strand
TCACCTCGAGACGTGGACTCTTCGCGCGGCGGGCGCAAATCCCGGACGGGACCCGTTGATCACAGGAGTTCTTCCGGTCTGTGCAGCCGGCGATGCTCCTTCGTCCGTCACAAAACGAGTCGGCCGCCCGCTGCTTCGCGCAACGGGCGGCCGCTTCGACGTACGGCTCAGAGGTCGTAGTAGAGCTCGAACTCGTGCGGGTGCGGGCGCAGGGCGACCGGCGCTATCTCGTTGACGCGCTTGTACTCGATCCAGGTCTCGATCAGGTCAGGCGTGAACACGCCGCCCTCGAGGAGGAACTCGTGGTCGGCCTCGAGTGCGTCCATCACGGCGGGGAGCGTGCCCGGCACCGTCGGCACCTCGGCGTGCTCGTCCGGCGGCAGCTCGTAGAGGTCCTTGTCGATCGGCTGCGCCGGCTCGATCTTGTTCTTGATGCCGTCGAGGCCGGCCAGCAGCATCGCGGAGAACGCGAGGTAGGGGTTGGCCGACGGATCGGGGCAGCGGAACTCCACCCGCTTGGCCTTCGGGTTCGAACCGGTGATCGGGATCCGGATGCACGCCGAACGGTTGCGCTGGCTGTAGACCAGGTTGACCGGGGCCTCGAAGCCGGGGACGAGCCGGTGGTAGGAGTTCACGGTCGGGTTGGTGAACGCGAGCAGCGACGGGGCGTGCTTGAGCAGGCCACCGATGTAGTAGCGCGCCATGTCCGAGAGCCCGGCGTAGCCGCCCTCGTCGTAGAACAGCGGCTCACCGTCGTTCCAGATCGAGGAGTGCACGTGCATGCCCGAGCCGTTGTCGCCGAAGATCGGCTTCGGCATGAAGGTCGCGGTCTTGCCGTTGCGCCAGGCGACGTTCTTCACGATGTACTTGAACTTCATCACCGCGTCGGCGGAGGTGAGCAGCTCGTCGAAACGCCAGTTGATCTCGGCCTGGCCAGCCGTGCCCACCTCGTGGTGCTGCCGTTCGACGATCAGCCCGGCGGTCTCGAGCTCGGTGGAGATCTCGGCACGCAGGTCGGCGAAGTGGTCGACGGGGGAGACGGGGAAGTAGCCGCCCTTGTACTTCACCTTGTAGCCGCGGTTGCCGCCCTCCTCCTCACGACCGGTGTTCCAGGCGCCGGCCACCGAGTCGATGTGGTAGTAACCGGCGTTCTGCTTGGTCTCGAAGCGGACGTCGTCGAAGACGTAGAACTCCGCCTCCGGAGCGAAGTACGCCGTGTCGCCGATCCCCGTGCTCTTGAGGTACGCCTCTGCCTTGCGGGCGATGTTGCGCGGATCGCGGCTGTAGGCCTCACCGGTGAGCGGGTCGTGGATAAAGAAGTTCACGACCAGCGTCTTGTGCTGGCGGAACGGGTCGAGGAACGCCGTGGTCGGGTCCGGGAACAGCGACATGTCCGACTCGTGGATCGCCTGGAAGCCGCGGATGGAGGACCCGTCGAAGCTGAGGCCGTCCTCGAAGACCGACTGGTCGAACGACGAGGTGGGCACCGTGAAGTGCTGCATGACTCCGGGCAGGTCGCAGAACCGTACGTCGATCATCTCGACGCCCTCGTCCTTGATGTACTTCAGCAGCTCGTCGGCGTTTGCGAACATTCGTCCTCCTTGGCCGCGCGGTGGCGACCCAGTGTTCTCATGAGAGTCAGGTGATGCGTCGCTGCACCACTGCCCTGCAACGTATGCAGAGAGGATTACTTGACCGTATCCGGTTTGTTTCGGCCATGTAACACTACGTCGCGGCGATCGGCCTGCACCATGACAGGTAGCGTTGGACCGGTGAGCTCCTCCCCACAAGCAGCCGCCGGTCCGTCGTACCCGGGAGCCCGTCTGGGGCTGCCCGAGGAAGGCCCCGGCGCGGTCGCCGGCTGGGGCCGCCGGATTGTGGCGCTGATGGTGGACTGGGTGGCGAGCACCCTGGTCGCGGTCGCGTTCGTCGGGATCGGCGGCTGGCTCGACGGGTCCGCGCTGTCGGAGTCGTTGCCGCTGCTGGTCTTCCTGGCGGAGGCGACGTTGTTGACCGCGCTGATGGGCGGGTCGTTCGGGCAGCTGGTCTGCCGGGTGGTCGTGGCCCGGCTCGACGGTCGGCCGGTGAACGTGCTGCAGGGCTT
>DATFGA010000065.1:0-22882 GCA_035249775.1 Nocardioidaceae bacterium | reverse complement strand
TCCGGGTGCTTCTCGGCGAGCAGCCCGGCGGGCGCGAGCACGTAGTCGCGGTCCACGACCAGCCGCGGTGCTCGGGGCAGCTGCCAGCCACCGGGCACCTCGCCCGTCACCCGGGACAGCACCCGGTCGGTGACCACGTCGGGGTTGTTGCGCAGCACGCCTCCGGAGCCGACCAGGAGGTCGATCTCGCGCAGGTCCTTGCCGGTGCGCTCCAGGACCCGGCCGTCGGGACCGAAGGAGACCTGCTGCCGCCCGGCGTGCCGGCGCAGGGCAACGGCGATCGCGGCGGAGGCGATCAGCTCGTCCTCTGCGGACTCCTCCGGGTTCTCCGGCAGGAACGAGGGGTCGGCGCGTCGTACCTGCGCCGCCTTGCGCAGCAGCTCGGTCTGCTCGGCGGGGAGCACGTCGGAGGTCAGTCCCTCGTCCACCGTCGAGATCGCGCTCCACCGCATCCCGAGGTCGCCCTCGACGGTGCGGGTCACCGGGACCGTGGCCACCACCTGGCGGGCCAGGCCGGCGTCCTCGGGGTCGATCTCCACCACCGAGTGCACGTCGGTGGTCGCGCCGCCCACGTCGACGACCACCACGTCTCCGGCGCCGGGTCGTTCTGCGTCCAGCCCGTGTGCGAGCAGCTCCACGGCAGTGAGTACGACGTCCGGGGTGGCGCCGCGCACCATCGCGGTGAAGTCGGCCCGCTGCGAGAGGTGCTTGCCGCCGATCACGTGGCGCAGGAACATCTCCCGGATCGCGGCCCGCGCCGACTCGGGGGCGAGGACGCCGATCTGCGGGACCACGTTGTCGGCGAGCACGTACGGCGTACCGGCCGCACCGAGCAGGTCCGCCACCTCGTCCTGGGCCTCGACGTTGCCCGCGACGACCACCGGCCCGGGCCAGCCCCCCTGGGCGAGCACACGGGCGCACCCGAGGAGAACCTCGGCGTTGCCCCCGTCGGTGCCTCCGACCAGCAGCAGCACGTCCGGCTCGCTTGCCCGGACCTCGGCCAGCGAGGCCTTGGTGAGTCCGCCGCTGGCCACGTGCACCACGCGCCCGCCGCTGGACAGCGCGACCCGGCGGCCGGCCTCGGCGGTAACCAGCTCCTCGTTGCCGATCACGGCGATCCGCAGCCCGCCGCCGGCCGAGGAGCAGGCGAGCACGTCGGCGGTGGTGGCCCGCGGCTCGACGGCACTCAGCTGCTGCAGGCACGCGTCCCAGCCGTCGAGGACGTCGGTGTCGATCGTGGTGCGGTGGCTCGCGGAGGCGACCAGCTCACCGGTCCCGAGGTCGACCAGCGCCGCCTTCGTGAAGGTGGACCCGAAGTCCACGCAGGCGACCAGCCTCCGGCCGCGCGCGGTCACCCCGCCAGGGCCTGGTCGAGGTCGGCGATCAGGTCGTCGGCAGTCTCGATGCCGACGCTGAGCCGGACCAGGTCGGCGGGCACCTCGAGCTCGGTCCCGGCCACCGACGCGTGGGTCATCCTGCCCGGGTGCTCGATCAGCGACTCGACCCCGCCGAGCGACTCGCCCAGCGTGAACACGTTCGCCTTCGCGCAGGCGTCGAGGGCACGTTGCTCCCCGTCCTTGACGCGGAACGAGACGATCCCGCCGTACCGCTTCATCTGCTTGCTGGCGACCGTGTGCCCGGGGTGCTCCTCGAGGCCGGGGTAGATGACCTGGGAGACGGCGTCGTGGCCCTGGAGGAACTCGACGACCTTCTCGGCGTTGTCGCAGTGCCGGTCCATCCGGACGCCGAGGGTGCGCAGGCCGCGCAGCACCAGGAAGGAGTCGAACGGTCCGGCCACGCCGCCGATCGAGTTCTGGTGGAAGGCGAGCTGCTCGGCGACCTCGTGGTCGCGGACGACGAGCGCGCCGCCGACCACGTCGGAGTGGCCGCCGCAGTACTTGGTCGTCGAGTGCACGACGATGTCGGCGCCGAGGGTCAGCGGCTGCTGGAGGTACGGCGAGGCGAAGGTGTTGTCGACCACGAGCAGGGCACCGGCGTCGTGCGCGACCGAGGCGATCGCGGCGATGTCACCGATGTTCAGCAGCGGGTTGGTGGGTGTCTCGACCCAGACCAGCTTGGTGGTCCCGGGCTGGATCGCTGCGCGCACGGCGCCCACGTCGGCGACCTGCGCGGGAGTGTGGTTCAGCCCCCACGGCTCCGCGACCTTCTTGAACAGGCGGTAGCTGCCGCCGTACGCGTCGTCGGGGATCACCACGTGGTCCCCGGGTCGGCACAGCGCGCGCAGCATGGTGTCCTCGGCGGCCAGACCACTGGCGAACGCGAACCCCCGCTCGCCCTCCTCGAGGGCGGCGATGCACTCCTCCAGCGCGGTGCGGGTCGGGTTCGCGCTGCGGGAGTACTCGTAGCCGTTGCGCAGTCCGCCGACGCCGTCCTGCTTGTAAGTGCTGGTCGCGTAGATCGGCGGGATCACCGCCCCGGTGGTGGGATCCGGGTCCTGGCCCGCATGGATGGCGCGGGTCTCGAAACCTGCCTTCTGGGCCTGTTCAGTCATGGCGCCGACTCTAGCCTCGGGCGGGAAGGATTCGGGTTCCGGGTTCGTTGTGCGGAGTGGAAGACTGACCGCGTCGTCGAGAACGAGGAGAAGCCGTGCTGTTCAACCGCCACAAGCTCGAGATCCCCAGCGAGGACCAGGCCCTGGCCGGCCGCGCGGAGCAGTGGTTCTCGATCGCGGACCGGCACCGGGTTCTCGACGCGCCCGTGGTGACCGACGAGTCGAACATCCCCGAGGGCTTCGAGGTCGCGGTGTTCGGGCTCGGCTGCTTCTGGGGTGCTGAGGAGATCTTCTGGCAGATGCCGGGCGTCTGGTCGACGTCGGCCGGGTACGCCGGCGGGTCCACGCCGCACCCTTCCTACGAGGAGGTCTGCTCGGGCCGGACCGGCCATACCGAAGCCGTCCGCGTCGTCTTCGACCCCGCCAAGGTGTCTTACGCCGACCTGGTCAAGGCGTTCTACGAGTTCCACGACCCGACCCAGGGGATGCGCCAGGGCAACGACGTGGGGACGCAGTACCGGTCGGCGATCTACACGCTGTCGGCCTCGCAGGAGGAGACAGCGCAGGAGCTGACGAAGGCGTACGAACCGGAGCTGGCCCGCCGCGGCTACGGTCCGATCACCACCGAGATCAAGCCGGCGCCGACCTACTACTACGCCGAGGACTACCACCAGCAGTACCTCGCGAAGAACCCGAACGGCTACCGCTGCCACTCCAAGACCGGCGTGAAGTTTCCGGCCTGACGGTGTCGTAATGGCCGGTCATCGATCGTAGAAAGGGTGAAGGCGGACGCCGGGTCCGCCGGAGCTAAGGGAGCGGACATGCCTGAGTACCTCATCTACTTCAACCAGCAGTGGGTCGGTGACCACACCGAGGAGTGGTTCCGCGGACGCGCGCCACTTGCCATGGCGGTCGTGGACGAGATGAAGGCGGCCGGGGCGTACGTCTTCGCCGGGGGCCTGGAGGAAGAGGACGGCCCGGTCTTCAGCGCGGACGCCACCAGCGGCACGGTGACGTTCACCGACGGGCCGTATGTCGAGACCAAGGAGTTCCTGGGCGGACTGACCGTGGTGGATGTGGCCGACGAGGAGGCGGCCAGGATGTGGGCCGGCAAGATCGCGGAAGCCTGTGGTTGGCCCCAGGAAGTCCGCCGATTCAAGCCGATGCCAGACGTCCCGTCGGGTCATGCTTGTTGACCGAATGCTTCCGAGCACGGAGGGTGTCGACCATGGGCAAGATCGTCAGCAACTTCTTCATGTCGCTCGATGGCGTCGTCGAGGCTCCGGACCAGTGGCACTTTCCGTACTTCAACGATGAGATGGGTCAGGTGATCGGCTCAGGCATGGCTACCACCGGCGCCTGGCTGATGGGGCGGAAGCTGTACAGCGAGTGGTCGGAGTACTGGCCACCGAACGCAGATGACCAAGGCTTCGGCACCTTCATCAACGAGATTCCGAAGTATGTTCTGTCCGACTCGCTCGCCGACGCCGTCTGGAAGAACACCACGTTGATTCGTGGGGGCGAGGCGGTCGATCGGCTGCGACAGGTGAAGGCGGAAACAGCCGGCGACGTCGGCATGTCCGGGAGCGCCACGACCGTTCGTTGGCTGCTGGCCAACGGGCTGCTTGACGAGCTGCGGCTCCTGGTCCACCCGATCGCGGTAGGACATGGGCAGCGCCTCTTCGAGGAGACGCCGACCCATGCGCTGCGACTGGCCGACGCCCAGACTCTCAGCACCGGTGTGCTGAACCTGACCTACACGCCGGACCCCGACGCCCCGACCGCCCCACCGCGTTAGCGGCAACACGGGTCATGACCTCGACGCGAATGAGTCGCCACATCAAGGCGTCGCGCGCCGCGGTTTACGCCGCTCTGGTCGATGGGGAGGCACTCCCCCGGTGGAAGGTGCCCTCGGCGATGACCTGCGAGGTGCATGAGTTCGACGGCCGCGAGGGCGGGTCGTTCCGCGTCTCGCTCACCTACGACGCGCCGGATCGAGCCGGGAAGACCACCGGACAGACAGACACCTACCGCGGCCGGTTCGTGAAGCTGGTACCGGATGAGCTGGTCGTCGAGGTGGACGAGTTCGAGACGGACGATCCCGCCCTCCGCGGCGAGATGACGATCACGATCTCTCTCACCGATGCGGATGGCGGCACCGACCTCGTGGCGGTCCACGAGAACCTGCCCAGCGGCGTACTCCCGGCCGACAACGAGACCGGCTGGCGCGAGTCGCTGGACAGGCTTGCCGCCCTGGTCGAGGACCGGGACTTCCGGACGAAGCAATTCGGTGGTGAATCGGCGCTGTAGGGGAGTACAACGGTCTGGTGGCAAGTACGCACGACGCGCCTCGCGGA
Source organism: Nocardioidaceae bacterium (assembly GCA_035249775.1). Classification (GTDB taxonomy): domain Bacteria; phylum Actinomycetota; class Actinomycetes; order Propionibacteriales; family Nocardioidaceae; genus Nocardioides_C. The sequence continues at coordinate 18,013 of DATFGA010000065.1, read as the reverse complement.
CCCGGCGAGTCCGGCTCGCCGGAGCCGCCCGACCTGCCGCAGCTGCCTGGCGTGAGCCATGCGTTCGTCACGCTCTCGACAGGGCTGCGAATGCACATCACCGAGGCCGGCCAACCAGATGCCCCGACGGTGCTCCTCCTGCACGGCTTCCCGCAGCACTGGTGGGAGTGGCGCAAGATCATCCCTCCGCTCGCCGAGCGCTACCGGGTGATCGCGCCGGACATGCGCGGCGCAGGCTGGACGGACGCACCGGCTGACGGGTACACCGTGGAGCAGGTCCTCGCCGACGTGCTCGCGCTGATGGACCAGCTCGGCCTTCCCCGGGTCGGCCTCGTCGCACACGACTTCAGTGTCTTCGTTGGATACAGACTCTGCTTCGACCATCCGGAGCGCGTGGCGGGCTTCTTGTGCCTCGGTCCGCACCCCTATCTGCGTTTCAAGCCGCACATGCTTGCCGGTGTCCCGCAGCTGTGGTTCCAGCCGGTCGTCGCCACGCCCAAGCTAGGGCCGTGGGCCTTGGGCACCGACCGGCTCCCGCGCCATCTGATGACCGGTTTCACCACCACGGCCGAGTCGATCACCGACGAGGACCTGGCGATCTTCACCACACGCCTCCGCGCACCTGGGCACCGGGAGGCCGGCTCAGCCCTCTATCGGAACCTCATCCTTCGCGAGACGGGTCGGTTCTTCTCCGCGACCTACCGCAAGCGGCGCCTCACCGTCCCGACAGTGGCGCTCCTAGGCGGAGCCGATGCGGGGATTCGTCCGGGGATGCTCGACGTCCACGGCGATCATGCAGACGACCTCGTTGGTCACGTCGTCGACGGTGCGGGACACTTCCTCGCAGACGACCGGCCCGACGTGGTCGTGACTCATTCACTGGACCTGTTCGGGCGAGTTCTCTGACGCGACCTTGAGGCCGCTCGGACTTGCAACTTGCTCACCTACTCGCCGACGACCCCGTCGATGGACTCCCGGATCAGGTCGGCGTGCCCGTTGTGCCGCGCGTACTCCTCGATCATGTGGAGCACGATCCACCGCAGCGTGACCGGCTGGTCGACTCCGTGCAGCCGCCGTACGGACAGGGTGTCGAGGCCAACCCCGGCGGCCAGCTCTCGGCTCCGGACCACGGCGTCGTCGTGCAAGGCGCGAAGCGCCTTCGGATCATCCGAGGCCGCGGAGTGCCAATCCCAGTCGGGGTCGGCTTTCCAGTCGACGTCACGCCAGGGCGCTGCCCGCTCGTGTCCGTGCAGGAACAGCGAGAACCAGTTGTCCTCGACGAAGGCGAGGTGCTTCAGCATCCCGCCGAGAGTCATCGACGAGGGCTGCAAGGTCTGGGCGAGTCCGGCTGCGTCGAGACCGGCGGCCTTCCTCTGCAACGTTGCACGGTGGTAGTCGAGGAAGCCGTAGAGCTGGTCCGCCTCGTCACCACGCAATGGCGGGTGGATCCGTTCGCGAAGGTTCGTCACCCCGCGCACCCTAGCGACCCAGTCGCCGGCCGTTCGGACGTGCAGCCTCCCTGTCTCAAAGCCACATCCCAGGTCAAACGGGACAGGATCGAGGAGGGCTGCACGTCCGAACGGCCCCCGGGCGACCATTCAGACCGGCACTCCCACCGGACCGAATCGCGCTTACCAGGGCAATTCGGACAAGCAGCGGCTCGAGTGCCGGTCGGTGTGGTCACGATCCGGGATCGAAGCAGGACCATTCGGGAATACTGCCGCCCTTGATGTGGTTCTATCTGGTGCCGGCCCTGGATGCGACGGTGGATTCTCACCAGCAGACGGCGCCTCGGACGAGGCGTGGCAGTTGAGCACGGGCGATGCGGGTGGTTCGATTCCACCCGACGGCACCAAGATCTTTCTCGCCATTCCCCACGTATCACCTGTCATGGTGAATCGAACTCTGACCGCCCTCGGCGTGCTCGTCTCGGGCGTGGTCCATTTCTGGCTCTGGCTCGACGGGTTCCGCAACATCGACGTGATCGGGCCGCTGTTCATGCTCAACGCCGCCGCAGGCGTGGTGATCGCCGGCGCGGTGATGACCTGGAAGCACTGGCTGCCCTTGTTCATCGCGGTCGGCTTCGGTGCCTCCACGCTCGGCGCGTTCATCATCTCCGCCACGGTCGGGCTGTTCGGCGTGCGCGAGATCTTCTGGGGCACCGCCCAGGTGATCGCCGGCGTCGCGGAGCTCCTCGCGGTCGTCTTCGGCGTGCTGGCGCTCTGGCAGGAGAACCGGGTGTGGCTCGCCCAGCGGATCAGCGGTCCATCCAGGCACTCCCCGCTGGCTCGGTGACCGCGGTCCCTCCGGTGAGCTCGGCGAGTACGCCGGCCAGCTCGGCCAGTCCGCCATCCGGGACGGCCACGTGCAGGGTCGCCCGCTCCGCGTAGTCCACGCCGCGGACCAGGACGTCACGGGCACGCAGGTCGTTCTCGAGCCTTCCGGCGTCCGCATGGTCGGCGACGACGTCCACCAGCTGCAGCAGCCGGCGCTCGACCAGTCCGGCATCGTCGAGGGCCGCGCGCACCGCGTCGGAGTAGGCCCGGACCAGCCCACCGGCTCCGAGCAGCACCCCGCCGAAGTAGCGGGTCACCACGGCCACCACGTCGCTCACCTCACGGCCGCGGAGCACCTCGAGCATCGGCGCTCCGGCCGTTCCCGAGGGCTCACCGTCGTCGTTCGAGCGCTGCACGTCACCGGCCGGACCGAGCACGAATGCCGAGCAGTGGTGCCGGGCGTCCCAGCGCTGCCTGCGGATCCGTTCGACCACGGCACGGGCGTCGTCCTCGGTCTCGACCCGTTCGACGTGGCCGAGGAACCGGGACCGCTTCGCCTCGATCTCGGCGGAGCCGGCGCGTGCCACCGTGCGGTAGCGGTCGGTGCTCACAGCCACGTGCCGAGGACGTCGGAGCCGATCTTGATGATGAAGGCGCCCACCACCACGATGAAGATGACCCGGACGAAGCCGACCCCCTTCGCCACCGCGATCCGGGCGCCGATGTAGCCGCCGAGCAGGTTGCACCCGCCCATCACCAGGCCGATCTGCCACATCACCGCGCCCTGCGGGATGAACACGCACAGCGCCGCGACGTTCGTTGCCCAGTTCGCCATCCGCGCCTTCGCGGACGCCTCCAGGAAGTTGTAGCCGATCAGACCGACCAGGACGAACACCAGGAACGACCCGGTTCCGGGGCCGAGAGCTCCGTCGTAGAAGCCGATCACGACCCCGGCCAAGCAGGCGGCGAGCAGGTGGTGGTGCCCGGCGAAGCGCAGCTCGGTGTGCCGACCAAGCGTCGGTTTCACGACCACGTAGGCGCCGACCAGGATCAGCACCACCAGGATGATCGGGTTGAACGCCGCCTTCGGGATGTTCGAGGCCACGAACGCACCACCGACCGAGCCGGCGAAGGCAGCCGCCATCAGCGGGATCGCGGTGCGCAGGTCCGGTTTCACCCGCCGGTAGTAGGTGACCGAGCTGACCGTCGTCCCGCACACCGACGCGAGCTTGTTCGTCGCCAGCACCTGCACCGGCGACGCTCCCGGAAGGCCCACCACCAGTGCCGGCAGCTGGATCAGTCCTCCACCGCCGACCACCGCGTCGATCCACCCCGCCCCGAGACCGGCGAGAGCGAGCAGCACCATGGTCCAGAACGAGGGGTCATCCACAGCCGAACCCTAACCGGCGAGAACCCGCACCCTCCGGGCGTCCAGCTCGGCGAGCTCCTCGATGATGTCGTGCCCGGTCTGCTCGAGCCGGGCGAGCACCTGCCCGACGGCGTGCGCCGCGGCGGCGGTACGGCGCGACGTGTCCTGGATCCGGGACCGGACCGACATGTCGGTGAAGATGTTGTCGAAGAACATGTCGAAGGTGCGGGTCATCCCGTCGACGCCGACACCGCCCACGGCGGTCATCCCGAGGTCGGCGAGCTCGACGGCGAACCGGCTGAGCGCCACGTCGGCCTGGTGCAGCACGGCCGCGGCGCGGTCCATCTTGTCGTACTTCGCCATGTCGGTCAGCATCCCGCCGCCACCGAAGGCGTCCCAGGTCGACCACGACTCGGCGCTGCCCAGCAGCTGACGTGCCTGCTCGAGCAGGTTCAGCGCAGCCCTGCCGGCCTCATGCGCTTCCCGAGCCTCCTTGTCCTGCGCCTTCAGCTCGCCCCGGCGCTGCGCGATCTCAGCCACGGCGGCCGCGATCTGGGGGTCGTGGGCGGCGGCCCACTCCTCCTTCGCCGCGAGCGCCCGCGCGTGCATCGCCTCGACGTCACCGAGCGCGTCGATCTGCGCCGTCAGCGACGCGCACTCGCGGCCGGCGGCTTCGCGGCGGGCCTCCGCCTCGGCCACGGCGTAGCGGGCGGCGTCGCGTTCGGCGGTCTCCCGGTCGAGGTCTCCGGGGCGAGACCCCTTGAGCGTCGCCCAGATCCTGGTCGGCGAGAACGACTCGAGCTTCTCCACGTCCTCGCTCTCGGTCGCCAGCCTGCCGCGCAGCTCGGTGACCCGTTCCTCGGCCGAGCGCAGGTAGCCGTTCGCCGCCGCGAGTCGTTCGGTGAGTCCGTCGTACTCGCGCCGGACCTGGGCGGCATGCTCGAGGTTGGCCTGGATCTGTGCGGCGTCGGTCATGCCGCCCGATCCTAGGAGGTCAGGCTTCCGGGGACTGGTAGATCCCCAGCACCTCGGCGTACCTCTCCGCCAGGTCCCGCCAGCCGTAGGCCATCGCGTCCTCGCCCAGCACCGGTCCGAACGGCGTGCCGTCGAGCAGCGCAGCGGCGGCGTCCAGGCAGATGTGCCAACCCGCGGCGACCTCGGGGACCAGGTGCCGCTCGTCGAGGGTGTGTCGCAACATCACGGTCGTGCCGGTGCCGTTGGAGGCGAGCTTCCAGCGGAGTACGTCGACCTCCCAGCTGTGCTCGAGAACGGCCGGCGGCTCACAGAGCAGGACCTGCGCCGGGCTCTTCGGGCCGTCACTGGCGTGGTTGTCGACCAGCTGCACGGCACCGGTGTGGTCGAGCGGCCGGTCCGCGGTGTACGGCGCCCACTGCCGCAGCTGTTCCGGGTCGGACACGAGACCCCAGACCTGGTCCGCAGGATGGTCGAGGTCACGGGTGAGCACCAGCGTCCAGCGTTGCCCGGCCGGTTCGCACGCGACCTCGCAGAGCGGGCCGGGCTCGTAGTCGGTCACGGTGCCTCCTACTTGATGAAACCCTCGGACTTCAGCCAGTCGAAGGCCACGTCGGCCGGCCGCTCGCCGTCGACGTCGATCCGGGCGTTGAGGTCGATCAGTGTCTCGTCGGTGAGCTTGGCGGTGACGGGGTTGAACAGGTCGCGCAGCTGCGGGTACTTCTCGAGGACCTCCTTGCGGATCACGGGGGCCACGTTGTAGGCAGGGAAGAAGTTCCGGTCGTCCTTGAGCACCACCAGGTCGAGCGCCTTGATCCGACCGTCGGTGGTGAAGATCTCACCGAAGTTGCACAGCCCCTGGTCGGTGGCCGCGTAGATGGCTCCGGTGTTCAGGGTCTTCACGTTGTCGCGGGGTACGGCGGAGCCGAGCGGGATGTCGTAGGTCTTGAGCATCGGCTGGAACCCGTCGTTGCGGTTCGCGAACTCCGACTCGACGCAGAAGGTCAGCTCCTCGGTCGGCAGGCTCGCGAGGTCCGAGAGCTTGCTGACACCGAGCTTCTCGGCGGTCTCCCGTGGGGTGGCGAAGCCGTAGGTGTTGTTCATCGGCGCCGGCGGCAGCCAGACCAGGTCGTTCTCGGCGAGGTCCTCCTCCTTGACGGCCTGGAACTGCTTCTGCTCGTTCGGGATCGCGTTCTCGTGGCCGAGGTAGGAGATCCAGGCGGTGCCGGTGTACTCCCACTCCATGTCGACCTGACCCTCGAGCTGCGCCGCGCGGGCACTGGCGCTGCCCGGGATGTTCGTGAGGTCCTCGACGTCGGCACCGGCCGACTGGAGCAGGATGACCGCGATCTTCCCGAGCAGCAGCTGCTCGGTGAAGTTCTTCGAGCCGACCGAGATCTCCGCGCCCTCGAGCGACTCCACGTCGGCGAGCGGACCGGCCAGCGTTCCGGTGGGCGCGTAGCCACCGGCGGTGCCCAGGCCGCACCCGGACAGCGCGAGGAGGCCGGCGAGAGCAGTCAGCAGAGCGGTCGCGCGGGGCAGCAGGTGTCGCCTCACGGGTCAGATTCCCTTCGGCCGGGCGTACGTCTCGAGCACACGTCCGGCCCAGTCGATGAGCAGAGCCAGCAGCGCGACCAGCAGTGCGCCGCTGACCACGATCGGGTAGCGGAACAGGTTGATGCCGGTGACGATCAAGGTGCCGAGGCCGCCGGCGTTGATGAACGTGGCCAGGGTGGCGGTGCCGACCAGCAGCACGAGGGCGGTGCGGACTCCGGACATGATCACGGGTACGGCGAGCGGCAGCTCGATCCGCAACAGGACCGCCCGGCCCGACATGCCCACGCCCCTGCCGGCCTCGACCAGTGTCGGATCGACGCCCTCGAGGCCGACGATCGTGTTCCGGAGCACCGGCAGGATCGCATAGAGGGTCAGCGACAGGATCGCGGTCCAGAAGCCGAACGAGATCCAGATCGCCAGCAGCACGATCAGACCGATCGACGGCGCAGCCTGCCCGGCGTTGGCGATGCCGATCGCCACCGGCGCGGCCTTCTTGAACCGGGGGCGGGTGAGCGCGACGCCGAGCGGGATCGCCACGATGAGCACGAAGAACGTCGAGACGAGGGTGAGCTGGACGTGTTGCCAGATCAGCCGGCCGATCACGATCCACTCGAGCTGGCGGCGCTCGATCGAGTCGAGGTCGGCGGTCGCACGCCAGATCACCCAGCCGATGAACACCAGCGCGACCACGGCGGGCAGCACGAACAGCATGAGCCGCGACTCGCTCGCCGAGGTCCGTTCGTCGCGGGCGACCGCAGCCGGATCCTCGGCCGGACGCTCGGTCTCCGGCTTCTGGGTGGTGGTGTCACTCATGCCGGCTCCCCGGCGTCCGCGTGCTGCTCCTCGGTGGCCTGGATGAAGCTCGTGACGGCGGTGAAGTTGACCACGCCGACGTACTCGTCACGTCGCCCGGTCACCACCGCGGCGCCGTGGCTGGAGGACAGCATCGTGTCGAGGGCATCGTTGAGGGTGGCCCGCCGGTCGAGGGTGACGAAGTCCTCGTGGGCGAAGTCGGGCACCGTGCCGCGGCCGTCGAGCTCGCGCAGCCACAGCCACTCGCAGGGCCGGTTGCGGGCATCGAGGATCACCACGGACCTGTCGTTGTTCGCCTTCGCCCGGGCGACCACCTCGCTGCAGGCCTCACCGACCCGGGCGGTGGTGGTCTCGACGAGCTCCACGTCGCTGACCCGGCTCAGCGAGAGCTGCTTGAGCGTGGAACCGGCGCCGACGAAGTCCTCGACGAAGTCGTTCGCGGGAGCGGCGAGGATCGCTTCGGGGGTGTCGTACTGGGCGATCTCCGCGCCCTCCTTGAGAATCAGGATCCGGTCGCCGAGCTTGACCGCCTCGTCGATGTCGTGGGTGACGCAGACGATCGTCTTGTGCAGCTCGTCCTGGATGCTGAGCAGCTCGTCCTGGAGCCGCTGCCGGGTGATCGGGTCGACCGCGCCGAACGGCTCGTCCATCAGGATCACCGGCGGGTCCGCGGCGAGGCCTCGGGCCACCCCGACACGCTGCTGCTGCCCGCCGGAGAGCTCGCGGGGGTAGCGGTCGCGGTACCTCGCCGGGTCGAGTCCGACGAGCTCCAAGAGTTCATCGACCCGCTCCGACGTACGCGCCTTGTCCCACTTGAGCAGACCGGGGACGATCCCGATGTTGTCGGCGACGCTCATGTGCGGAAAGAGACTGCCGCCCTGGATGACGTAGCCGACGTGGCGGCGCAGGTTGTCGACGTCCTTGCTGCGGACGTCCTCGCCGTTGATCTTGATCGTGCCGGAGGTCGGCTCGATGAGGCGGTTGATCATCTTCAGCGACGTGGTCTTGCCGCAGCCGGAGGGCCCGACGAACATCACGATCTCGCCGGCCGGGATGTGCAGGGACAGCGCGTCGACGGCGGGCTTCTTCTGACCCGGGTACCTCTTGACGACGTCGACGAGCTCGATCTCGGCGCCGCTGGGCGCGGTGGGCGTGGACATGTCAGACACGGATCCCCTTCGGAGTGGTGAGACGGCCGAGCAGCAGAAGCAGCGCGTCGAGGATGAGCGCGAGGATGACGACACCGACGGTGCCGAGCAGGGCCTGGTTCAGGGCGTTGGCGCCGCCGATCTGGGACAGGCCGGTGTAGATGTAGCCGCCCAGACCGGGGCCGAGCACGATGGCGGCGATCGCGGCGATCCCCATCGACATCTGGGTGGAGACCCGTACGCCGGCCAGGATCACCGGCCAGGCGAGCGGAAGCTGCACGCGCAGCATGGTGCCGACCGGGCTCATCCCCATCCCTCGGGCGGACTCGATCAACGTGCGGTCCACCCCCTGGAGCCCGACGACGGCGTTCCGCAGGATCGGCAGCATGGCGTAGAACGCGACCGCAGCGAAAGCGGTGATCGGGCCGATCCCGAAGATCGGCAGCAACAGGCCGAGCAGCGCCAGCGACGGGATCGTGAGGCCCATCGCACTGACGCTGTTGGCAGCCGACTCGAGGGCCGGGACGCGGGTCACGAGGATGGCGAGCAGGACCGCGATGACGAAGGCGAGCAGCACCGCCTGAACCACGAGGTTGACGTGCTGGAACGCGTTGTAGGCGATGTCCTCACGCCGTTCCACGATGAAGTCCCACACCTGCGGCGACACCTCTTTCCGAGTTAGATGTGCGTTCTCGGAGCAATGAAGCTGGTGCGTGCACGGGGTCTTTCAGGGCTCCGGCCAACGCTCCACCATAGCCACGTTTTACTTCCCGATGCGAAGATGCGGCATGCGCATCGTGTCCCTGCTGCCGTCCACGACCGAGATCCTGTTCGAGATCGGCGCCGGCCCGGAGGTGGTCGGCGTGACCTTCGAGTGTGACCATCCCGCCGAGGCGCGGAGCCGTCGGATCGTCTCCACGAGCGCTCTGCCGGAGGGGTTGTCACCCACCGAGATCGACGCGTTCGTGACCCGGGCAATGCATGCCGGTGAGGATCTCTACCACCTCGACGCAGGGGCGCTGTCCGGCCTGGATGCTGACCTGGTGGTGACCCAGGACCTGTGTGCAGTGTGTGCGGTGGACGTCTCGGTGGTCGACGACGCGCTGGCGCATCTCGGGTGCACCGCGGAGGTGCTCACGATCGACCCGCACACGCTGGGCGAGGTGCTCAAGTCCGTTGCCACGTTGGGCAAAGCGACCTCACGGGAGGCTGCGGCCGAGTCGCTGGTGGCCGGGCTTCGCGCCCGCCTGGACGCCGTCGTACGTCGGACGTCCGGCCGTCGTGCGCCACGGACCCTGGTCCTGGAGTGGACCGACCCGCCGTTCGCGCCGGGACACTGGGTTCCGGAGATGATCGAGCTCGCAGGCGGGCTGTCGGTGCTGGGGACAGCCGGTGCCGCGTCGTCCCGGGTCGCCTGGGAGGACGTTGTCGCCTCGTCGCCGGACGTGATCGTCTGTGCGCCGTGCGGCTACGGGCTGGACCAGTCGGCCGCTCTGGCGACGGAAGTCGTGGCATCCGGAGTCCTGCCAGCCGAGGTGCCGGTGTGGGCGGTGGACGCGAACGCATCGTTTGCCCGGCCGGGGCCGCGACTGGTCGACGGTGTGGAGGCGCTCGCCGGCATCCTGCACCCGGAAGTCATGGACGCGCCTGCGCCTGCGATGGCCCGCCGGATCCGCTGACCGGGAGATCTAGTCAGGCGAAATGGCCCATCGGTCACCCGCGGGCTATGAACGACAGCAGGTCCTGACGTGTCACGACACCGACCGGTTTGCCGTCCTCCTGCACCAGCAGGGCGTCGGCGTTCTCCAGCGCGGCGACCGCCTCGGAGACGGGCTCGTTCGAGCCGATCGGCGGCAGCGGGTCGCTCATGTGCTCCTCCACCGGGTCGGCCATCCGCGCCTTGCCCGCGTAGAGCGCATCGAGCAGGACCCGCTCGGACACCGAGCCGGCGACCTCCGCGGCCATGATCGGCGGCTCCGCGCGCACGACAGGCATCTGCGAGACGCCGTACTCCTGGAGGATGTGCACCGCCTCCGCGATCGTCTCGTTCGGGTGCGTGTGGACCAGGTCGGGCAGCGAGCCGCTCTTGCCGCGCAGCACCTCGCCGACGGTCCGCTCCGCGCCGGCCGGCAGGAAGCCGTACTGGTTCAGCCAGTCGTCGTTGAAGACCTTGGTCAGGTAGCCGCGTCCGGAGTCGGGGAGGAGTACGACGACCACTGCGTCCGGGTCGTCCACCTCGTGGGCGAGCCGGATCGCCGCTGCCGCCGCCATGCCGGAGGAACCGCCGACGAGCAGGGACTCCTCCCGCGCGAGCCGGCGGGTCATCGCGAACGAGTCGCCGTCGGAGATCTCGATGATCCGGTCGGCGATGTCGCGGTCGTAGGTCTCCGGCCAGAAGTCCTCACCGACGCCCTCGACGAGGTAGGGACGACCGGTGCCTCCCGAGTAGACCGACCCGTGCGGGTCCGCACCGATGATCTGCACGTCGGGGTTCTTCTCCTTGAGGTACTTCCCGATGCCGCTGATCGTGCCGCCGGTGCCGACACCGCAGACGAAGTGCGTGATCCTGCCGTCGGTCTGCTCCCAGATCTCCGGGCCGGTCGTCTCGTAGTGGGAACGCGGGTTGTTCGGGTTGGAGTACTGGTCCGGCTTCCAGGCGCCCTCGATCTCCTTCACCAGACGGTCGGAGACGTTGTAGTACGAGTCCGGGTGCTCAGGGGCGACGGCAGTCGGACAGACGACCACCTCCGCGCCGTACGCCTTCAGCACGTTGCGCTTGTCCTCGCTGACCTTGTCCGGGCAGACGAACACGCACTTGTAGCCCTTGGCCTGCGCGACCATCGCCAGTCCCACGCCGGTGTTGCCCGACGTCGGTTCGACGATCGTTCCGCCGGGCTTCAGGGAGCCGTCGGCCTCGGCCGCCTCGACCATGCGCAGGGCGATCCGGTCCTTCACGGATCCGCCCGGGTTCATGTACTCCACCTTCGCCAGCACCAGCGGCTTGGCGCCGTCGGTCGACTTCGAGAGACGGAGCAGTGGTGTGTTGCCGACCAGGTCCAGGAGCGAGTTCACGTATTGCACCCGGCCAGTCTATGAGTCAACCGTAAAGTGGTTCTCGTGGGGAAGGTTGCAGCTGCTAGGAAGCTTGCGGCCGCGGCTGCGTACGGTGGCGGCGGCCTTTCTCTGCTGGGCGCTTCGCTCTACGGCGTACTGCGCACCGAGGCGGTCCTCGCCCGCAAGACGATCGGCAATGCCGACGGCGAGGCGCCCGACTGCAGCGGCTGGTACGGCAAGGGCCGTTCCGGTCCGGCGATCCGGCTGGCCCTGCTCGGTGACTCGAGCGCGGCCGGCTACGGGGTCGAGAGGATCCGGGAGACGCCCGGCGCGCAGCTCGCGTCCGGCCTGGTCGAGGGCGCGAACCGGCGGGTCTACCTGCGATCCTTCGCGTTCGTCGGCGCGCAGAGCAGGGATCTCGAGGCGCAGATCGACGCCGCGCTCCCGATGGAACCCGACGTCGCGGTGATCCTGATCGGCACCAACGACGTGACCCACCGGGTGCGACCGTCGGAGTCGGTGCGGCTGCTGGAACAGGGCGTACGGCGGATGCTGGATGCCGGCGTCGAGGTCATCGTGGGCACCTGTCCTGACCTCGGCACGCTGGAGCTGGTCGCTCCCCCGTTGCGGCAGGTCGCTCGTTCGTGGAGCCGACGTCTCGCCGCCGCCCAGACGATCGCGGTCGTGGAGGCCGGTGGGCGCACCGTGTCCCTGGGATCGATCCTCGGCCCCGAGTTCGCCGCCTCCCCCAAGGTGCTGTTCGGACCCGACCAGTTCCATCCCTCCGCGGCGGGCTACGCGAGCCTCGCCTCGGTGCTACTGCCATCCGTGCTCGCGGCAGTCGGTGCGCTCCCACAGGAGGACGTCGAGCCGGAGGCCTTCCGCGGCGAGGGCGTGCTGCCGATCTCCTACGCCGCGGTGGAGGCCGCACGAACACCCGGGACCGAGATCGACGGCACCGAGGTCGGCGGCTCGAAGCGTGGGGCGCGCGGCCGCTGGGTGCTGCTGCGGCACCGCCGCAGGCAGCCGCACGTCGAGACCGAGATACCGCACCGGGGCGTCGCCGAGGACGAGGCCCTGGACAAGGACGGCGTGCACGGAACGGAGACGCTCGACGACGCCGAGTCGGCGCCGGCGCCCAGCTGAGTCAGGGCGGATTCGCGTCGCCGAAAACTGTCGGTGCCGCTCTATACCGTGAATTCCATGATCGACAGGGCGAGCATCGATGAGCTGGACGGTGAGGGCACGGCCGCCTTCATCGCCGAGCGGCATCGCGCCCTGGTCGAAGCCGAGGCGGAGCTGGCGTACGCAACATTGCACTTTGCTGACGTGCACAACGGCGACGCGGTCGCCGGGACCGGCGAGGTGCTGCCCGGAATGGAGCGATCGCGTCGGCTGGGGTCGCCGGGCACGCCGAGGGTCCGCGAGTTCGCGCACACCGAGCTGGCCGCCCTGCAGGAGATGTCGACCCGGTCGGGCGCAACCATGATCGGTGACGTGCAGGACCTGGCGTTCCGGTTGCCGCGAATGTGGGGGCTGGTGTGCTCGGGACGGGCGCGCGTGTGGAAGGGCCGCAAGGTGGCGGCGTGGACCCGGCACCTGGATCTGGAGCAGGCGCGCTGGGTCGACCAGCAGGTCGCCGGCTGGGTCGACTCGCTGCCGTTCGGCCGGTTCGAGAACCTGGTCCGGGCGAAGATCATCGAGGTCGACCCGGCCGGCGAGGAGGCCCGCCGCAAGGCGGCCGAGGCGGAGCGGTTCGTGCGGACCGGGCAGAGCAACGACCAAGGGTTGAAGACGTTGGTCGCCAAGGCCTCGGCCGGCGACGTGATCTATTTCGTGGCGATGGTCGACCGGATCGCGTTGATCCTCGCGGCGAACGGCGACCCGGAGTCCGTGGGAGTGCGCCGGTCCAAGGCGATCGGGATCCTGGCCAACCCGGCCCGAGCGCTGAAGCTGATCGAGGACTTCGAGCTGGGCCTGATCGACGTCCCGGAAGGCGACGCGCCGCCGCCAGAGGCTTCCGGCGACGAGGACGACGGCCCCGAGGGCGACGACAGCAGCGCCGGCGCCGGCGGCGGCCAGGCCGGTGACGACGAAGAAGATCCCAAGACGGTCGGTGAAGGCGATGTGCACCCGGCCGACAACGATGCCGACGACCCGGCGCCCCAGCAGCAGCGGTGCCCGGCGTGCGCGGGCTCCGGGACGATGACCGGCGGCCCGTCGCCGTTCACGCGGCCGATGCGGGTCGACCCGAGCAAGCTGCTGCCACCGGCGACGCTGTACGTCCACCTGTCCGAGGCATCCTGGCGGGACCCGACATCGGGGGTGGCCCGGTTCGAGGGTTTCGGACCGATCAGCGTCCAGCAGGCCCGCGAGTTTCTCGGCCGGAACTGCCAGGTGACCGTCAAGGGGGTCATCGACGTGGCCGGCCAGAGCCCGGTCGACGGCTACGAGACGCCGGCCCGCATCGTCGATGCGCTGCATCTGAGGAGTCCGGCCGACATCTTCCCGTTCGGGGTGAATCTGGGCCGGCGCAAGGACTCCGACCACACGGTGGAGTACGTCTCTCCCGACAACGGCGGGCCGCCCGGCCAGACGAGCATGGGCAACACCGGGCTGATCGTGCGGTTCCATCATCGGGTCAAGACGCATGGACGATGGCGCCTGAAACAACCGGAGCCGGGGATGTTCCTCTGGCGGTCGCCGCATGGCTGGATCTTCCTGGTCGATCACAACGGGACCCACCGGTTGGGCAACAGTGCAACCGCCCAGGAGTTCTGGTCCGGCGCGCGGAGGAACAACGCCGAGTCGACGGCACCGAAGGGGAACGGGGCGGCGAGCAGCGCGGACAGCCGGACCCGGTATGGCTCGAGGGGCACGGTAACTGTCGAGCTGGTCCCGGCCGGTGACGACCCCGTGGAGTACGAACCTGCCCACGTGGCCTGAGAAGCACGCCTGAGAAGCAAGAAAGCCCCCGGCCGCGGCCCTATTCGGCAGCAAGGTGAGATGAGCCGCTGGTGATCAGGTGCGTTGCACCGGACCGAGACGAGTGCGTACGCCGAAGGGTGACACACCACAGCAGACTGCTCTCCACCTGGCCCTTTCGAGTCATTCCCTCCGCCATGGAACTGCGAGATAAAGGAAGTGTCGGCATCACTCGAAACCGTCCAGGGTAGGCGCGTGGTCCGCCATGAGGAGGACTGCCATGAAACGCCCGTTCGTTGTCCTTTCGCTCGCCGTAGTGCTCTCGGGAGCCGGTTCAACCTCCGCTGCCGCCCTGACAAACGGCGGCGGCGCCTCCCAGGATGCACTGGGCCAGGAGCGTGCTGAGAGCCAGTGCGTAAGTGTCTACAGCGTGCTTCAGGAGGATCTGCGGGCCGGAGGCGGCCCCAAGTCAGGGATTTCCGACGGACCCATCGGAACGTATCCGGAGGGGTCGGGCCCGACGAACTGTGACCATTTCTGGCAGTTGCAGGGAGCGATCGGCAACTGAGCGAGTCGACTCAAGAAAGGACGGGTCTCCGCCACCGACGGGCGCCCGCACGCCGATGAACTCGTCGTTCGGGGCCTTGCGTTCTTCGTAGTCGGGCATTGCTCTGACCAGGAAGCGCGCTTCTTCGGTGGGGTCACCAACGAACGCGAGCAGGTTCTTGTCGGCGGCGAGCACGGACGCGCGAAGTTCCCGCATCCGAGGAATGCCGCACGGGAGCTGGCACGCGAGGTGCCTGTTGACGCTCGCCTTCGCCGGGCCGATTTGCGAACGGCTATCTCACCTTGCTGCCGAATAGGGCCGAGGCCGGGGGCTTTCTGATGAGCAGCCGGGACGAGGTCAGTCGTTCCCGCGGAGGATGGCGAGGATCCTCAGGATCTCGATGTAGATCCAGATGATCGTCACGGTCAGGCCGAAGGCCGCACGCCAGGACTCCACCTCGGGCAGCCCCGCGGCGATACCCCGCTCGACGAAGTCGAAGTCGAGGATCAGCATCAGCACACCGATGCCGAGACCCACGAAGCTCATGATCAGGCCGAGCGTGCCGAAGCCGTTGAAGCCGATCGCGCTTCCGAAGAAGCTGAGCACGAAGTCGAGGAGCGTCACGGCCACGAAGCCGAACATCGCCGCCACGACCCACTTGCGGAACTTCGTGCCGACCTGGATGTTGAAGAACTTGTACGCCGCGAGCGTGCCGGCCACAGCGGCGAAGGTGCCGAGCACCGCGCCGGTGATGATGCCGTCACCGAAGGCTGACTGGAACGTCTTGCTCATCGCGCCGACGAAGACACCCTCGACCACGGCGTAGGCCAGCACCAGCCCGGGGCTGATGTTGCGCTTGAACGAGAGCACGAGCGCCAGGCCGAGGCCGGCGAAGGCGCCACCCATCCACAGCATGGACAGGGTCCGAGCGTCCTCGGCGTTGGCCGGGTTGCCGGTGAAGACCCAGGTCAGGGCGGCCGAGAGGACCACGAGACCGAGCGTGATGCCGGTCTTCTGGACGACCGAGTCGATCGTCATCCGGCCCTGGTCGACCGATGTGGGCTGGCCGGGGGCTCCGGTGCTCCACGTGGACGGGTCGCTCTGCTGGGTGCCGTAACCCGGGTAGGTCATGCCGTTACCGGCGTAGGACTGGTTTCCGTAGGCGTTCGTCGACCCGCGGCCGTTGAAGCCGTCGGACCGGGAAAACACCGGGTTGCTGCTCTGCATGGTTGGTCTCCTCCTTGGAGGCCGTCGTGGCTCCCCGCCTGGGAGCCGCTGTCAAGCCACCTGCCCATCCTACGGGCCTGCTACAGCGTTCAACGACGTCCGGGGCCGTCATGTTCCCCCGAAGATGCAACAGATCGGTTACCGCAGAACCCGGCCGGTGCACGGCTCGAAGTGCGGCCTGACGAACTCCGGGAACCGCTCCCCGAGCCGGTTCCCACGGACGGTCGCGACCTTCATCCGCGGGCCGGTCAGCCTTAGTCGCTCACCCTTCACCGGATAGGTGTGACGCGTCACCTGGTATCTGCCGCTGTCGAGCAGGGTGGCCATCGACAGGATCATCGCGCCGTTCGCGTTGCAGCTCGCCCCGCGAGGGAAGGACACCCCGCCACCCTCGACGACGAACGTGCCGTCCTCGAACGCCGGCATCGACACGAACCGCAGCCCGGTCTCGGTGAGCGTGAACATCTGGGCGAGCATCGCATCCGCCTTCACCCGCGTGTCCACCACGATCTCCGCGCCCGGGTCGTTCCCGAGGTCCGGGAGGTGCACGATCTCCGCGCGGAGTCCCTTCGGCGTGACGGTCGGTGGCTGCAGGTGGGTCGAGTACGTCGAACCTCCTCGCACCCGCACCCCGACGAGGACGCGACAACGCTTGCCCGCGCGCGCGTCGGTGGCCACCGCGACCTTGTCGAGCCGGTCGTCACCGTTCACGTCCACCCGCAACGTGGACCGGTCGAGCGCCCGGCGTACCAACGGCTTCTCCCGGGCACAGTCACCGCTGGAGACGAACCCCGTCCCGGACGAGCCGTCACCGGCTGCGTGCGCCGACGCGCCCGTCCCGGATGCGACGAGCATGGGGACAAGGGTCGCGAGCGCGGCCACAGTGGCCAGTCGGCTCGCGGATCGATGACGACGAACAACCGAGATGCGCCCCACGGCGTCCTCCTCGAGGCTCACTGCGCGGATCCACTCCGCGTCCCTCCTAAGACGCCGTCGATGCACCCGAGGTTGCATCGGAGCTAATCGTGTCTCCGCACCCGGTAGTCGACCAGGACCGCGCCCGATGGCGTCCCCGCGCTACGGACCAGCTCGAGCTCCTGCAGCTCGCCCTCGCCTTCGAACAGTCTTCGACCTGCTCCTGCCACGGCCGGCGCGATGACCAGCCGAAGCTCGTCCACGAGCCCCGCGGCGAACAGCGAACGTGCGAGCTCGATGCTTCCGTGCACACCGATGTCGCCGCCCGGCTGCTCCTTCAGGTCACGCACGAAGTCCGGCACCGAGCCGTCCACCACGGTCGTGCTCGCCCACGATGTCGACGGTGGGGTCGAGGTGGCGACGTACTTGGCGACCCCGTTGATGAAGTCCGCGAACGGCTGATCGTCGGCGGTCGGCCAGTAGCCTGCCCAGTCGTCATAGGTCCGACGGCCGAGCAGTACGGCGTCCTGCGCCTCGATCACCTGACGAAGGTTCGCGTACATCGCCTCGTCGAAGTCGAGGACATACCTGTCCGGCGACTCGGCCACTCCGTCCACGGACAACAACGTGTAGACCACCAGCTTGCGCATGCCGCTCCCACCTTCCGCGCTTGGTGTGACGCTGGTGCCCCCGGTCGGACTCGAACCGACACTGAAAGGTTTTTAAGACCTCTTCCTCTGCCATTGGGATACGAGGGCGAGCACGGTCAAAGATAGGTCTTGCGCGGATAGATCGCGTGCGCCCCGGCCGCACGGTCCAGAAACAGGAGCCCGTCGCAGTGGTCGATCTCGTGCTGCAGCGCCCGTGCCTCGAACGCCTCGGCCGAGATCCGGACCTCCTCGCCGGTCCCCGGCAGCAGGCCGGAGACCACCAGCCGGCCCGCCCGCTTCACGTCACCGGTGAAGTCCGGCACGCTCATGCACCCTTCGCGCGCCTTCTCGTTGCGCGAGGACTCCATGACCACCGCGTTGCACAGCACGAACGTCCCGTGGTGTGCCCGGGCCTTCGGGTGCGCGGTCACGTCGACGGTGAACACCTTGGCCCCGACCCCGACCTGTGGCGCGGCGAGCCCGACGCAGCCCGGTGAGACCCGCATCGTGGCGACCAGGTCCGCCGCGAGCTGCACCACCTCCGGCGCCGTCGGGTCCAC
>DATFGA010000064.1:0-18415 GCA_035249775.1 Nocardioidaceae bacterium | reverse complement strand
CCCCTCGGCGGATCCGTCCGTCGCGCCGTCGAGCGCCCCGCGCAGCCGCGCGCTGTCCGGCGGGCTGGTCGCCGCTGACGAGACCGCTCCCTCGGACCGGCCCACGAAGAAGAAGTCGGCCAAGCCGTCGCCGGCTCCCTCGGAGGCTCCCTCCGTCCTCCCCGAGCCGCCGGTCGCGTCCGAGGGTGCCCCGGTCGACCAGCCGCTGCAGTGGATGCGCAACCCGGGCAACCCCTGGATCCAGGCGTTCAACAACTACACCTGCCCACCTCCGGGTGAGGCCGGACTGGTCAAGGACATCGCGAACCAGCCGATCATCACCTGCGACGAGGCGGGCACCACCAAGTACCTCCTGTCGGCCGCGATGATCCAGGGCACCCAGCTCGACGACGCCTCCGCCGGCATCCCCCAGGGCCAGATCGACTGGGTGGTGAACCTGTCCTTCGACAGCACCGCGCGGCAGACCTTCGCCGAGGTGACCCGGCAGCTCGCAGGCACCGGGGAGCAGTTCGCGATCGTCCTCGACGGAACGGTCATCTCGGCGCCGACGGTGATCTCGCCGATCGCCGGCGGCAACGCCCAGATCACCGGTGACTTCGACCAGGAGGAGGCGCTCAGCCTCGCCAACAGCCTGAAGTACGGCGCTCTCCCGCTGACCTTCACCGCCCCCGTGGTCACCGAGGAAGGCCCCTCGCTGGCCGCCGACCAGCTCTCGGCCGGCATCTGGGCCGGCGCGTTCGGAATGGCCCTGGTCCTCATCTACTGCATGTTCTACTACCGGGGCCTCGGCACCGTCGTGGTCGCCTCGCTCGGTGTCGCCGCCGCGATCACCTATGCGGTGGTGCTCGCGATGAGCCAGTCGATCGGGTTCACGCTGACCCTGCCGGGTATAGCCGGACTGATCGTCGCGGTCGGCATCACCGCGGACTCGTTCATCGTCTACTTCGAACGAATACGTGACGAGATGCGCGACGGCAAGTCGATGCGGGTCGCGGTCGAGACCGGCTGGGTGCAGGCACGCCGTACCTGCCTGGCCGCCGACGCCGTGTCCCTGCTGGCCGCCGTGGTGCTCTACATCTTCGCGATCGGCGTGGTGAAGGGCTTCGCCTTCGCGCTCGGGATCAGCACCATCATCGACGTGGTGGTGTTCTTCCTCTTCACCAAGCCGATGGTCTCCTGGCTGGCGAAGTTCCCGTTCTTCAACACCGGCCACAAGCTGTCCGGCCTCGACGCGGAGAACCTCGGCGTCGACCACCTGCCCGGCCAGCCGCGCACCGCTCCGGCGGGAGGTAACGCCTGATGGGCAAGATGTCACGTCTCGGGAACGCGCTCTACGAGGGCGACGTCTCGATCAACTTCGTCGGCCGCAGACTGCTGTGGTACTCCATCTCCGCGGTGATCGTGCTGATCGCGATCGGAGGCCTGACGTTCAAGGGCCTCAACATGGGCATCGAGTTCGAGGGTGGCGTGGAGTACCGCGTCGCGATGCCCGCCGGCCAGGCCGACCAGGCTGCGGTGGAGGAGATCCGCGAGGCGGTCGCCGACACCGGGCTCGAGGCGGCCTCCGCGCCGATCGTCAACACCTCGGGCACGGACACGATCCGGATCCAGACCGAGCCGCTCGACAACGACGAGGCGACCGAGGTCTCCGAGGCGATCCGGGAGGCCGCCGGCGTCGAGGACGGCGACATCAGCCAGTCCGCGATCGGTCCGACGTGGGGTGAGCAGGTCGCCGACCGGGCGCTGATCGGCCTGGCGGTCTTCACCGTCCTGGTGATCCTGTTCATCTGGGCCTACTTCCGCGAGTGGAAGATGTCGGTGGGCGCGATCGTCGCGCTGATCCACGACGTGGTGATCACCGTCGGCGTCTACGCGCTGTCCGGCTTCGAGGTGACGCCGGCGACCGTGACCGGCGTGCTGACGATCCTCGGCTTCTCGCTCTACGACACCGTGGTGGTCTTCGACAAGGTCCGGGAGAACACCCACAACCTGGCCCGGACCCGGCAGACCTACGCCCAGGCAGCGAACCTGGCGGTCAACCAGACCCTGGTGCGCTCGATCAACACCTCGATCGTGGCGCTGCTGCCGGTCGGCGCGCTGCTGTACGCCGGTGTGGTCACCCTCGGCTCCGGCGCGCTGAAGGACCTGGCGCTGGCCCTGTTCGTCGGCATGGCCGCCGGTGCCTACTCGTCGATCTTCATCGCCACCCCGTTGCTCGTCCAGCTCAAGGAGCTCGAGCCGTCGGTGCGGCAGGGCAACGCACGGGCGAAGGCGCGGGCCCGCCACCACGCCGACCGGTTCGCCGACGTGCCGGTCTACACCGAGAACATGGTGGTCACCGACGAGCCGGAGGACGCGGGCGTTCCGGTCGCGCGCGACCCGGAACCGGTGGGCTCGCGGACCGGCTCCGGTCCCCGGTACACCGCCGGTCAACGCCCGGCCTCCAAGCCGGTCACCCGTTCCGCCTCGGCGAAACGGGCCCAGCCCTCGCGCAAGCCACGCTCGCAGCGCGGCAAGCGGTGAGTACGGCGGAGCGTTCGATGTCGCGGGCTGACCTGGGCACCCTGCTCGACACCCTGATCCGCGACATCCCGGACTTCCCGAAGCCGGGGGTCGTGTTCAAGGACATCACCCCGCTGCTCGCCGACCACGACGGCCTCACCGCCGTGGTCGAGGCGCTGGCGGACGCCGGCCGCGACGCCGACGGGAACGTGGTCGTCGACAAGGTGGTCGGCATGGAGGCGCGCGGGTTCATCCTCGCCGCCCCGGTCGCCCTCGCGCTCGGCGCCGGCTTCGTCCCGGTGCGCAAGGCCGGCAAGCTGCCCGGGCCCACGCACGCGGTCGCCTACTCGCTCGAGTACGGCGAGGCCACCCTCGAGATGCACCGCGATGCGATCGCCGAGGGGGAGCGGGTGCTGATGATCGACGACGTGCTCGCGACCGGCGGCACCATGGCAGCCACCGCCGAGCTCGTTGCGCAGTGCGGGGGCACGGTCACCGCGTCCGCCGTACTCCTGGAGCTGACGTTCCTCGCCGGCCGGGACGCGGTCGGGGACCTGCCGCTGACCGCGCTCAAGGTGATCTAGGCAGCCTGCGTGCGTGCGGCCGGGTGTGCACGCTTGACCGGGGCATAGACTTGTCACTCGTCCGGATCTGGGAGTGCCTGTGGCTGAGGAACGCGTCGCGAGCCGTTCTGCCGACGCGCCCGGACAGGTGCCCGACGAGCGTGCCGCCGGCGGTGCGACGGGCGGTCCGTCCGGGCGGCGGATGCGGGCACGGCTGGCCCGGATGGCGACCAAGACCCAGCAGGGCAACCCGGTCCTGGAGCCGCTGTTCCGGGTGGTCCGCGGCAACCACCCCAAGGCCGACCTGGCGCTGATCGAGCGCGCCTACGTGATCGCCGAGAAGGCGCACGGCACGCAGACCCGCAAGAGCGGGGACCCCTACATCACGCACCCGCTCGCGGTGGCGACGATCCTGGCCGACATCGGGATGACCGAGCCGACGTTGTGCGCGGCGCTGCTGCACGACACCGTCGAGGACACCTCCTACACCCTCGACGAGCTGCGCAACGACTTCGGCGACGAGGTGGCCGCGCTCGTCGACGGTGTCACCAAGCTGGACAAGGTGAAGTACGGCGACTCCGCCCAGGCGGAGACGATCCGGAAGATGATCGTCGCGATGAGCCGCGACATCCGGGTGCTGGTGATCAAGCTCGCCGACCGGCTGCACAACATGCGCACGCTGCGCTACCTCAAGCAGGACACCCAGGAGCGCAAGGCCCGCGAGACGCTGGAGATCTTCGCGCCGCTGGCCCACCGGCTCGGCATGAACACCTTGAAGTGGGAGCTGGAGGACCTCGCCTTCGCGACCCTGCACCCCAAGATCTACGACGAGATCGTCCGACTCGTCGCGGAGCGGGCCCCGTCGCGCGACCAGGTGCTGGCCGAGGTGATCGAGCAGGTGCAGAAGGACCTGCGCGACGCGCGGATCAAGGCAGTGGTCACCGGCCGACCGAAGCACTACTACTCGATCTACCAGAAGATGATCGTCCGCGGCCGCGAGTTCTCCGACATCTACGACCTGGTCGGGATCCGGATCCTGGTCGAGTCCGACCGGGACTGCTACGCCGTGCTCGGTGTCCTGCACTCGCGGTGGAACCCGGTCGCCGGCCGGTTCAAGGACTTCATCGCGATGCCGAAGTTCAACATGTACCAGTCGCTGCACACCACGGTGATCGGCCTGGCCGGCAAGCCGGTCGAGCTGCAGATCAGGACCTTCGCGATGCACCGTCGCGCCGAGTACGGTGTCGCCGCGCACTGGAAGTACAAGGAGGAGATGGGCGCTCCGGCCGGCACCAGCGCAGGCGCCGGCCGCGCCCCGGCCTCGACCATCACCGGCGACAGCGACATGTCGTGGGTGCGCCAGCTGCTGGACTGGCAGCAGGAGACCGAGGACCCCGGCGAGTTCCTCGAGGGACTGCGGTTCGAGATCAACTCCGCCGAGGTCTACGTGTTCACCCCGCGCGGCGACGTGATCGCGCTGCCGACCGGGTCCTCACCGGTCGACTTCGCCTACGCGATCCACACCGAGGTCGGTCACCGCACGATCGGTGCGCGGGTGAACGGACGGTTGGTGCCGCTGGAGTCCACGCTCGACAACGGGGACGTGGTCGAGGTGTTCACGTCCAAGGCGCCGAGCGCCGGACCGTCCCGCGACTGGCTCGGGTTCGTGAAGTCCCCGCGGGCGCGCAACAAGATCCGGCAGTGGTTCACGAAGGAGCGTCGCGAGGAGGCCATCGACCAGGGCAAGGACCAGATCGCTCGGCTGATGCGGAAGGAAGGCCTGCCGCTCAAGCGCGTGCTCACCCACGACTCGCTCAGCTCGGTGGCCGACGAGATGCGGCTCGCGGACGTGTCGGCGCTCTACGCCGCGGTCGGCGAGGGCAACGTGGGCGCGCAGACCGTCGTACGCCGGGTGATCGACCTGTTCGGCGGCGAGGAGGGGGCGGCGGAGGACCTCGCCGAGGGCGTCCAGATCACGCACACCCGGGCCCGCGCGAAGCAGTCGTCCGGTGG
The DNA here is from genome assembly GCA_035249775.1 of Nocardioidaceae bacterium. GTDB lineage: Bacteria > Actinomycetota > Actinomycetes > Propionibacteriales > Nocardioidaceae > Nocardioides_C. Next base: position 13,337 of record DATFGA010000064.1, on the reverse strand, counting down.
CGACGCCGGCGTCATCGTCCGCGGGATCTCCGACGTGTGGGTCAAGCTCGCCAAGTGCTGTACGCCGGTCCCGGGCGACCCGGTCCTGGGGTTCGTGACCCGGGGTGCCGGTGTGTCCGTGCACCGCACCGACTGCACCAACGCGGTCAGCCTCAAGAGCCAGCCGGAGCGGATGGTCGACGTCGAGTGGGCGCCGACCGCGAAGTCGATGTTCCTGGTCAACATCCAGGTCGAGGCGCTCGACCGGGCCCGCCTGCTGTCCGACATCACCAAGGTGCTCTCGGACGTCCACGTCAACATCCTGTCCGCGTCGCTGCAGACCACCCGCGACCGGGTGGCGAAGAGCCGGTTCACCTTCGAGATGGGTGACCCGAAGCACCTCGGACACGTCCTGAAGGCGGTCCGCTCCGTCGACGGTGTCTTCGACGCCTACCGCGTCACCCAGTAACGCCGACCCGGCACGCAGCCGCTGTCGCCGTCGCGTCGCCAGACCAGATTGCTTCGGGACTACCGTTCCCGCGCACGTGAACCGCAACGGTCCTCGAAATCGCGATTCCACTGCCGTTGCAGCGCACGTGAACCGCAACGGTCGTGAGCGGGCGAACGGCCGCCGCCGCAGCGTCAGCCGGAGAACTCGTCGAGCGCCTTGCGGGCCTCGGCGAGCCAGCTCTTGCGGGCCTCGATCGCCGACGCGTGCTCCTCGGCCTTCCGGGTGTTGCCCGCAGCGACGGCCTTGTCGTGCTTGGCCTGCAGGTCGGCGAGCGAGGACTCCAGCTGCGACACCGTGTCGGCGGCGCGGGCCCGGGCCTCCGGGTTGGAGCGCCGCCACTGGTCGTCCTCGACGCCGCGGATCGCCTGCTCCACCTTGCGGATCCGGCCCTCGAGGTCCTTCATCCGGTCACGGGGGACCTTGCCGGCAGCGTCCCAGCGCTCGGCGATGTCGCGGAACGCCTCCCGGGCCGCCTTCAGGTCGGTCACCGGCAGCAGCGCCTCCGCCTCGACCAGCAGGGCTTCCTTCTTCTCGGCGTTCGCCGCGAACTCGCGGTCGAGCTCGGCGTTCGCCGCGTCCCGGGCCCCGAAGAACTTGTCCTGCGCCCCGCGGAACCGCTTCCACAGCTGGTCGTCGACGCCCTTGGGAGCCGGGCCCGCGGCCTTCCACTCGCGCATCAGGTCGCGGTACTTGCCCGACGTCGGGCCCCAGTCGGTGGAGTCGGCCAGCTCCTCCGCCGCGACCACGAGCCTCTCCTTGACCGCCCGCGCCGAGTCACGCTTCTCGTTCACCTCGGCGAAGTGCGCCTTGCGGCGACGGGTGTAGGTGGTGCGGGCGGTGGAGAACCGGCGCCACAGGGTGTCGTCGGTGCTCTTGTCCAGCCGGGGCAGGGCCTTCCACTCGTCGAGCAGCTCGCGCATCCGGTTGGCGCCGTTGCGCCAGTCGTCGCTCTCGGAGATCTTCTCGGCCTCGGTGGCGATCTTCTCCTTGTGCCCCTTGGCCTCCTCGACCTTCTTGGCCCGCTCGGCCTTGCGCTGCTCGCGGCGTTCGTTGATGGTGCCGGTCAGCGCGTCGAGGCGGGTGTTGAGCCCGTCGAGGTCACCGACGGCCTGGGCCTCCGCGATCGAGCCGCGCACCTGCTTCACCGAGGCGGCGGCCTCGTCGGGGGCGAGCGTGCCCGCCTTCACCCGCTGCTCGAGCAGGTCCACCTCGAAGGCGAGGTCGTCGTACCGCTTCTTGAAGAACGCCAGTGCCTCCGCGGGGCCGCCGTCGGGCCACTGTCCGACCTTGCGCTCACCCTGCTGGGTGCGCACGTACACGGAGCCGTCCTCGGACACACGGCCCCACTGGTCCGTTGCCTGGTCGCTCTCGGAGCTATTCACCGGTTACCTCAATGTTCAGCGGTCGGGTGCGGTCCACAGACCCAGCATCGTAACCACCCCGGGCGGTCCGGGCATGCCGCAGACCGGGCCGCGTACGACGCCGCCGCCTGATGGTGACCACGGCAGGGAAGTCTAGGTCCCAGCACACCATGGAGACACCGGCTTTCCGGCTACAACCGGATAACGCCCGCGGCCGGGCACGGTTAACGAGCGCGACGGGCGGCTCGGTAGGCTGCAACGGTCGAATGCGCCTCGTTTGCGCACCCAACACCGTCAGGAGAGGGCACGCGTGCTGATTGCAGGCTTCCCGGCAGGCCCGTGGGGCACGAACTGCTACGTCGTGGCGACCGGCCCAGGCCAGGAGTGCGTGGTCGTCGACCCCGGCAAGGACGCCGCCCAGGGCGTCGCCGAGGTGGTCCGAGAGCACAACCTGAAGCCCGTCTCGATCCTGGTCACCCACGGCCACGTCGACCACATGTGGTGCGTGGCTCCGGTGGCGGGGACCTACGACGCGACCGCCTACATCCACCCCGACGATCGGCACCTGCTCGCGAACCCGATGGCCGCCATGTCGCCGGACACGGCGGGGATGCTGCTCGGCGGGAAGTACGAGTTCGCCGAGCCCGAGGCCGTGTCCGAGCTCGGGGACGGGCAGCGGCTCGAGCTCGCCGGCCTCGAGTTCGTCGTGGACCACACGCCGGGCCACACCGAGGGCTCGGTCACCTTCCGCTCGCCGTACCAGCAGGACGACGTCGCCGAGGTGATGTTCTCCGGCGACCTGCTCTTCGCCGGCTCGATCGGCCGAACCGACCTGCCCGGCGGGGACCACCCGACGATGCTGCGCTCGCTCGCATCGAAGGTCCTCACCCTGCCCGACGACATCGTGGTGCTGCCCGGTCACGGCGAGCAGACCAGCATCGGTCGGGAGCGGGCCACCAACCCGTACCTTCTCGACCTGATCACCCGCTCCGGTGAGGGCAGCGACACGAGCGCCGCGCGACCGGGCACCAACCGGGGCCTCTGACGACGATGAGCAAGCCGACCCCGCTCAGCGGGTTCCCCGAGTTCCTTCCCGACCAGCGGTTCATCGAGCTGCACGTCCTCGACCGGCTGCGGCGGGTCTTCGAGCTGCACGGGTTCGCCCCGGTGGAGACACGCTCCGTCGAGCCGCTCGACCAGCTGCTGCGCAAGGGGGAGACGTCCAAGGAGGTCTACGTCCTGCGCCGCCTGCAGGCCGGCGACGAGGGCGGTGACGCCGGGATCGGGCTGCACTTCGACCTGACGGTGCCGTTCGCCCGCTACGTCCTCGAGAACGCCGGCCGGCTGGAGTTCCCGTTCCGCCGCTACCAGATCCAGAAGGTCTGGCGCGGCGAGCGGCCGCAGGAGGGCCGGTTCCGGGAGTTCACCCAGGCCGACATCGACATCGTCGGCAGGGACACCCTCGGCTTCCACCACGACATCGAGGTGGCCCGGGTGATGGCGGAGGCGCTGGCCTCCCTGTCCGAGCTCCTGCCCGCGATGCGGCTCCAGGTCAACAACCGAAAGCTGATCCAGGGGTTCTACGCCGGCATCGGCGCCACCGACATCGACGCGGTGATGCGGGTGATCGACAAGATCGACAAGGTTCCCGCGGAGGTGGTCGCCAAGATGCTCGTCGACGAGGCGGGCCTCGACGACGCGCAGGCACAGCGGTGCCTGCAGCTGGCGGAGATCCGCAGCACCGACACCTCGTTCGTGCAGCGGGTCCGGGCCCTCGGCGTGAGCAACGACCAGCTCGAGGAGGGCCTCGAGGAGCTCGCGGCGGTCGTCGACGGCTGCGCGTCGGTGACCAGCGACCGGTTCACCGTGGAGGCCGACCTGCGCATCGCGCGAGGGCTCGACTACTACACCGGCACCGTGTTCGAGACCGTGATGGCGGGCTTCGAGGGACTCGGGTCGATCTGCTCCGGTGGCCGTTACGACTCCTTGGCCAGCGACGGGCGTACGACGTACCCGGGAGTCGGGATCTCGCTGGGGGTGAGCCGGATGCTCGTGCCGCTGTTGGCCAGAGGATCCCTCGGTGCCAGCCGCAGCGTGCCGTCCGCGGTGCTCGTAGCCCTGCCCGACGAGGAGTCCCGGGCGGCCTGCGACCAGGTCGCCCAGCAGCTGCGGAGGAACGGCGTCCCGGCCGAGGTGGCCGCCTCCGCGCAGAAGTTCGGCAAGCAGATCCGCTACGCCGAGCGGCGGGGCATCCCCTTCGTGTGGTTCCCCGCCGACGACGGCAGCCACCAGGTCAAGGACATCCGCTCCGGCGAGCAGGCCGACGCCGACCCCGCCACCTGGCGGCCGGCCGACGAGGACCTGGCCCCCACCGTGACAGCGCAGCACAGCAACACTTCACCAGCGAGCTGAGGAGCTTTCGTGATCCGCACCCATGACGCCGGCAGCCTGCGGGCCGACCACGTCGGACAGACCGTCACCCTGGCCGGGTGGGTGGCCCGGCGCCGCGACCACGGCGGCGTGGCCTTCATCGACCTGCGCGAGGCCTCCGGGGTCGTCCAGGTGGTGATCCGTGACGAGGAGGTCGCCCACAACCTCCGCTCGGAGTACTGCCTGAAGATCACCGGCGAGGTCGCCGTGCGCCCCGAGGGCAACCAGAACCCGAACCTGCCGACCGGCGACATCGAGGTGATCGCCACGCAGGTCGAGGTCCTCAGCGAGGCGGCCCCGCTGCCGTTCCCGATCGACGAGCACGCCGAGGTGGGGGAGGAGGTGCGGCTCGCCCACCGTTACCTCGACCTGCGCCGTCCCGGCCCCGCCGCCGCGCTCCGGCTCCGCAGCGAGGTCAACCGGGCGGCCCGCGAGGTGCTCAACTCTCAAGGTTTCGTCGAGGTCGAGACTCCGACCCTGACCCGCTCCACGCCGGAGGGGGCCCGTGACTTCCTCGTCCCGGCCCGCCTCCAGCCGGGCAGCTGGTACGCGCTGCCACAGAGCCCGCAGCTGTTCAAACAGCTGCTGATGGTCGCCGGGATGGAGCGGTACTTCCAGATCGCCCGCTGCTACCGCGACGAGGACTTCCGTGCAGACCGGCAGCCCGAGTTCACCCAGCTCGACATCGAGATGAGCTTCGCCGACCAGGACGACGTGATCGCACTCGCCGAGGAGGTGCTCAAGGCCGTCTGGAACCTGATCGGCCACGAGATCAAGACCCCCGTCGAGCGGATCACGTACGCCGAGGCGATGCAGCGCTACGGCACCGACAAGCCGGACCTGCGGATGGGTCTCGAGCTGGTCGAGTGCACCGACTTCTTCAAGGACACCCCGTTCCGGGTGTTCCAGGCGCCGTACGTCGGTGCCGTGGTCATGCCGGGAGGGGCAGACCAGCCCCGCAAGCAGCTCGACGCCTGGCAGGAATGGGCCAAGCAGCGAGGCGCCAAGGGCCTGGCGTATGTCCTGGTCGGCGCCGACGGCGAGCTCGGCGGACCCGTGGCGAAGAACCTCAGCGACGAGGAGAAGACCGGCATCGCCGCGCACGTCGGCGCCCGGCCGGGGGACTGCATCTTCTTCGCCGCCGGCCCGGTCAAGTCCTCCCGGGCGCTGCTCGGGGCCGCCCGGCTCGAGATCGGACGCCGGGGCGGCCTGATCGACGAGTCCGCGTGGAGCTTCGTCTGGGTGGTGGACGCGCCGCTGTTCGAGCCGGCCGGCGAGGCGACGGCCGCCGGTGACGTGGCGGTCGGCAGCGGTGCCTGGACGGCGGTGCACCATGCCTTCACCGCCCCGAAGCCGGAGTCGGCCGACACCTTCGACACGGACCCCGGCTCAGCGCTCGCCTACGCCTACGACATCGTCTGCAACGGCAACGAGATCGGTGGCGGCTCGATCCGTATCCACCGCGAGGACGTGCAGAAGCGCGTGTTCGCGGTGATGGGGCTCGCCGAGGCGGAGGCCCAGGAGAAGTTCGGGTTCCTGCTCGAGGCGTTCCAGTACGGCGCACCGCCGCACGGCGGGATCGCGTTCGGCTGGGACCGGATCTGTGCCCTGCTCAGCGGCACCGACTCGATCCGCGACGTGATCGCGTTCCCGAAGACCGGTGCGGGCTACGACCCGCTGACCGCCGCACCCGCGCCGATCACCCCCGAGCAGCGGGCCGAGGCCGGCGTCGACGCCGTTCCCGAGGCGGAGGAGGCGCCGGCCGAGTAGGCCGCCGCGGCGGAAGCAAGACGGGGCGACCCACGTTCGCCTGGCGGACGCGAACTCGTCGGTATCAGATCGTTACCTGTCGGGCACCAAAGTTTGCCTGAGCGTCGTCTAAAGTCGGCTCGGCTCGTACGTCGAGAACTGTGTCGCACCCCACCGGGCAACGGCAGTGACGCGGGGCCAGCCTCGTACCAGAAAGGTGGCCATGGGAATCCAGCCCACGGAGCTCGTCGTTTCGAATACCGACGAACCGGAGGTCAAGTCACAAGACGTCGCAGGACGGTCCCCAACACAGATCGCGTTGGATCGTCTGCGCCACGACAAGATCGCCATGGTCTGTCTGGCGGTCGTGACCGTCTTCGTGCTGATCGCCATCTTCGCGCCGCTGCTGACCGACCTCTTCGGGGTCGAGCTCGAGGGCGGTGACCCGGTCACCGACACCAAGGCGGACAGCTTCCCGGCCATCGGCCCGCCGGACTACCCCTTCACCTGGGAGGCCCCGCTGGGCCTCGAGCCGCGCACCGGCAACGACCTGCTCGCCGAGTGGTTGTACGGCGCGCGCACCTCGCTCGGGGTCGCCACCTTCGCCACCGTCGCCGCGACACTGATGGGCATCGTCATCGGGCTGGTCGCCGGGTTCGCCCGCGGCTGGCTGGACCGGGTCATCGCCTTCGTCATCGACATCTTCCTGTCGCTGCCGTTCATCCTCGTCGCGCTCGCGCTGGCCCCGATCATCGTGTCCCGGTTCGGCGCCCAGCCGCAGAAGCTCGAGTTCGTCCAGCTCTGCTCGCTGCTGTTCGTGCTCTCCGTCTTCGGCTGGATGACCCTGGCCCGCCTGATCCGCGGCGAGGTGCTCTCGCTGCGTGAGCGGGAGTTCGTCCAGGCCGCCCGGGTGATCGGCGTCCCGACCCGCAAGATCCTGTTCAAGGAGCTGCTGCCCAACCTCGTGGCACCCATCGTGGTGTCGATCTCGCTCGGTCTGCCGGCCTTCGTCACCGCCGAGGCCGGCCTGGCCTTCCTCGGCATCGGCGTGGTCGGGATCCCCTCGTGGGGCCAGACCGTGAACCGTGCTGTCGAGTTCTTCAGCACCTATCCGCTTTTCCTCTATGCGCCGGTCGTCGGGATCTGTCTCCTGGTGATCGCGCTGAACCTCCTAGGCGACGCCGTGCGCGACGCCTTCGACCCCAAGACTCGCCGGTGAATCTGACACCGGTCGAGAGCATCGACCAGCCAAGAAAGGTGGGTACACCTAGATGCGATTGAAGAAACCTGCAGTGGCTTTGGCTACTGCAGCACTTATGACGCTTGCTGCCTGTGGAGGCGGAAGCGGCACCGGGACCGACCCCGGTAGCGAGAACACCGGCACCATCGAGGGCGGTGGCGCCGGATCGGGTAAGAACCCGGACGCCCAGGCACCCGCCGAAGTTCCCGAGGACGCGACCGAGGGTGGCACGTTCACCGTTCTCACGGTCAACGTCCCGTCCACGCTCGACCCGACCCAGGCCTACTACACCGACTCGACCGCGATCCTGTCGGACCTCGTGACGCGTTCGCTCACGCAGTACGCCTACGTCGACGGCGAGATGGTGCTGATCCCCGACATGGCGACCGACCTCGGCCGCCCGAACGAGGACAACACCGAGTGGACCTTCACCCTTCGTGAGGGCCTCAAGTACGAGGACGGCACCGACGTCAAGGCCGAGGACGTGGCGTACGCGATCAAGCGTTCGTTCGCGATCGAGGAGCTGCCGGACGGTCCGACCTACCAGACGACGTTCTTCCTGGACGGCGACAAGTACAAGGGTCCGTTCCAGGACGGCACCGACTACGCAGGCGTCGAGGTCAACGGAAACGACATCACCATCAAGATGCGTCGTCCGTTCACCGACATGGACTACTACGCCTCGTTCCCGGCCTTCACCGCCATCCCGGAGGCCAAGGACAACCCGGCCACCTACGGCAGGCACCCGCTGGCCACCGGCCCCTACAAGTTCGCTGACTACAAGCCCGGCACCTCGCTGACGCTGGTCAAGAACGAGTTCTGGGACCCGGAGACCGACCCGGGCCGCATCCAGATGGTCGACGGCTGGGAGTTCAAGTTCGGCCAGGACTCGGCCAAGCTCGAGAACGTCATCATCAACGACACCGGCGAGGCGCAGACCACGCTGACCTACGACAACGTCACCGCGTCGGGCTACCGCTCGATCCAGGAGGACGCTGACCGTCTGGTCACCGGCACCTCGCCGTGCACGTTCATGTGGTTCCTCGACATGACCAAGATCACCGACATCAACGTCCGCAAGGCCATCGGGTACGCCTACCCGTACCGCGCCGCGTGGAAGGCCGCCGGTGAGATCGAGGGTGTCACGCGCGTTCCGGGCACCAGCATCCTGCCTCCGGGCACCGCTGGCCGGGTGGAGTACGACCCGCTGGGCATCAAGGGCGTCAACACCGACCCCGAGAAGTCCAAGGAGCTCCTCAAGGAAGCCGGCGCGATGGGCTACGAGATCAAGTTCCTGTTCGCTTCGGACGACGCACTGTCGGTCCAGGCCAAGGACCAGCTCGTCAAGGGTCTCGAGGAGGGCGGCTTCAAGGCCACCCCGATCGCCTCGACGCTGGAGACGATCCGCACCGACCGCACCGACTACGACTCGCCGATCAACGTCCGCTCCAGCGGATGGTGCTCGGACTGGCCGTCCGGTGGTTCGTGGTTCCCGGCCCAGTGGTCCGGCGACCTGGTGGGTCTCGAGGGCATGCCCAACCCGTCCAACTTCAAGGTTGCCGAGATGGACGCGCTGCAGGACAAGATCCTCGACACGATGACCCCCGAGGAAGCAGCTGCTGCCTGGGGCGAGTTCGACAAGAAGATGCAGACCGAGTACTACCCGGCGGTTGTCACCGGTTACTCGGGCACTGCGATGATTCACGGCTCGAAGGTCGGCGGCATGGAGAACGACAACGTTCGCGGTATGCCGACGTTCCAGCGGATGTACATCACCGAGTGACGTACGTCTGACTGAATCGAGTGCCTGATTTCGGGCACTGAGAGTCACCCCCGATGGGGGCGGGTCACCACCCGCCCCCATCGGTCCGATCAATCACAGGAGCCAACGGATGTTCGGCTACATCATTCGTCGCGCGGTGTCGGGAATCCTCGTCCTGCTCGCGACATCGGTTGCGGTGTTCGCACTGTTCTTCTACGGGCCGTCCAACCCGGCCCTGGCCTACTGCCCCGAGACCCGGTGCACGCCAGAGCGACTCGCGAACATCACCGAGAGCCTCGGACTGGACCGTCCGGTAATCGAGCAGTACGGCGAGTACATGAAGGGGATCTTCGTCGGCAACGACTTCGAGGCCGGTGCGATCACGATCCCCTGCGACGCCCCGTGCCTGGGCGTCTCCTTCAAGCTTCGCGTGGACGTGGCCGACTACTTGCTGGAACGGTTCCCGGCCACCCTGTCGCTCGCGATCGGCGGTGTCACCATCGCGGTGCTCCTGGGCACCACGCTGGGCATCCTCGCGTCCCGAGTCAGGGGGACGCTCGGCGACAAGCTGATCGTGGGCAGCAGCCTGGTCATCAACGCCGTCCCGTACTACCTGGTCGCGCTGCTGGCCTTCCTGTACCTGATCAGCGAGTGGGGGATCTTCCCGCAGAGCGGGTACGTCTCCCCGTTCACGGAAGGACCGGCCGCATGGGCGGCGGGCCTCCTGTTGCCCTGGCTGGTGATCGGCATAACCTCCTCGACGCAGTACGCCCGGTTCAGCCGCGGCTCGATGATCGAGTCGATGAACGAGGACTACGTGCGCACGGCTCGCGCCAAGGGGCTCAGCGACCGCATGGTCACGCTGAAGCACGCGCTGCGCTCGGCCGTCGTTCCGGTGGTCACGATCATGGGCCTCGAGTTCGCGGCCCTGCTCGCCGGCACGATCTTCACCGAACGGATCTTCGACATCCAGGGCATCGGAAAGACAGCGCTGGACGCGATCGGCACCAAGGACCTGCCGATCATCGCGGCCACGGTGCTCATCGCTGCAGCGTTCGTCGTCACCGCGAACATCGTCGTGGACATCATCTACAGCCTGCTCGACCCGAGGGTGCGCCTGTCATGACCGAAGCTTCGAACTTCCTGACCGAGCAGAACGCCCGGGAGGCGGACCGGCCCAGCGCCGACGGACCCGGCTTCGACGGCCCCTACCTGGTCGTCGAGAACCTGCACGTCAGCTTCCCGACAGCGGACGGAACCGTGAAGGCCGTCACCGACATGAGCTACACCCTGGAGCAGGGCAAGACCCTCGGCATCGTGGGCGAGTCCGGCTCGGGCAAGAGCGTCTCCTCGATGGCGATCATGGGCCTGCACGACATGAAGCGGACCCACATGAAGGGATCCATCCGGGTCGGGGGCCGCGAGATCGTGGGCCTCTCGAACAACCGGATGCAGGCCCTGCGCGGCGGCGAGGTCGCGATGATCTTCCAGGACCCGCTCAGCTCGCTGCACCCCTTCTACTCGATCGGCAGCCAGATCTCCGAGGCCTACCTCGCGCACAACAAGGTGTCCCGGTCCAAGGCCAAGGCCAAGGCGATCGAGATGCTCGACCGGGTCGGTATCCCGCAGGCCCGCAGCCGCGTCGACGACTACCCGCACCAGTTCTCCGGCGGGATGCGGCAGCGGGCGATGATCGCGATGGCGCTGGTCAACGACCCGAAGCTGCTGATCGCCGACGAGCCGACCACCGCCCTCGACGTGACGGTCCAGGCGCAGATCCTGGACCTGCTCCAGGAGCTCCAGCGCGACTTCAACTCGGCGATCATCATCATCACCCACGACCTCGGTGTCGTCGCGGAGATGGCCGACCAGGTGCTGGTGATGTACGGCGGCCGCGCGGTCGAGCACGGTCCGACCAAGGAGCTGCTGACCCACCCGGAGATGCCCTACACCTGGGGACTGCTCTCCAGCGTCCCGGACGTCACCGCCGACACCTCGGGCCGGCTGATCCCGATCCCGGGCAACCCGCCGAGCCTGTTGAACCCGCCGTCCGGGTGCCCGTTCCACCCCCGCTGCCCGCACCGGGACAAGGTGCCCGGTGACCTGTGCCGCACCGAGCTGCCGCTGCTCGTCGAAGGCACCCGGGGTCCCGACCATCTCAAGCGCTGCCACCTCGCGAACCCGGACATGATCTACGAGACCGAGGTTCTGCCCGAGATCGCTCCGGACCTGGTCGACCTGACCGTCGCCGACGGGGCCGACCACGTTGCGCCGGAAAACCGGTGATGAGGACAATGACTTCCATGACACAACCTGAGGTCGCTGCTGCGCCCGCGTCCACCGACGGTTCCGGGCAGCGCCCGATCCTCGAGGTGACCAACCTCCGCAAGTACTTCCCGGTGCAGTCCGCGGGCGTCATCCGCCGCACCATCGGCCATGTCCAGGCCGTGGACGGGGTCTCCTTCCAGGTCGAGCAGGGCGGTGCGCTCGGTCTGGTCGGTGAGTCCGGTTGCGGCAAGTCCACGACCGGCCGCCTGATCACCCGGCTGCTCGACCCGACCTCCGGGTCGATGAAGTTCAACGGACGCGAGATCGGCAACCTGTCGAACAAGCAGATGCTTCCGTTGCGCAAAGAGATCCAGATGATCTTCCAGGATCCCTACAGCTCGCTGAACCCCCGGCACACCGTCGGCACGATCGTCGGCACCCCGCTCAAGGTCCACAAGATGGTCCCCGACAAGCAGGTGCTGACCCGGGTCAAGGAGCTGCTCGAGGTCGTCGGGCTCAACCCCGAGCACTACAACCGCTATCCCTCGGAGTTCTCCGGCGGGCAGCGGCAGCGGATCGGGGTGGCGCGCGCCCTCGCGCTGCAGCCGAAGGTGCTGGTGGCCGACGAGCCGGTGTCCGCGCTCGACGTGTCGATCCAGGCCCAGGTGGTGAACCTTCTGCAGGACGTGCAGAAGGAGTTCAACATCGCGTTCCTGTTCATCGCCCACGACCTCGCGGTGGTCCGCCACTTCTGCCCCGACGTGGCGGTGATGTACCTCGGCAAGATCGTGGAGATCGCCGACCGGGAGACCCTCTACGCCCGCCCCCACCACCCCTACACGCAGGCCCTGCTGTCCGCCGTGCCGGACGTGAAGCAGGCGGCTATCGGCGGCCGTCGCGAGCGGATCCGCCTCGAGGGCGACGTACCGAGCCCGGTGAACCCGCCGTCCGGCTGCCGGTTCCGCACCCGCTGCTGGATGGCGCAGGACATCTGCGCCAAGCAGGAGCCGCCGCTGCTGCAGATCGGGCCGAAGCACAAGGTCGCCTGCCACTTCGCCGGCGAGTACGGCGCCATGCCCACCAGCCCGATCACGCTGGACGCGCTCGGTGTGGACCAGCACGGCACGCCGGTGTCCGGTGCCGCCCCGTCGACCGAGGACCTGATCAAGCCCGGGTTCTCCGACACCTACACCAACCTGGAGACGCACAAGTCGTCCTCCGAGCGGCTCGTCGGGGACCGGATCGTCGACGACCCCAAGGGTGAGGGCACCGCCACCGAGAAGTGACCGCCCCGTAGGGTTCAGCGTTGTGGACGGGCTTTTCGACATCGACGCCGACGGGTCCGCCCGGTCGACGGACGCACGACGTACGGCGGGTGGGGGCACTCTCGCAGGCAACACCCATGCGTCTGCGCCGCTGGCGGTGCGGATGCGCCCGCGCACGCTCGACGAGCTCGTCGGGCAGCAGCACCTGCTCGCGACCGGCTCGCCCCTGCGCCGGCTGATCGAGGGTGACCAGCCGATGTCCCTGCTGCTGTGGGGCCCGCCCGGCACCGGGAAGACCACGATCGCCTCGATCGTCAGCCAGCAGACCAACCGCCGGTTCGTGGAGGTCTCCGCGGTCGCGGCCGGGGTGAAGGAGGTCCGTGCGGCGATCGACGCGGCCCGGGCCGAGCTGGCCCGCGGCGGCCAGGAGACGGTGCTGTTCGTCGACGAGGTGCACCGGTTCACCAAGGCGCAACAAGACGCGCTGCTGCCGGGAGTGGAGAACCGGTGGGTCACCCTGGTCGCGGCCACCACCGAGAATCCGTTCTTCTCGGTGATCTCCCCGCTGCTCTCCCGGTCCTTGCTGTTGACCCTCGAGCCGTTGACCGACGACGACATCCGCGGCGTGATCGCCGGCGCGGTGACCGACGAGCGCGGGCTCGCCGACGCGGCGCGGGTCGACGAGGCCGCGATGGACCACCTGGTGCGGCTCGCCGGCGGTGACGCGCGGCGTACGCTGACCTACCTGGAGGCCGCGGCCGGTGCGGTCGCC